>NZ_ASWH01000002.1:309212-618425 GCF_000407545.1 Enterococcus gilvus ATCC BAA-350 | reverse complement strand
TAGCCCGATCTTAAAAATGTTTTAATTAGGAGGTTTCGCGATGTTTGGCTTTTTTAAGAAAAAAGAAAAACCAGCAAAAATAGAAGAAAAGAAGGAACTTTCAGTAGAAGAAAGAGCGCGGCTAGAAACAGAAGCGCATCAATTCATCGAAAAAATCGCCGCATTGGAGCAAGATGCGACTGTAGAAAAAACGGAAATAGCTGGAGCCTATGAGAAACTCGGCTTGACTTATGCCGCGTTGGACCAAATCGATGCAGCAATCGAAACGTTAGAAAAAAGTTTGGATCATAAGCTGACGATCGGCGATGGGTACAAGAAATTAATGAGTCTTTACAACGGAAAACGGGCGGAAGCTGCACGTAACGGAGACGATGCAGGCATTGATAAATACATGGGGAAAATGGATGAGATGCGACAAATCGCCAAAAAAGTAACGATCAGTGGCTGATCGATCAAATGAAAAGAAGGTATCGGATAAATGTACAAAACACTAAAAGAAGTAACGCAAACAGCAGAAGAATTAAACATGACGATTGGGGCGTTCAACACTCATAATTTGGAGATGTTGCCGGAAATGATCCGCGCAGCAAAAGAGATGGGTTCGCCGATCATTATCCAAACCAGTATCGATACGGCAAAATATATTGGCTATGATGTGATGGTGGCCGTGGTGAAAGAGATCGCCAACACTGAATTGGTGGACGTTGCCTTGCACTTGGACCATGCAAGAGATTTCAATGAGATCAAGGCGGCGATCGATGCCGGCTATTCTAGCGTGATGTATGACGGGTCTCATTTGCCCTTTAAAGAAAATATCGCAAAAACGAAAGCAGTCGTTGAGTATGCGCATGCAAAAGGGGTCTCGGTGGAAGGCGAGCTAGGTACGATCGGCGGAACAGAAGAAGGAATCTCTGTGGCGGAGAACGACAAGGTCTACACGAAGCCAGAAGATGCCGTTGCCTTCGTCGCGCAAACGAACATCGATGCGTTGGCAATCGCCATTGGCACGAACCATGGGCAATTTAAATCAAAAACAGAGGTCAATATTCCATTGTTGAAGGAGATTCATCAAGTCGTTGACGTGCCTTTAGTGATTCACGGAGGAACAGGTGTGAAGGAAGAGGATTATCCAGAACTGATCAATAACGGGATTCGCAAATTCAATGTTGGGACAGAGCTGTTAGTCAACTGGACGAAGGTGGCGAAGGAATCCTTTGGGGAAACGGAAGTGAACAAATCCCTTCGTCATAACGTGATCCCAGCGAACTTAGCGGTGAAAGAAATCGTCAAACATAAAATCGGTTTGTTCATGAATGTGAACAGTCCGTTGGCGATGCAAAAATAAATGAAAAAGTATCTGATCTTGATCGCTGGCAGTCCAGCAACTGGGAAATCCTATTTGATCAACGAAATGCGCCGGGTACTAGGAGATTTTTTCCTAGTCACACCAGATGAAGGCAAGGAAATCTTCGCTGATACTATCGGTTTTGAAAATTTGGTTGAGAAAAAAGAACTGGAAAAAAAGGTGTGGGCATTCTATTACAGTGCTTTGGATCTGTATATGAAGGCAGGAAAACGCCTTGTAGTCTCTGAATATCCCTTCAGTGATAAACAAAAAGGGAATTTAGAGGATTTAGCGCAGCGTTACGGCTATGAGGTGGTGACGATTCGCTTAGTCGCCGACTTTGATGAACTTTGGTCCCGAAGAAAAATTCGGGATATTGAGCCAAGCCGTCACTTGAGCCACATCATGACACACTATCACTTTGGCGATGTGTTAGCAGATCGGACACAAGCGGATGACTTGATTACGCAAGAAGCCTTTCAAGAAATCATTGAAGCACGAGGATACAACCATTTCCAATTGGGTACGCTAGTTGAATTTGATGTGACTGATTTTTCAACGGTTGATTATGAGCCGTTTTTACAACAATTCGCGGAGAAACTTGCCCAAAATCGTGAACAGGAAAATTAAAAACACCAAAAAAAGAGTGCACTCTGAAAGCAGCGATTTTCGGAGTGCACTTCTTTTTATAGCGCTTATTTTTTTCTTTTCTTCGAGACAAAGACCCCCGATGCGCCAAAAGCAACACCTAGTCCTAGTCCTAAAGCTAAATTATCGAATAAAAGTCCATACAGCAACCCCAAAGATAAACCGATCGCCAACGAACTACCTTCTTCCTTTTTCAAAGTTACAACCCACTTTCTGCAGCTTTTTTTGGAACGCCATTTCAGTTGCTTCTATTATAAAGGAAAGTAAATGGTTTAGATACATTTTAGGAGTGAAGGAAAAAAGGAAAGATAGGGAGATTTTTTTCGAGTTTCTAGTTGACAAACGGTTTCAAACATCGTATGATAATTGTGAAATCGATACCACAAGGCGGTGAGACATTGGCAACCATCAAAGATGTAGCGAAGAAAGCAGGCTTATCTGTTTCAACTGTTTCAAGATATTTAAACAATCACCCGTATATTTCTGAAGACAAACGGAAACGGATTCAATCCGCGATGGCGGAGCTGGATTATACACCGAGTTCTGTGGCGACGCAATTGCGCTCAAAGAAGGGGACGATGATCGGGATTTTAGTTTCTCGTATCGTTAATCCATTTTTTTCCCACTTGGTCGATTCGATTGAAAAGAGTGCCCGTTCCCATGGCTACAATGTGCTGGTGATGCAGACGTATGACGATAAAAAAGCGGAGACGAACATGCTTGAGATGCTGAAGCAGCAGGTGATCGCTGGCCTGATCATGTGTTCCATCGAAGGCGATCCCAAAATCATTGAAGCGTATCGCGAGTATGGTCCCATCGTTCTCTGCAATGAACAAATCCCGGGATCGGATCTTCCGCAGGTTTACACTGATCAGGAGGCTGCGAGCTTTGAAGCAACGGATTATTTAATAAAAAAAGGGTATCAAAAGATCGCCTACTGTACAGGCGGGACGTTGACGCGAGGCGGGCACGGAAATTCGCGGACCGAAGGATTTGAACGGGCGTTAAGTAGCCATCAGCTTTCAATGAAAATCGACTGGATCTTTAAGCAAGTCCATACGATCGAGGACGGAAAGCGAGTGGCGGACAAGCTATTGTCCTTACCAGAAGACCACCGCCCCGACGCTGTTTTTACTAGTAGTGATGAGGTGGCGAGCGGTATTTTGGAACGTTATCTCGAAAAGGGCAAACGAGTGCCGGAAGATTTAGCAATCATGGGCTTTGATAATCAACCCTTCACAGGAATGCTGGCCGTACCGTTGACAACGATCGCGCAGCCTGTAGAAGCATTAGGGAAAGAATCCACGAATTGGCTGATCGCCAAAATGGAAGAAAAAGACTATCAGCTTGATGAAACAGAATTGGCATTAAAATTGATTATACGGAAATCTGCCTAAGCAGATTTTTTTGAAAGAAATGTGGTATCGATACCACAAAAAGGAGAGAAATTCATGGAAATGATATTGAAGGATACACCGTTGAAGAAGGAAGCTCAGAATTTCTGGAAGGAAGAAGTCGTTTATCAAATTTATCCGAAAAGTTTTTATGACAGTGATGGAGATGGGATCGGTGACATCAAAGGGATCACACAAAAACTGGACTATTTAGACGCGCTTGGTGTGACCATGTTGTGGATTTGTCCGATTTTTACTTCGCCAATGGTTGATAATGGCTACGATATAGCTGATTATAAAGGTATCCAAAAAGAATTTGGCACGATGGCGGACTTAACGGAACTGATCGAAGCAGCAAAAGCGAGAGGGATCAAGCTTATTCTGGATCTTGTGGTGAACCATTCCTCGGATGAGCATGAATGGTTCCAGCAGGCGTTGGCAGATGCGGAGAGTCCATACCGTGACTACTATATTTTTAAAAAGGGGAAAGACGGCAACCCGCCGAATAATTGGCGGTCGATTTTCGGCGGCAGTGTTTGGGAGCCTGTTCCAAATGAAGAAAATACCTATTACTTCCATACCTTTGATAAAAGACAACCGGATTTAAATTGGGAAAATCCTGTGTTGAGGCAGGAAATTTATGACATGATCAATTGGTGGCTGTCTAAAGGGATCGCAGGTTTTCGGATTGATTCCATCACCTTTGTAAAAAAAGATCAAGATTACGGCGATGTCCCGGTCGATGGCAGCGATGGGTTAGGCAGCGTGAAGAATAAAACGAGAAATCGTCCAGGAATCGAAAAATTTTTAGCAGAGCTCAATCGTGAAACCTTTCAAAATTATGAATGCGTGAGTGTCGGTGAGGCACCAGGTGTTCCCTATGAGCAGTACGATCAGTACATTGGCGAAGACGGCTATTTCAATATGATTTTTGACTTTCATTATGCCGATATCGATGTAGAAAATGGCAGTGAATGGTTCCGCCGAACGAATTGGCAGCCGCAAGATCTAAAAGAGCTGCTATTCAAAAGTCAGTCGGCGATCCAGTCAAGCGGGTGGGGCGCAAACTTTTTAGAAAATCATGATCAGCCGCGGTCCTTATCGAAATACATTACGGATGAAACGTATCAAAACGAGATTGGCGCTAAATCTTTAGGGACACTGTTCTTCTTTTTACGAGGCACACCCTTTATCTATCAAGGACAGGAAATCGGCATGAAAAACTTTCAGCGAACAACGATCGATGATTTCAATGATGTCTCAAGCATCGATAATTACCATCGCTCATTATTAGAAGGGTTCTCTGAAAAAGAGGCCTTGACCTTTGTCAATCAGCGTTCAAGAGACAACAACCGGACGCCGTTCCAATGGGATGCTTCGACAAATGCCGGCTTCAATAAATCAGGCAATGCTTGGTTGAAATTGACGGGGGATCAGGCAGCGGTCAATGCGGCGGATCAAATGAATCATTCAGACTCGATTTTTTCCTATTATCAACAGATGATTCAGTTGAGAAATCACTCAGCTTATCGTAAAACACTGATCTATGGCGCCTTCTCACCAGTGGAAACGGCGGATGCGGTCATAGGCTATGAACGCATCGGCGAAGAAACGATTCAAGTGTTTGTCAATCTCAGCAATCAGGAGCAGACAATCGTCGCTTCAGGTGATGTGTTGTTGAACAATTACCCCGAGCTAAGGAAGTCGGAGGGCACATATATGCTGCAACCGTATCAGACGGTTGTCATCAGAAAGGGTGGAAACCATGACTAATACAAACTATCAAGAGATCGCTAAAAAAATTGTCGCAGTCGTAGGAGAAGACAACATTGTCTCTGCTACGCACTGCGCGACCCGTCTGCGTTTGCAGGTGAAGGACCGCAAAGCTATTGATGACAGCCAAGTTGAGCAAGTCGAAGAAGTCAAAGGGGTCTTTTACAATGCTGGGCAATACCAGATTATTTTAGGAACAGGGATCGTCAATAAAGTGTATGATGCGTTGCAATCGATCTACGCGTTTGATGAAGTATCCAAAGATCAAATGGCAAAAGACGATTCGTCTCCGTTGCAACGGGCCGTACGAAATATTGCGGATATCTTTGTTCCAATCATCCCGATTCTTGGCGCGACGGGCCTTTTTCTTGGATTAAAGGGTGTTCTATTTAATGAAACCGTTCTTCATGCGATGGGGCTGACGCCAAACAGTATCCCAGAGTGGTTGAGTGCCTCAGTGACTGTTTTGACAGATACGGCTTTTGGTTTCTTGACGGCGTTTATTTGTTGGTCGGCATTTAAGAAGTTTGGCGGGTTGCCGATCATTGGTTTCTTGATTGGATTGATGCTGGTGTCTCCAGCTCTGCCGAATGCCTATGCGGTCGCAGGCGGAACAGCAGAACCGATCATGGCTTTCGGGGTGATCCCATTAGTCGGATATCAAGGGTCGATCTTGACCGCCTTGATCACCGGGATGATCGGTGCAACGCTTGAGAAAAAACTACGTAAGGTCATGCCGAATGCGATGGATCTGATCTTTACGCCGTTTGTCGTGATTTTGGTTTCTGTATTTGTTGCGTTATTCGTCTTAGGTCCGATCGTTCACGCCTTTGAAGGGCAGGCGGTCAAGGTCATTGAACTCTTCTTGCATTTGCCATTTGGCATCGGCGGTTTGATCATCGGTTTCTTGTACCCGATCGCCGTAATGACAGGGATGCATCATATGTTCATCATGATCGAAACGTCTCTGATCGCGACGACAGGCTTCAATCCATTGATCACAGTTTGCGCGATGTATGGTTTTGCGAATGCGGCGGTGTGTTTGGCGATCGCTTTACGAACGAAAAATGCTTCTGTTAAAACAGCAGGGGTCTCAGCGACGATCACTCAAATGCTTGGGGTCAGTGAACCGGCCTTATTCGGTGTCGTGATGCGCACGGGAATGAAAGCGATCTTAGTGATGTTGGGAAGTTCAGCAATCGGCGGAATGGTTCTTTCCTTATTAGGGATTCAAGCCAATAGTTATGGGTTAGCCGTATTACTGTCACCCTTGATGTATATCTACGATCCGTATCAGGTGATCACGTATGTCGTCGTCGGGATCGCGACCTTTGTATTAGCGTTTATCTTGACGAATGTGATTGTGATTAAAAAGAGTGAACCGACTGAAAAAGTCGCCAAAACACAAGGAAGCGTGAAAAATGTCAAAGTCTATTCTCCCATTGAAGGAGAAATCATCCCTATTACAGAGGTGAACGATCAAGTATTCGCCAGCAAAATGATGGGGGAAGGCTTCGCAGTTTTACCAAACAAAGAAACAATCAAGGCGCCTATTTCTGGAACCGTAAAAATGATTGCGCCTACGAAGCACGCCATCGGCTTCGTAACAGAAGACGGCATGGAATTACTGCTTCATTTAGGAATCGATACCGTTGAATTGAAGGGAGCTCCCTTTACACTTACGATCAAAGAAGGCGAACGGGTGGAACAAGGGCAAGCGATCGGGTCTATTAATTTGAAGATGATCGCTGAACATGGCAAAGATGCAACCGTCATGGTGATCATCACCGATTCAAAAGAAAAAATCTCCGGATTGGAATACAACCAAGATTATGTATTGCCAATTTTAGGATCGTAGGAGCAGCCAGATGGAATGGACACAAGAAATGCGTTACCGCCCGTACCGAGAGTGGGACGACGATTATATAAAAAAAGTAGAAACCTGCGTCAAGCAATCCACTTGGCGCCTGAATTACCATGTTCAACCGGAAACAGGTCTTTTAAATGATCCAAACGGGTTCAGCTTTTTCAATGGGAAATGGCACTTGTTTTATCAGTCCTTTCCCTTTGGCCCTGTGCATGGCTTGAAGTCTTGGCATCATGTCGCTTCGAAGGATCTGATCCATTGGGAATCGGAAGAAGGCACCATTGAGCCATCGAGCTCGTATGATTCTCATGGGGCCTATTCTGGCAGCGGGATACCCGTGGGGGAAGAATTATTTTTGGCCTATACAGGAAATGTTCGCGATGAGGCATGGGAGCGCCAGAGCTACCAATTAGGTGCCTGGATGGCTGCGGATGGGAATATCGAGAAAGAATCGAACCCCTTGATCGATCAGCCGCCTGCAGGAATCACCGCTCATTTTCGAGATCCCCAGATCATCCGTTACAAAGAAGGCTATCTCATGATTATCGGTGGTCAGACGACCGTTGAAAAAGGGGAAGTGCTGGTATTCAGCAGTAAGGAGTTGACGGAGTGGGAGTATCAAGGACCAATGAAAATTGACGAAGATCTAGGTTTTATGGTGGAATGTCCTAATCTGCTGTTCCTAGAGGGGAAAACGCTCTTGCTGCTGTGTCCGCAGGGACTGGACAAAAAGAGCTTGAATTATCAAAATATTTATCCAAACACGTATATTTTGGCGGAAGACTACTTAGAATCCACTAATGAACTAAAAAATCCGCAAACGCAGCGGGTGTTAGATGAGGGATTTGACCTCTACGCGACACAAGCGTTTACTGATCCAGACGGCCGTTGTTTGAGTGTCGGCTGGATCGGTTTGCCGGAAATGCACTATCCGACCTTTGAAGAAGGTTGGGCACACAGCTTGAGTCTGGTAAAAGAGCTGACGATCCGAGAAGGAAAACTCTATCAATACCCGGTGATCGAAACCACTTATTTGCGGCAATCAGAAGAGGTACTTGATTTGGCGGCAATGGTAAAAAATGTCACAGAAACCACCAATACCTATGAGCTGCAAGTAGCTATTCCGGCAGACTGTCAAGGAAGCATTCGCATCTTTTCGGATTCGACTGGTGAGCAGGCGCTCGTTTTGAGCTACGATACGGCAAAAGGAACGCTCCAACTCGATCGCAGCAAAACACAGTATCCCCTCGATCCAGAATTTGGAGAGACACGAGAAAGCAGAATCCCTGTGAATGAATCGTTGAAATTGGCTCTTTTCGTTGACCGCTCCACCTGCGAAATCTTTGTGAATGGCGGAAAAACGGTGCTCACCGCCAATTATTACCCAACAGAAACACAAACAAACCTTGTTTTACAGAGTACAAAACAAAGTAACGCAAAGTATTATGTATTAGAAAAATAAACGAAACGAGGGCTGAGATCACTTTAAGTGACGATTCAACCCTCGCTTTTTTATTGGTTCAAATAGTTTTTTAAATGTTTGGCGGTATAGGAACGATCGCAATTCAACAGGTCAGAAGGGTATCCTTGAAAAAGAACCTGCCCGCCATTCGTCCCGCCGCGTGGACCGAGATCAATGATCCAATCGGCCTGACTGATGATGGAGAGCGTGTGTTCTAAAACGATCACGGTATTTCCATTGTGCTTTAGTTTGTTTAGAAGCGTCAGTAAATGAGTGATGTCCTCTTCATGAAGCCCTGTGCTGGGTTCATCAAAAATAAAAATCGAGGAATCCGCTGCCTTCTGCTTCAACAACATCGCCGCGATCTTCAAACGTTGGCGTTCCCCGCCTGACAACGTATCCAAGCTTTGACCTAAAGTCATATACCCCAAATTTGCTTCACTCAGAACCCTCAAGCAAGAGGAAAGCTCGGGGATCGAGAGGCGTTGTTCTGCTTCTGAAACAGTCAATTGAAATAGCTCATCGATCGTGTACCCTTGCCAACGGTAGGACAGCGCTTCTTGATTGTATCTTTTTCCCTGGCATTTCTCACATTCCTGTCGAACATCTCCCATATACGCCAGATCGTAAGTGATATAGCCTTTTCCTTTACATTCAGGGCACGCACCAGCGCCGTTAAAGGTAAAAAGGGAAGCAGACCGTCCAGAGATTTTTGCATAAGACTGTCGGATCGTGTCGAATACCCCAAGATAGGTCAATACATTCGACCGGTTGCTTCCTCTAATAGGCGTTTGATCGAAACTGACAGCTTCAGGATACTTCCTTTTGAAAAGCGTTCGGATTAATGTACTTTTCCCAGACCCTGCCAATCCCGTAACAGCGGTCAACGCTCCTTTCGGAAGTTTAGCCGATTGGTGGTTGATATTATGGGCACTCACATCCTCTAAAGTAAAAAAGTCAGAATACGTTTGTTTTTTTGTATTAAAGACATGAGTCTTTTTAAAAACTTTTGCTGTGACCGTGTCGGAATGTAAAAACGTTAAAAAGTCTCCTTGAAACGTGATATTTCCGCCATTTTTTCCGGCTCCAGGACCGAGCTCAACGATAAAATCCGCCAGTTTGATCGTGTCGGGATCGTGGTCTACTATAACGACCGTATTGCCTTTTTTCTTCAAGGATAAAAAGATGTTGTTGATACCGAGAATATCTTCAGGGTGAAGACCGACACTGGGCTCGTCAAAAATATAGAGAACATCAGAAAGAGAACTATTCAAATGTTTCGTCATTTTCAAACGCTGCGATTCACCGCCAGATAACGTTCCAGTCGTTCTTCCTAACGTTAAATAATCCAATCCCACCGAAAGCATGGTCCCCAAACGATTTCTTAAATCCTTCAAAATCGACGCCACTTGGTCACTTTCAATCGTATTCAAAAAATTCAATAAATCCTGAATAGGCATCTTCACGCACTCCGCAATCGAAACCCCATTTATCTTGGCTGAGCGCACGCGTTCATTGACGCGAGAGCCCTGACATTCTGGACACTCGGTGGTTGTGGTTACCCGATCAATGTCTTTCTGATATTGTTTGGCCCCTTTTTCAATAATGGTCTTTTGAATGCGGTCGATCACGCCAGTATAGAGCCCCGTCTTAGGAAATTTTTCTGACGCATGCTCAGGCTTACTGCCTGGATCGTAAAGTAATTTTTCCATCTCAGCAGTAGAAAATTCACTTAATTTTTTCTGATTATCAAAATAGCCTGACTCTGTATAACGCGTCAACCGCCAGCCACCCGGTTGAAATGTCGGAAATTGAATCGCGCCTTCGTTTAACGAGCGATCCAGATCAAGAAGCTGCGAGTAATCAAAGACAAGCTGCTCGCCGGTTCCCTGACAGACCGGGCACATCCCTGATGGATTGTTAAAAGAGTAGATCATGGAATACCCGATAAAGGGGCGGGCGATTCGAGAATAAAGCAATCGCAGCGACGCGTAGATGTCCGTAGCCGTTCCCACCGTTGAGCGAATAGTTCCGCCGATTTTCTTTTGATCAATCACGATGGACACGGGCAGATTCTCTAAGCGATCGACGATGGGCCGTTCATAGTGGGGGAGAAGCTGCTGGATGTAACTAGAGTAAGTTTCATTCAATAAGCGCTGCGACTCCGCAGCCAAAGTATCAAAGACAAGAGAAGATTTCCCTGAACCGGAAAGTCCTGTAACGACGGTGATTTTTCCTTTTGGAATGGAGACAGAGACATTCTTTAAATTGTTGCTTCTGGCACCATGAATCGTGATGGCTTTTGTCATTCCTTTCGCGTCCTTTCCTGTTCGAGAGCAGAGCTTAGTTTATTCGCTAACTGAGTGAAACACCGCTGTTCTTCGGGAGAAAGATGTTCAATCGCCGTTTCATAGAGCGCGGAATGTCCTGCATCGATCGAATCAAGAAAAGTCAAGCCAGTGTTGGAGATCTGTGTCCGTAATCCACGGCCATCCTCTTCGCTGATGGTTTGCGTGACATAGTGTTTTTCCTTTAACTCTTTGACCGCTTTGGAAAATTTGGAGGGACGTATCTGCAATTTTTCAGATAATTGGGAAGGAGAGGCCGGTCCTTTTTGCTGCAATAAATGCAAGATATCGTATTGCAGCCAAGAAAGACCGTTAGGATTGACACGATTCCGCTCCGCGACAAATTCACATTGCAGTTGGATCAAAGCCGCTTTTAGATTCGACATGTAAAACACTCCTTAAATAGTTTCTATATGGAAATTATATCTAATTAAGAATCAATTATCAATCCTTCAGAGAGGTTCGATCAGAGAAAATTTTGAACTTCACTTGACATTTTTCTTTCGATTGCTTCTAATTGATTTTAAAGGGTCTTTTAATTTTTAACTAGAAGAAGTGTTAAAGTGAGAAAGATCATTACTGAAAAAAGTGGTCAGAGGTGATGAAATGAAGCGTTCAAGATACGTGATTTACGATCATTTAGAAGAGCTGTCTATACAGCAGAAACAAGTCACTACTTCAGAGATCGCTGAAAGTACAGGTTTGAGCAGAAATGTCGTAACGACTTATTTATCCCAGCTTTTGGAAGAGGGATTAGTCAGCAAATATGGGACGCGTCCTGTTTATTGGCTGCCAAAGAAAGCGTCCGCTGATCCATTTTCGGCGTTTATAGGGACTGAAGGCAGCCTGAAGGAAGAGATCGATCAATGCAAAGCAGCAGTAACCTATCCACCGAAAGGCTTCCCGGTTTTGATCACTGGCGAATCTGGAGTGGGGAAGAGTTACCTGGCTACATTGATCCACGATTATGCGATCAGTCAAGAAGTCATCGAGACGACGGGGCGATTTGTGACGTTGAATTGTGCCGATTACGCCAATAATCCCGAGCTGCTTTCTTCTGTTTTATTTGGATACCGTAAAGGGGCCTTCACGGGCGCAGATCAGGATACCGAAGGATTGGTAAAGCAGGCGGATGGCGGCTACCTTTTTTTAGATGAGGTGCATCGCTTGAATAGTGAGAATCAAGAGAAGTTATTCACCTTATTAGATTTAGGGAAGTATTACCCCTTGGGAGAAAAGGACCAAGCGATTCAAGTGAATGTGCGTTTTATTTTCGCAACGACAGAATCTTTAGATGACACATTGTTGCGTACTTTTCGTCGCAGAGTTCCGATGGTCGTTCATTTGCCAGCGTTTCATGAGCGACCCATTCATGAACGCTTGAAGATTACCTTAAGTAATTTCATAGAAGAGTCAAAAAATTTAGAAAAGCATTTCACTCTTAGTTTGTCGGAATTGTTTCAATTAGTGAACCGTCCGTATAAGGGGAATCTAGGAGATTTAAAAAATCGTGTTCGCCTTCAGTGTGCTCGCGCTTTTATGGAGCAAAAAGAACAGACGACGATCACTATCGGTTCGGAAAAAGAAGGGACGATCCAGATCTCAAATGAAACGAATAGCGATTCGACGATCGATCATTTCTTTGAGAACCGTTTGGTGCAGTTACTGGAGGCTGTTTTACTTCCAGAAAAAATCACAGAAATCAACGAATGCCGCTTTTTGATTCAAACGGAGATCAAAAAAATCCGAAGGCAGTTGGATCATTCTGATTTAACGACCTTGATCGTGGCGAGCTATCTGGAGAAGCTCCGACATCAAAGTGTTCTGCATCGTGGGCGCTATGGTATTTTTTCAACATTGAGTGAAGAATCGCTGCAGCAAGCGGCATTGATCTTGTACCTGTTTGTTGAATCGAGTGAAAAGCCAGTGCTGAAGACGGATGTGATCCTGCTTGTCAAGGAACGATACCCGCGATCTTTTTATTTGATTGGTGAATTTATTGATGGGTTAAGCAGTTCAATGACGCTACCTTCAGAAGGCATCGACTATCTGATTTGCTTATTTCTGTTTATTTTGATTGGGGAGGAATCCCATGAGATCGAAAGGGTCCCATTCCTTTGTTTGTTACTATCCCATGGAAGTATGGCATCCAGCATTCAAGCGGTCGTCAACAATCTTTGTCAGAACTATTTATT
This sequence comes from Enterococcus gilvus ATCC BAA-350, assembly GCF_000407545.1. Taxonomy (NCBI): domain Bacteria; kingdom Bacillati; phylum Bacillota; class Bacilli; order Lactobacillales; family Enterococcaceae; genus Enterococcus; species Enterococcus gilvus. Next base: position 605,393 of record NZ_ASWH01000002.1, on the reverse strand, counting down.
TGAAGCCTTTGATATGCCGATCGATGCCTCCATCCAACAGATCATTTCAGAGGTAACCAAGTTTATCCAAAAACAGACCAAGCAGCATCAAGAGGTCATTCTTCTTTTTGATATGGGGTCCTTGAGCCAGATGTATAAGGAAATCAAGAAGCATTCCGATGCAGACTTGATGGTGATCAATAATGTAACGACAGCGATGGCTTTGGATATTGGCCTGAAGGTGCAGCAGCAGCTATCCTTCAAAGAAATCGCGGCGAAGGCTGAGGGCTACAAGGAGCTGACGAATGTTCAGTATTATGAGGGCATTTCGCAAAATAAAAACATCATTGTTTCCTGTATGTCCGGTGTAGGATTGTCTGAGGAGATCAAGCGGATCATGACGCACTGCTTGCATGAGGAAACCGAGATCATCACCATGGATTATAAAGATTTGAAGCATACGTTAAATTCCCATGACCTGGAGTATTTCTCAAATACGCAATTGATTTTAACGACCACCGACATTGAGTCTTTTGAAGGGCTGTCGATAGTAAATATTTATGACGTGATGGAGCAAACTGGAGCGGATGAACTGAAGCGTTCTCTGATGCAAAATGGGGAAACGGAAGAAAACTGCAGCACATTGCTAGAACAGCTATTGCAATTCTTCACCTTGGAGGGGATCGGTGCGCGTCTTCAATTCCTGAATCCTAAAATCGTGATCCAGGAGGTCCAGGAAATCGTTGAAAAATATGAACAGTATTATGAGCTGAAGCTGGCAGGTCGCGACTTGCTGAATATTTCCATGCACATTGCCTTGATGATCGAGCGTTTGATGGTGAATACTGAAGAAGAAAATTTACCAGAAGAGTTAGGGACGGAGAAAAAGGAATTTTACGACGTTTCTAAAAACATTTTTTACGCGGTGGAGAAGAAATACAATATTTCGGTCGATGATTATGAGCTGTCTTTGATGTATGAATTGTTGAGAATGCATTTTTAATATCTGCTTAAAATAGTGCTTGTTTCGTTAAGCACTATTTTTTTGTGCTTAACAGTGCTTGATTTTACAGGGATCAAATTATTGGCACAGGAATTGCTTTTAATAAAGTGAGAAGGAGGGATAGCATGACAAAGATTGCGATCGCTACACATGGAAAGTTTGCTAAAGGCTTAAAAAGTACATTGGAATTATTTATTCCCAACGAGACGATCACTTATTTATCCGCCTATGTTGAGGAGGAACCTTCGATCGATGACCAACTGCAGCAATTTTTTGGTTCCTTGAATGGAGAAGCAGCCATCGTCTTTACAGATTTATTTGGCGGCAGCGTGAATCAGAAAGTGTTGCTAGAGAGTGTCGGAAAAGAGGTTCAAATCATCGCGGGATTTAATCTATCTTTAGTATTAGAGGTCATCTTAAATAGAGATCAATTAACAGAAGAACGGTTGAAACAACTGATTGCTTCAGCCAGAGAGGCGATGCAGATCGTCGCACCGTTACCCAATAAGGAAGTTAGTGAAGAAGAGTTTTTTGCTTAATAAATAGAACATTCAAGAGGAGAGATGAACATGATTAAAGCATTACGAGTAGATGAACGGCTTGTCCATGGACAAATCGCAATGGTATGGTCGAAGGAATTGAAATTACAGGGATTAGTCATTGCAAATGATGAGGTAGCCGGCAACGAGACACAAAAAATGGCGCTGCAAATGGCCGTTCCGTCAACTGTCAAATCAATTATCAAGGATGTGGACAGTGCCATCAAGCTGCTGCAAAATCCAAAAGCCAGTGAAATGAATCTGATGGTCTTAGTGAAAACGGTGGAGGATGCGTTGAAGATCGCAAGAGAAGTCTCCACGATCGAATATGTCAATATCGGAAATGCTGGGAAAATGGTACAGGCAGACAAAAAGCAAATCACGAAGTATGTGATGCTGACGGACTCAGAAATTGCGGCATTGAAGGAATTAGTTGAAGTTTATCCTGAGACAGCTTTTCAAGGGGTCCCATCGGAAGACAAAGTATTCGCACGTACCATCATTAAAGACCAGAAACTATAAAAAGAAGGAGTGAGCATTATGTTGGATGCGTTTTTAGTTGGGTTAGTTGTATTTCTTTGTGTCGGTGGACACGAATTAATTGGGTTTTCGCTATTATTTCGACCGATCGTCGTTGGCCCATTCTTAGGCTTGTTAATGGGTGATGTGCAGACGGGGCTTAAGATCGGAGCAGCACTTGAAACAATTTTTATGGGAGTTATCAATATTGGCGGCGCTTCAGCAGCAGAACCCGGCTTGGCTACTGCTTTAGCGACGGGATTTGCCATCAAGCTGGGAGGCGGAGTTGACGCGGCAATTGCGTTGGCGTTACCGATCGGGATTTTAGGGCAGCAGATCAAACTAGCGATCTATATTTTATTTAGCGGATCGATGGCCCCTGTTTTTGATCGTTTGGCAGCAGAAGGAAAACAAAAGCAATTCACTTATTTACATTTTGGGGTTTGGGCAATCTGGTTCTTCGCGTATTCACTGATTCCCTTTTTCGCGATGTTGTTTGGAGCAAATGCCGTTCAGGCGGCATTGAATATGATTCCTGAGGTGATCATGAATGGATTATCTGTAGCAGGGAATCTATTGCCTGCAGTCGGGATGGCGATGCTGCTGCGAATGCTTTGGGAAAACAAGATCGCTGTGTTCTTTTTCTTGGGATTTGTTTTAGTTGCTTATCTGAAGCTGCCGTTAGTAGCAGTCGCAGTGATTGCATTCATCGTCGCAGTATTGATTGCGCAAAGAGACTATCAATTGAATAAATTGGAAAAAATGAAGCCGGCCGCAGCAGTTCAAACAGCCAGCAATGTCGATCAAGAAGAGGAGGACTTTTTCGCATGAGCAAGATAGGGAACGATTTGACCAAAGAAGAGAAAAAATTGGTTCGTCAGATGTTTTGGCGTTCGCAAACATTGTATATATCTGTGAATCCGGCAAAGCAGGGGGCCAACGGTTTTTGCTATTCAATGATGCCCTTCATCAATGCCTTTTATAAAGAAGAAGGGCAAAGAAAAGAAGCACTGGTCCGCCATATGTCTTACTTTAATACAACGGTTCCGATGGTCTCTTTCATCATGGGGATCGCCGCTTCGATGGAGAAGGAGAATGCGGAGAAGGAAAACTTCGATGTCGCATCGATCAATGCGGTAAAAACAAGTTTGATGGGTCCATTAGCAGGGATCGGTGATTCGATTTTCTGGGGTGTATGGCGGGTCATCTCTGCCGGTATCGCTGTCGGTTTGGCCACTAGCGGGAACGTTCTAGCGCCACTAGTTTTCTTAGCACTCTTCAATATTCCGCAATGGCTAACGAGATATTACGGAGCCTTCTTAGGCTACTCATTAGGGTCAAAATATATCGAGAGGTTGTATTCTGAAGGCTTGATCGGTATTTTAACGAAAGGTGCCAGCATGGTCGGTTTGATGATGGTAGGTGCCATGACAAGTTCAATGGTCGTTTTCCAAACGAAGCTTTCCTTCGATATGCAAGGCGAAACGGTTATGAAACTGCAAGAGATGCTGGATCAGATCTTTGTAGGGATCGTGCCGATCTTATTGACGTTGTTGTGTTATTACTTATTGAAGAAAAAAGTCAGCATTACGATGCTGATGTTGGGGATCATTGTTTTGGGCATCATCATTTCCGCTTTAGGCATTGCATAGAAGGGACGAAAAAATATGATTTGCTTTGATGAACGGACTGGGATTTTTCATCTTCAAGGGAAAAAAACGAGTTATCTCATTCAAAAGAACGAACAAAATCATCTTTTTCATCTTTATTGGGGAAGCCGCTTAACTAAGCGCTTCCCTGATTATTTATTGAAAGAGATCAAACGAGCGAGTTATTTAGCAGATACCGATCATCTTAAAGAGTATAAATTGGAACGTCTTCCGCAAGAATACCCCGCTTTTGGCAACAGTGATCTAAGAAAACCCGCGTTTCAATTAACCTACCAGAATGGGACCGCCATCAGCGATTTTCGCTATGCTTCCTATGAGATTCTTACGGAAAAACCGAGAGTGAAAGAGTTGCCGAGTCTTCGGGCGAGTGAAGAAAGCCAGACATTGGTCCTTCATTTAGTCGATGATTATCAAAAAGTGAAGATGCGTCTGTTTTATACGTTGTATGAGGAGTCAGATGTGATCACCCGTCATACAGAGCTAGAAAATTTTGGTGACGATCGCATCACTATCGATCAATTGAACAGTGCGTGTGTGGAGTTGCCGTCTACCGATTTCGAGCTTTTGCACCTTAGCGGGCGCTGGGCCTGTGAAACGGGCATCCAAAGAACGGCTTTGAGCCAGTTGAATTATCGAATCGAGAGTTTACGCGGCGGGAGCAGTCATGAGCACAATCCTTTTATTTCACTCGTTGAAAAAGGAACGAATGAAACGAGTGGGAAAATTTACAGTATGAATCTGGTGTACAGCGGGAATTTTGAAGCGACGGTTGATGTGGACCAGCAGGAGGCTGTAAGAATGCAGATCGGGATCAACTCGGCGACATTTGGTTGGAACTTGGAATCTGAAACGGTCTTTACTACACCGGAGGCGGTATTGGTCTTCAGCGAGCACGGCTTGCAGGAGCTGACGCATAAATACCACGCGTGTTATCAAAAGCATTTATTGGCGCCGCAGTTTGCACAAGAGGAGCGCCCAGTGCTGGTCAACAGTTGGGAAGCCAGCTATTTTGACTTGAAAGAAACCGAATTATTGAAGTTAGCTCAATCTTCGAAGGAACTCGGAGTGGAGCTGTTCGTATTGGATGACGGCTGGTTCGGAAAGCGCAATGACACGTCTAGTTCCTTAGGGGATTGGTTCGTAAATAAACAAAAATTTCCAAACGGCCTTTCTTCGTTTATCAGCAAGATCAAGGCGATCGGATTAGACTTTGGTATTTGGGTCGAGCCGGAAATGGTCTCGGAGGACAGCGAGTTGTTTCGCAGGCATCCTGAATGGTGTGTGGCGGTCCCAGGACGATTGAAATCCTATTCTCGTGGGCAGTGGGTACTAGATCTAGCCAATGAGGATGTTCAAGATTATTTGATCGAGACAATGACGACACTCCTGCAAACGCATCCGATCGATTATGTGAAATGGGATTGGAATCGAAGCATTACAGAGGCAGGATCGAACGCCTTAGCACCAGATCAGCAGAAAGAATTTTATCATCGTTATATTTTAGGGCTGTATCGAATCGTCGGAACGCTGACTGAGAAATTTTCGAAGGTTCTATTTGAAAATTGTGCTGGAGGCGGAGGAAGAAATGATCCTGGGATGTTGTATTACATGCCGCAGTCGTGGGCTAGTGATGACACGGATGCCATCGAACGGTTAAGTATTCAGGAAGGAACGAGTTTGATTTATCCACCGATCACTATGGGCTGTCATGTTTCGCAAGTTCCAAATCATCAGATTGGGAGAGTCACTCCGCTTCAAACCCGCGGGATCGTGGCGATGCAGGGGAATTTTGGGTATGAACTGGACTTGTCAAAATTATCCGCTGTGGAACAATCGGCGATCAAAACACAAATTGAGCGCTACAAAGAAATTCGTCGGACCATTCAATTAGGAACACTCTACCGCTTGTGTTCTCCTGAAAAACAAAATGGAAAAGCGTGGCAATACCTCCATGAGTCACAGGTCGTTGTGTCCTATGTTCAAGTACAGGCAAGACCGAACTTGGCGTCAAAGCGTTTAAAATTAGTAGGGCTAAAAGCAGAGGATTGTTATATATTGCCTAACGGAGACAAACGATATGGCGATGAATTGATGGCCTTTGGTTTGGTGATCGATAGCGTAAAAGAAGATTATTTTAGCCAGCAATGGGTATTGGAAAAGGTGGAGGAATGATCAATGAGTGAATGGTGGAAAAAAGCAGTCTTCTATCAAATTTATCCGAAGAGCTTCAAGGATACAAACAATGATGGAATCGGAGATATAAATGGGATTCGAGAGAAATTGCCTTATTTAAAAAAATTAGGAATCGATGCCTTATGGATCAGTCCCATCTATTTATCGCCGCAAATCGACAACGGATACGACGTGGCAGACTATCGCCAGATCGATCCAATGTTCGGTACGAATCAAGAAATGTATCAATTGATTCAAGAGGCACATGATTTTGACATGAAGATCGTCATGGATTTTGTGGCAAATCATACCTCTGATCGCTGTCTTTGGTTTCAAGAAAGCCGCAAATCAGCGGACAATTTTTTTAGTGATTTCTATATCTGGCGGGATGCCAAGGCGGATGGCTCAGCACCCAACAACTGGGGCTCAAGCTTCGGCGGCTCGGCTTGGAGCTGGGACGAAACTCGTCAACAGTATTATCTTCATTATTATGCGAAGGAACAGCCTGATTTGAATTGGGAAAATCCAGTCGTCCGAGAATATATTTATGACATGATGCGTTTCTGGAAGTCAAAAGGAGTCGATGGTTGGCGCATGGATGTGGTCACCTCGATCTCAAAAGATTTGGATTTTCCAGACAACCCACGGGATTTTACTACGGAGAATCAGCAGAATGGCCCACGAATGCATGAGTTCATCCATGAAATGAACCAAGAAGTGCTAAAGCCATTTGACATGATGAGTGTCGGGGAATCTCCCGCCGCAAAATCGACGGATGCCCATTTGCTTGTCGATCCAAAAAGAGAAGAGCTGGACATGATCTTTACTTTTGAACATATGCATGTGGATCGCAAAAAAGGCAATGTCAATGGACGTTGGGCATTGAAGCCCATGGATCTGCCAGAGCTGAAAAGAATTCTGGCGGCTTGGCAGAAGGAGTTGCGAGGAAAAGGCTGGAATGCGTTATATTTTGAAAATCATGATCGCGCCCGTGTTATTTCACGCTGGGGCAATGATGCGGAATATCGGTATGAGTGCGCGACGGCTTTTGCGACTATTTTGCATGGGCTTCAGGGAACGCCGTTCATTTTTCAAGGAGAGGAGATCGGGATGACCAATCCTGCTTTTGAGTTGGATGAGTATGAGGACATTGAGCTGCGGGGAAACTACCACTTTTATGTGGAACAGCAAAAAACGATGAGCAAATCTGAATTTTTAGCTGCCGTTCATAAAATCTCGCGGGACAATGCCCGGACGCCGATGCAATGGGAGGATAGCGACTACGCTGGCTTTAGTAAAGTTGAGCCTTGGTTCAAAATCAATCCTAATTATCCAGAAGTAAATGCGGCGTTGGATCAGAAAAGTGAGAAATCAGTTTTCAGCTATTATCAGAAGCTGATCGAATTAAGGCATACGGAAGAGATCCTTACTGAAGGGGAATTTGAATTGCTCTACGAAGAGGATTCGAAGCTGTTCGTTTATAAGCGGAATTGGAAGGCAAAAACTTGGATCGTCATTGCCAATATGTCTGAAACGGAACAACAGTTTCCCAAAGCGCTCGACCTGTCAGGTAGTACCATCGTGTTGAAAAATTACGCAGAACGGGAAAAGTTGACTGCTGCCCTAGCCCCTTATGAGTCACTGATCATTCAAACTGTTTAAAGGAGAACCTATCATGTATAAAGCAGCACCGAAACGTTATGAAACGATGAAGTATCGTCGTGTTGGCAACTCAGGTTTGAAGCTTCCAGCCCTTTCATTAGGACTGTGGAACAATTTTGGCGACAATGCGCAGGCAGAAAATCAAAAAAAGCTGATTCTCGGCGCCTTTGATCGGGGAATCACTCATTTTGATTTAGCGAATAATTATGGCCCCCCTGCAGGTTCAGCCGAACGGAATTTTGGCCGGATTTTTAAAGAAGAGTTAAGCAACTATCGTGATCAACTCATCGTTTCTTCTAAAGCCGGCTTTTACATGTGGGAGGGTCCCTATGGAGAATGGGGATCACGGAAAAGTATTATTGCTAGTTGCGATCAAAGCTTGATGCGCTGCGGCTTGGAATACTTCGATATTTTTTATCATCATCGTCCAGATCCGGACACGCCATTAGAGGAGACAGCCCTGGCGCTGGATCAACTGATTCGTGCAGGAAAAGCGTTGTATATCGGTATTTCGAATTATGAAGCCGAACAAACAAAAAAGATCGGTCAGATTTTTAAGGAATTAAAGACACCCTTCATTGTGAATCAGTCAAAATACAATCTATTCGAGCGCCAAATCGAAGAAGACTTAGTTCTTGTACTTGATGAGAAAAAGTTAGGTGCGATCGCCTACAGTCCTTTGGCACAGGGCTTATTGACAAATCGTTATTTGAACGGTATTCCAGCAGATTCTAGAGCGAGTCAATCGGATAATCCCTTCTTAACTGAAGAAAAAGTAACGCAAACGATTGAAAAGGTAAAACAATTGAATAAACTGGCTCAAAAAAGAGGACAGACCTTAGCACAACTGTCATTAGCCTGGAACTTGCGTTTGCCGTGTATTTCCAGCGTCATTATTGGCGCGAGCCGAATGGAGCAGCTAGAGGATAACTTACGCAGCTTGAACCAACTACATTTTTCGGACGAAGAATTGAAGGAAATAGACCAAATTTTAAGCTAAAGTTGAAACACTAACTTTTGGAGGTCGTTACGTTTAGGGCTAACGATAGCTTTGTGGAAGTTTTAACAGAAATTTTCCTCATAGTCGAAAAAGAAGCAATAGAAAAACGATTGATCAGCAAGAGCTGTGATCAATCGTTTTTTTTGTGTTCGAAAATCCACCGATCATCGAATAAATCGCTTTGGTTTGAATTAAAAACAATGAACACATTTTTGAACGGTCAGTAGTCGCCTTAAAAATACTTACCTTTCTTCGTTTAGTGTACCTTGCATTGAATGTTGTTTTCCTCCAAAATCTCTTTAAAATAAGTCAAGTCCTCGGTATGAAGCTGTGGAATATCCTGCATTTCATATTCACGATCCAGCGACGCGTATTTTTTCTCACCGAATTGATGGAAAGGTAGGAGTTCAACTTTAGTGATATTCATTTGATTGAATAGCTTGGCAAATGCTTTCGCGTTGGCTGGTCCATCGTTATAATGAGGAATTACCGGAATCCGCACGACGAGCTTTTGCTTTTGCTCGATCGCGATTGCTAGATTTTTCAAGATGGGTTTCAGTGAGACGCCGGTACCTGCTTTATGCTGCGCCTCGTCGTGATGTTTTACATCAAAATACAACAGATCGACTTGTTCGATAAACTTATTGAAGGTTTCAGCCTTTGAAAAACCGGTCGTTTCGCTGGCCGTATGAATGCCTTTTGCTTTCAGTTGACGCAAAAGTTCGGTCGCAAATTCTGCCTGATAGAGGACTTCACCGCCGGACAAGGTGACGCCGCCATCGGATTCTTCATAGAAGGCTTCATCCTTCATCACTTCATGGATGATCTCATCCATTGATTTGTATTCGCCTACCATCGTGTGTTGATTCTTTTGAGTATCCCACATCTGCTCGGGGTTTCCATTTTGCGACTCAGGATTTGAGCACCAGTAGCAACGTAACGGGCACCCTTTGAAAAAAACCACCGTACGAATGCCGGGTCCATCATGGATACTAAATTTTTGAATATTGAAAATGCACGCTTGATCTTTCATCAGAAAGCCTCCTTTGTTCAGATTGAGTGTAGCACATCTTATTATCAACGTAAATAATAATTGTTACGTTCGTAACTAAAAAGTCAGGAAAAGTTGTTCCTATCTGGAAAATATGATAGTCTGAAACAAACGACTGAACAGAGATGGAGAACGTGTATGTCAAGAGAAGAAGAGATTCTTGCGATCGTCAGCAAGAAAAAGAAAATTGAAGTCAACGAGCTTTCCGAACGATTGAATGTTTCGAAAGTAACGATAAGGAAAGATTTAGATAAGCTGGAGAGCCGAGGATTGCTGCATCGCCAACATGGCTACGCCTTGCTGAATAACATGGACGATATCAATTACCGATTGGCACAAAATTACGATCTAAAACGTAAGATCGCGTTGGAAGCCAGTAAAATCGTAGCCGATGGGGAAGTGATCATGATCGAATCCGGTTCGACTTGCGCGTTGTTAGCGGAGGAATTGGCATTCAACCGCAATGACATCACGATCATAACGAATTCCTGTTTTATTGCCTCTTATGTTCGTAAGGCCGAAACAGTCAAGGTTATTTTGATCGGCGGCGAATATCAAAAAGAATCCCAAGTCAATGTTGGTCCCTTAGTCAAACAGGTCATCAATGAATTTTATGTCGATAAGCTATTCGTAGGGATCGATGGCTTCGACAAACGGCGAGGGTTCACCGGCAGTGATATCACCCGCTGTGACACGACACGAATGCTGGCGACGGCGGCGGAACAGACGATCGTTCTGACGGACTCCAGCAAGTTTTCACAAAATGGTGTGGTCTCAGAATTTGCCTTTAGCGAGATCAGTCAAGTGTTTACGGATAGAAAGATAAAAAAAGAAGCGTTGAATTTTCTCGAAAAAGAGAACATTGACGTTTTTACGGTATAACGAATCAGCCAGGATAATCTGGCTGATTTTTTTGTGCGATCAAATGCTATAGTAGAGGAAACGGAGAGGAGCGGATATGGATGGAAATTCGCCATGTTCAAGAAAGTGATTACGCATTTTGGGTCTCACTAGATCAGTATTTATCAAAAGACCAATTCATGCAAAAGGTTCGGGATAAAATGGGCTATATTTTGTTGATAAATGACGAGCCAGTCGGATTGCTGAGGTACAATCTTTTTTGGGACGAGCATCCTTTTTGTACGATGCTCTATGTAAGGGAAGGGAAGCAACGATCAGGCTATGGCAAGGCAATGATGGGATTCTGGGAAAAGGAGATGCAGCAGCGTGGACACAAAATGCTGCTGACATCGACTCAAGTAGACGAAGAGGCACAGCATTTTTATCGTAAGTTAGGGTATCAGGATGCGGGCAGCTTACTAATCACTGTTCCAGAGTATCAGCAGCCAATGGAGTTGTTTCTGCTTAAAAGGATTGCAGTCAAGTAGTGATTTTTCTGAACAGGGGAGCTTCTCTCTTCTTCAACACTATATAGTAGACGATGATCATCTGCTGTAATCTGTTTCACACAATGTAAAGCAGTTGAAATTATAAGTATCCGAATTTATTTGAAATCGCTATAATGGATGAAAAGTGTATACGGAGGTAAGAATGAATGACTTATAAGGGGAGCTTAGTTGCAGTCCAGGATATTGAAAAAGCGAAGGATTTTTATCAGACTGTTTTAGGTTTAGAAGTGATGGTGGATGCGGGTGTTCATGTTCAATTGACTGGCGGGCTATTTCTGCAGACAGTCGATACATGGGCTGAATTTATTCATAAGAAGGAAGACGAGATCACTCTTGAGAATAATGCCAGCGAGCTGTATTTTGAAGTTGATGACATGGATGACTTCATTAAATTGTTAGAGAATCGGTCCGATATTGAATACCTCCATCCAGTCGTGGAGCATAGCTGGGGGCAACGGGCAGTGCGCTTCTATGATTTGGACAGACATATTATCGAGGTGGCGGAAGCTATTGCGATGGTGGTCAAACGCTTCATTGATTCTGGGCTGACAATTGACGAAACGGCGGACCGAACAGGAGTGGAGCCGCGATACATCAAAAGCACACTGGATCAGCTGTAAAAACTTGAGATAGTGCACATCCGTGCAGTATCTTTTTTTACTTTGAAATCGTTTGAATTTCTATTGACTGTATTTCTCTTCACATGCTATGATAGTTGCGAAAGAAGATAAATATAGTTACGTATGAAAATGGAGGATGTAATTATGAGTATCCAAACAAAAGAAGCAAATGCACCGTATTTTGGCAAATTAACCAATCGGATGAATCATTTCCGCGAATCTGTTTTGACGAAAAAGCCTTATATTGATGCAGAACGTGCATTATTGGTAACAGAAGCCTATAAGGCGCATTTGAATCAGCCAAGTACCGTGAAGCGGGCATTGATGCTGCAAAATATTTTGGAAAAGATGTCGATTTATATTGAAGAGGATACGTTGATCGTCGGAAATCAGGCGTCTTCAAATCGGGATGCACCGATCTTCCCGGAATACACGATGGAATTTGTGCTAAACGAACTGGATCTTTTTGAGAAACGAGATGGTGATGTTTTCTATATTACGGAAAAAACCAAAGAGGATCTGCGTTCAATTGCGCCATTCTGGGAAAACAACAATTTACGTGCGAAGGGCTGGGCGTTACTGCCAGATGAAGTGAGTGTCTTTATGGAGACTGGCTTTTTCGGGATGGAAGGCAAGCTGAATTCGGGTGATGCCCATTTAGCGGTGGATTATGGTCAGATGCTGCGAGTGGGGTTAAAGGGCTATAAAGAACGGACGCTGAAGGAGAAAGCGGCACTTGATTTGACGATTCCAGAAAGCTTGGATAAGTATCAGTTTTACAAAGCCGTTTTGATCATGATCGATGCGGTGAAAACGTTTGCGGAACGTTTCTCGGCTCTCGCGAAGGAAAAAGCGGAAACCGCAACTCCGCAGCGACGTGCTGAATTGTTGGAAATCAGTCGAATCTGCAGCAAAGTTCCGTATGAGCCGGCGGAGACTTTCCAAGAAGCGATCCAAGCAACATGGTTTATCCAATTATTGTTACAAATCGAATCTAACGGGCATTCATTGTCGTATGGCCGCTTCGATCAATACATGTATCCTTATTTAAAGGCGGATTTAGAAAAGGGTGCCATCACAAAGGACAAAGCGGTGGAGCTTTTGACCAATCTTTGGATCAAGACGTTGACGGTCAATAAGGTTCGCAGTCAGGCGCATACCTTCAGCAGTGCCGGGAGTCCGTTGTATCAAAACGTGACGATCGGCGGTCAAACCCGCGATAAGAAGGATGCAGTGAATGAGTTGTCCTATTTAGTGCTACGGAGTGTCGCGCAGACGAAATTGCCGCAGCCGAATTTGACGGTGCGTTACCATGCTGGGTTGGACAATCGTTTCATGAATGAATGCATCGAAGTGATGAAGCTTGGTTTCGGGATGCCGGCCTTCAATAATGATGAGATCATTATTCCATCCTTCATGAAAGTGGGCGTGACGGAAGAGGATGCCTATGATTACAGCGCGATCGGGTGTGTGGAAACCGCGGTACCGGGAAAATGGGGCTATCGTTGTACGGGGATGAGCTACATGAACTTCCCTAAAATTCTGATGATAGCTATGAATGACGGCATCGATCCAGTATCTGGCAAGCGTTTCGTCAAAGGGTATGGGCATTTCAAAGACATGAAATCTTATGGTGAGTTACAGGAAGCCTGGGATAAAACCGTGCGGGAATTGACTCGCATGAGCGTAATCGTGGAAAATGCCATCGACCTTGGTTTGGAGCGCGATGTTCCCGATATTTTGTGTTCGGCATTGACCGAAGATTGCATCGGTCGCGGGAAAACCTTGAAAGAGGGCGGCGCGGTCTATGATTTTATTTCGGGGTTGCAGGTAGGCATCGCCAACACCGCAGACTCCTTAGCAGCGATCAAACAATTGGTTTTTGAACAGGAAAAGGTTTCTACAGACGAATTGTGGGAAGCGTTGATGACGGATTATGCTAGCGAGCGCAGCCAAGAGATCCAGCAAATGATTTTAAATGATGTGCCGAAATACGGGAATGACGATGATTCTGTTGACCAGCTCATCACAGAAGCTTATGACAGTTACATCGACGAAATCGCCAAATATCCGAATACCCGATATGGTCGCGGACCGATCGGGGGGATTCGTTATTCAGGGACGTCTTCGATCTCGGCAAATGTGGGTCAAGGCCGGGCAACGATGGCGACACCAGATGGACGAAATGCGTGGGTACCACTGGCGGAAGGTTGTTCTCCGTCGCATAATATGGATAAAAATGGACCGACAGCAGTATTGAAATCCGTATCAAAATTAAGCACCGAAGATATTTTGGGCGGTGTGTTATTGAATCAAAAGGTCAATCCGCAAACGTTAGCCCAAGAAGAGGACAAGCAGAAGCTGATCATGCTGCTGCGGGCGTTCTTCAATAAGCTGCACGGCTATCATATTCAATACAATGTCGTTTCAAGAGAAACCTTGATCGATGCACAGAAACATCCAGAGAAACACCGCGATTTGATCGTTCGAGTCGCCGGCTATTCTGCCTTCTTCAATGTGTTATCCAAAGCGACACAAGATGACATTATTGAACGAACCGAACATGTACTATAAATCAACAAAAAAGGAGAATCCTCGCGATTCTCCTTTTTTTATTGGTTTATTTAATTGATGCTGCGGGCAAGTACGAGCCATTCTTCTTCTGATTTGCCCTCCTCCGAGTATAGGAAGTAGTAGATCTCCTTTTCTCGGAAAAGAATGCCTTTGTAGTGTTCTTTTTGTTTGAACAGGGTGAAGCGGCCATTTTTTTCTGTGGTAAGGCCTTGCTCTACACCGCCTAGGACATCGTCTTTTGTTTTTCCGGCACGGTAAGTCAATTGATCCGAATAATGAATTTCCGCGATTTCTCCGCTGATCAGCATGTATTCCTCCGCTTCGCCTGCGTTCATTGGTGCATTTAGAGGAAAGGGCGTCTCTTTTTTCAGCTCGGCGAAGCTTTGATAATCTTGGACCGGATTCGGCAACGTGACAGGGGGCTGCGGCGTATGAAGCTGAGAGACACCAAAAACAATCAAAATCAGGGCAGCGAAGCAAAGAGCCAGGACTTTTGGCCGTTGGAAAAAGGCGCGCCACGTAGGCTCTGGTTGTTCCTGCTTCCGCCGTTCTTTTTCCATCGCGCGTGCAATTTCCTGTCGCTTCTCTGTTGAAAGAGAGAAATGATCCATTAATTCATGATAGGTTTGTTTCATCAGGTGCCTCTCCTTTCAAGAGTTGTTCCAGTTGGTTTCTTCCGCGATGAAGATGAGAACGCAGGGTACTTTCCTTCATCTCCAGCAGCTGCGCGATCTCTTTGGTAGAAAAGCCTTCGTAATAAAAGAAGTGCAAAGCTGAGCGTTGGATTTCCGGTAGTTGTGCAACGGCTTCCCATAAGTACCCAAAATCTTCGGGTGTCTCTTCCGTAAGGGTTTCTGGCAACGGTTCGAAGCGTCGTCGCCCATTGGCTTTTAACCGATTCTTCGAAAGATTGATCGTCACACGATAGAGCCAAGCTTTCTCGTGTTCCTCGTTCTCGAATTCGGGTGCTTTTCGGATCAGTTGGATCATTGTTTCTTGAACGATGTCCTCTGCATCACTTTGATTATGGACATAAGACATTGCCAAACGAAGCAGGTGATCTCCGTAGCGATCCAAATAATAAAAATCAGTTTCCTTTTCACTTTCTTGTTTTTCTTTCGCTGGATTCAAAAAAGCGAAGAGTTCTTTAAAAAATCCAACAATCGGATGTTCTCTTGATAAAACCTCAGATGCCATCATTGAGCCTCCTTTAGATCCCCGAATTAAATAAGCTGAGTATTTCCTTTGCTGCAGGCGCAGTTATTTTTGACTCAAAATTCAAACAGTAATTCACATTCTTCTCACTCCAGCAGAGCAGGCTGCCTGTATCTAACTGGATGAGGGAAGCGGTCAAACGATCAACATGAAGGCTTTTTCTACTTTCCGTCGCTTCGTAGTTGCCGCTAAGTGCTTTTCCCTTTAGCGATTTTGAATAACGAAGGACTATCTTTTTGCCATTCTCATTCTCGTAGGTACGCTCTGCTAAAAGGGGCTTCTTGTCATTATAATAATAATACATTTTTTTTGGCAAGAAGTGTGGCGGGAGTTGCGCGGGCATTTTCCCTGGGTACCCCATGCGTGCGTCCAATTCTTTTTTTGTTTTCATTTCGATCAGCGGGGCGGGCAGCCCGACTGATTTTTTCTTCGGAATGTTCGAGCGGGGGATTCTTCCTGTTTTTGCAAATTCGTTGAAATAGTTCATGTCATAGTCAAAATAACGAGTGAATCGGCCTGTAGCGCTCTCTTGTACTTGGGGTGAAGCGAAGATTTCCTTTCCGCTGGAAATGCTTAGTCCTGTTAGACAGATAAATAGAACCATCCATGATTTCATTGGTGTTTTCCTCCTCCATTTACGGGTTCACTCTATATACAATCGAAAGGGAGGAGATGTTGCAGCGAGAAGGATTTTTTTCGTTTAAGTGTTACAAAAGCGTTTCATTTTACGAAACACGCTCCAATAAACGTTTCATCGATACATTCACACGTGAGTGTATAGACGAAGGAAAGGAGGGAATGCTAAGGTAAAATCATAAAATAGAAGCGCTTACATAAATCTTGATCCAAAGATTGAGTGCTCGCCTGACGATGAAACAGCAAAAAAGCATCCATTCGTGATGCTAAAAATAAAAGGAGTGTGTTAAAAATGGCAAAAAGACTTGCATCGACCCCAAAGAAAGATGGCTTCCGAATGCCGGGGGAATTTGAGCCGCACAAACAAATATGGATGATTTGGCCGGAGCGGCCGGATAATTGGCAGCATGGGGGCACCGATGCGCAAAAAGCCTTTACGGATGTGGCGAAAGCCGTTAGTAGGTTTACCCCGGTGACGATGTGTGTATCAGCGAGACAATACGAAAACTGCCGCAATACCTTACCAGAGAATATTCGGGTGGTAGAGGTCGCAAATGACGATGCTTGGATGCGGGATTGCGGACCGACATTTGTGGTCAATGATAAGGGCGATGTTCGCGCAGTGGATTGGGATTTCAATGCGTGGGGCGGCTTGGTGGACGGGCTGTATTTCCCTTGGGCGGAGGATCAGAAACTAGCGCAAAAAGTCTGCGAGATCGAAGGAGTCGATACGTATCATACACCTGATTTTGTTTTAGAAGGCGGCTCGATTCATGTGGATGGTGAGGGGACGGTGATGGTCACGGAAATGTGCCTGTTATCGGAGGGGCGAAATCCTCATATGAGTAAAGAGGAAATCGAAGAGATGCTGAAGGATTACTTAAATGTTGAAAAAGTGCTTTGGGTCAAAGACGGTATCGATCCCGAAGAAACCAACGGACACATCGATGACGTGGCCTGTTTTGTACGACCCGGTGAGGCAGCGTGTATTTATACAGAGGATGAAACCCATCCATTTTACACTGTCGCGAAGGAAACCTATGACTATTTAAGCAGTCAAACGGACGCGAAGGGACGTAAGTTAAAGGTCCACAAGCTTTGTACCACGATCGATCCTGTAACGTATGGGGCAGAATACGAAGTCGACACGGTGGCAGGAAGTATTCCGAGACACGCCGATGATATTTGCATTACTTCGTACATGAACTTTTTGATCACGAATGGGGCAATTATCGCACCGCAATACGGGGACAAAAATGATGCGTTGGCACTCGAACAGTTGCAAGAAATGTTCCCAGATCATGAAATCGTGGGCGTGCAAACAAGACAGGTCGTTTATGGCGGCGGCAATATTCACTGTATCACTCAGCAACAGCCGAAGGGATAAAAAACTGCTGCCAATGCCTTATAACTTGGCACTAACAACAGTGAGCAGACGGGTCATTCAGTTGTAAGAGATTTTTTCAATCTTTTATAGAGGATCAGTTCGACGATCGCGATCATAGAGACGCGTGAGGTCATATCAAGGCTGTCATAAATGATCTCATCTGTAAAAATGTAAAAATCGAGATCGCATAGATTCTGCACTACATTGGTGACTGCACGGGTAAAAGAAACCACCGTGGCTTGTGACGCCTGTTTGACTAATTCAATCGTCTCGATGACTGCCGGACTGTCGCCATTGTAGGCAAAAACAAACAGGATATCCTGATCCCGGATGTGATGAAGGGCATGTCGGATCGAGGCCTGATCTGATAAAAGGACGGAGTGAAAGCCCTGAGCGGTAAAAAGCCAATCGACATAGCGCAAGGCTTGCAAGTCTAATTCTTCTCCCATCAGATAAATGACCGGGTCGTTATCGAGTAATTGATTGAAGGTCTCCATTCGCTCCTGGTCTACGACGCGGATGGATTCCATGATATTTTTTAAATATTCTTCTTTGTAATCCTTTTGTTTTACAGAATGGGGGATCGTTTGCGGTGCTTGAGGCGCATGCAGCAAGCTGTCGATGAAATCACTGTACCCCTCAAAACCCAGCTTTTTAGTAAAGCGGAAGATGGTTGCTGAAGAGACGTAACATTTTTTTGCCAACTGACGGATGCTGTGGTGCTTGGCTTCGTCAAAATTTTTCAACACGTAGTTAAAAATCCGCTTCTCTGATTCATTCAACTGTGTGAGGTGCTGATTGGCTGCGCTATAAAAGTTTTTCGTTTCTGTCACTAAAACCACCTGCTTTCCTATTTCTTTATTATAACCTAATTTCCGATGAGACATCGATGGAATTTGACGAACTGGAGGTCTAGAAAAAATGAAAGTATCACATGTAAAAAATTATCCGACGAAGCATTTTATTGACAATTATGAGTTATCGAAAGAGGAGATCCAAGACATATTAAGTACGATCGTCCAATTAAAAGAAGCGGCCCATCAAAATGCCATTCCACAATTGCTGAAGGGGGTGACGCTGGCAATGATTTTTGAAGAGCCTTCGACACGGACGCGGGTATCCTTTGAAACGGCCATGGCAGAATTAGGCGGACACGGCCTGTATTTGAAACCCGGAGAGATCCATTTTGGCTCTCATGAAGCCATCAAAGACACGGCAAAAGTTTTGTCCAGTATGTGTGATGGGATCATGCTGCGGACGGAAGAACACGAGCTGGTACTGAATTTAGCAGAACACGCAACGGTCCCCGTCTTCAATGCTATGACCTATTACATTCACCCTACGCAGGGGTTGGCGGATGTGTTGACGATGATGGAGCACCTTCCGGAGGGAAAGACTTTAGAGGACAGCCAGATCGTCTTTGTGGGAGATTCTGGGGAAAACGGGATCATGGCAATGGAGCACGCCCATTTGGCTGCATCATTAGGTCTTAAGTATACGATCGCTTCGCCGAAGAAATACACCATCAGTCAAGCAGAGATCGACAAGGTCAATAAGAAAATGGCGCTGACTGGCGGGACGCTGACGGTGACTGAAGAGGTTGAAGAAGCTGTAAAACAGGCAGACTTTATTATCCCTGATGTTTGGTATTATTATGGGTATGAGGACGAAAAAGAAGAACGCACAGCAGCTTTTTATCCGCGCTATCAATTGAATATGGAGATGCTGAATATCGCACCGGATCACTGCAAAGCGCTGCACTGCTTGCCGGCAAATCGCGAGGTGGAGATCACCAGCGAGGTCTTGGATCATCCCACTCGTTCACTGGTTTTCCAAGAGGCCGAAAATCGTCTCCATGTTCAAAGAGGCTTGCTGGCATGGTACTTGTATCCGCGGCTAAAGCGGGCAAATGATCAGACGAAAAGCTATTATGAAGGAAAGATGCGGGCATTTCTGGACCAAAGATTAAGCTAGAAAGGGGACCGACCTATTATGGAAAATGTAAAAAAGCTTGGCTTTATCGATATTGTGTCACTCTCGTTTGCCGCGGTTTTTTCTCTTGAATTGATCGCTTCGCAAGCGTCGATGGGACCGTCATTGATTTTCTGTTTTATTGTTCTCGGCGTTACGTTCTTCCTTTCCATGGTCTGATCTGCGCAGAGCTTGGCTCCACGTATCCGGATCAAGGCGGGATCTATGTTTGGATCAAGCGTGCCTACGGGGATCGATGGGCGGCGCGGACGACGTGGTGGTACTGGATCAATGTGGCGGGTTTTATCCCGTCGACCTTAGTAGTCATGGGTTCGATCCTGCAAATGCTGTTCTTCCCGAATTTGTCTGTGTGGGGCATGGTCGTTTTCTGTATCGTGTGTACATGGTTTATCGTAGCCTTCAACTGTATCGATTTGCAAGATGCCAAGTGGTTAACGATGCTTAGCACGATCTGCAAATTGATCGCTTGTCTTGCGTTGATCGTTGGTGCCGTCATGACGCTCACTTCGAAAGGATCGCAAACAGAGTTTTCACTGAAAGCCATCATTCCCAGCTTTGATTTGAGCTTCTTTTCGTTGGTTCCGGTGTACGTATATGCGTTGACGGGGTACGACTTGATTAGCTGCTCTGCCGGCGAAATGGAAAATCCCAGCAAGAATGTACCCAAAGCGGTATTTTCTAGCGGTATCTGTACGATCATTCTATATATCATCGCAGCTGTCGCGATGTTGATCATTTTGCCCGTCGATCAAATTGATCCAGACTCCGGGTTGTTCACGGCCTTTGGGGAAGTGTTCGGTACCCAAGTGATGGTCGGAGTAGCGATCATTTCTTTCATCGCATTCCTAGGCTATATTTTCAGTTGGGCATTAGGTGGAAATAAAGCAGCGTTGGAGGCAGGACTCGAAGGAGAGCTGCCAAAAATCTTTGCGAAAACCAATAAGGTACACGCGCCCATCGGTTCAGCGATCCTGCTGGGGCTGTCTTCGACTGGGTTGCTTGTCTTTTACGGCCTGATCGCCTCCAGCAATGCCAACTTATTCTGGACCTTGCTTTCCTTTACTTCGATCATTTTCTTCCTGCCCTATATCATATTGTCTTTTGCGTTTATTACGCTGCGGAAAAAAGATCCGACAATCGAACGTCCCTTCCGAATTCCTGGCGGCGATGGGGTAGGGAAATTAGTCGCAGGCGTGCAATTTGTCTTCTTTGCCTTTAGCACGATCTTCTTCTTTTTACCGCCAGAAGGAGAAAATCCTGTTTCCTATGTCTTGTTCTTAGTAGTGGGGGTAGGCTTAGCGGTTGCCGTCGGAGAATGGCTGATCGATAAATCTATCAAAGAACGCTCCTTGAGAGAAGCAGAACTAAGTGAATAAATAACCCTATAGAAATCAGCGTGCTTAGCTGATTTCTATAGGGTTTTATTTGTAGAGATAGGCCGGCCATTCCGAGTCTTTTCTGCGCGTGTCAAATGGGAGATAACCGTTGTATTTATAGAGATAGTCTATTTTCCAGCCGCCTGTCTGGGTCCTTTTCTCGTTGATCAATTCCAATAAATCCGTTGCACGGGGATCCTTCAGCAGATGACTCTTTTGAAAGATGTAATGCAGATCCGTTAATGACAGTGCATAGTTTTGCGGAAACATACTTTCTGTGATATGAGGACTGATCGGTTGTCCATTTGACAATCTGCGGAATAGCTGGTGTTGAAAACGGTTCATTTTAGCGGTGCAATTTACCCCTGAAACCTGTATGCTTAAAGTAGAAAAGCAAACAAAGAAAGCAGGTGGGTACATGAAAAAACATAAATTAGAAGACAGGATCGCAACAATACATTTCGATTCTGGATTGCAATTTCGAATCGACTTTTTACCAGAAAATCAGTTGCGTTGGACCTCGATTCGCGAAGAAGATGCAGGGGCGACGGCTATCGAAACGATTCACGTTGAAGAATATCCGGGTGGGATTTTTTCAATTGATTGGGTGGAAGAGGACGGGTTATGTGTTTCTTATACTGTGGATACGTCGAATCATTACGTGAAAAGCTTCATGATCTTCACGGATGAGACGTATCGTGGCGGACGAAGACCGTTTGTTCATGAAGGACCTTTTCAGTTGATTTTAGAAAATGGCGAACCCGATCTGGCACCGCTGCAAAACTAAAACTATAATATCAAATCCGATCATTCATCCAGATGATCGGATTTTTTAGTGGCGAAGTGGCTCGTGGTAAAAAAATACACCGATCCCTGATAGCAAGATAGGTGTATTTAGTCTGGATTTAGCTATTTTTTAGGAGTAATTCTTCGATTTCTACTAGTTTAATTTCTTTGAAGAACTGATTTACTTGCTCAGTGCTAATGGTTCCATTCGTTTCAAATAGTGAATTAGAAATTCCGCATGCCATCGCATACCTGATGGCATCCTCAATCGAATAGCCGTTGCTGATGGCAAAAGCCATGCCGCCAACTGTAGAATCGCCACAACCAGTGGTATTGACAATATCGACTTTTGGAATTCTTACATCATAAACTGTTGATTCATGCTTAACGATCGCACCATCACCACCTTGAGAGATCATAATCGTTTCGATGTTATCGAAAAGAGGCTCATGCAAAAGAACCACAATCTCTTCAGGTGTCTGTATTTTTCTGCCTACTAATTCTTCTAATTCATGTGTATTTGGTTTGATAAAAGTCGGACGAACGGATTGTTGCACTAAAACATTTTCCAACTGTTCACCAGAAATATCCATCAAGATTGGGAAGCTTTTTCCAACAATCGAACGAATAAAGTCTAATAAATGGAGATGGAATTTCGCATCGTCTGAATTAACTGAGCCGGAAATGCATATCGTATCTATCTTGTATTTTTTTAAAAGATGAGCAACGTGCTGAAAAAAGAGCGCCTCATTTTCTTTGGAAAGGTAAAGTCCTTTTTCCACCAATTCGGTGTGCGTATTCCCATCGTGCATGATAGTGATCGCATTTCGAGAATTGCCTTCTACAGAAAGAAATTCTAAGTGGTAGCGATTTTCAGCATTCAAGGTATCTAAAATCATTTTTCCAACAGGACCTCCCAGAATACCTGTCAATACCACGCTTTCACCGGACTGAGCAATGACTCTGCCAGCATTGATGCCTTTTCCTCCAATAGAAGTATGAGGATTTTCTACACGGTTCACTTGGTCCAAGATCAATGAAGAAACAAGATAATTGTAATCCATGGACGGATTTAGAGTAATTGTCAAAATCATTCTTGTTCCTCCTTGATGATTTCTGTAAATGAACGGTAGTAGTCAAACGTCGTATCTGACAGCTTATCATCGGTAACTAAATAATCTACGTCAGATAACGAATAGAAGGTATAAACATCAGATCGATTAAATTTTGAACTGTCTGCTACGACACATTTTTTTCGAGAGTGCTTAAAGGCAACCCGCTGAATGGAACCTTCGATGGGATTTGCTGTAGTTACATTGTTATCAAAGACTCCATTTGTCGCAGCAAAGGCAATATCAATGTTTAAATTGTCGAAGCTTTTTTCCGCAATTTCACCATAAAATTCCTCCGTCGTACGAGAAAATTCGCCCCCCGACAATAGCACGCGATAATCCGTGTTATAAATCAAATAATTAAATGCCAGCAAACTATTTGTAATCACAAATAAGTTTGCTTTTTTTATTTCGGGCAATGCATGCAGCATCGTTGTCCCCGCACCGATATAAATCGTGTCATTGTCTGAAATGATACTATTCATGACTTTTCCAATAAATTTTTTCTCTGATACATTTGTGTCTATTTTTTCCTGAGTAGAAAGTTCTTGCTCAATTTTCTCTAATTTTTGTGCACCGCCATAAATTTTTACTAATAAAGATTGTTCTGCGAGTTCGTTGATATCTCTCCGAATAGTCATGTCGGAGACGTTTAAATTTGAAGATATTTCCGGAATGGACAGGTAGTCATTCATCTGCAACAAATCCAATATTTTTTCTTGCCGTTCCTTTTTTAACATAAAATCACCCCGTATAAGTAAGCTCTTACAATAGACCGTAAGTCTAACGGCCATGTCTATACATTAATTAATAGCATTTAAGCAGAGAAAAAGCAAGGATAAGATGTTCACATATGTTAAACTTTGTTAATAAAAATAATTGTATTTAATGAAAGGCTTTGTTTAACAAAAATAAAAAGAAAAGAAAGCGTTGACAAACGTTTTTTAGCGTTGTATATTTACATTGTAAAACACATCTTAACAAACAATAACAAAATATTTCAACGTATGTTGAGAAGGAGTGAAGCGTTCGTGTGTTACAAAGAGATGTTTGATCAACGGCTAATTTCTCTTGAAATAGAGGGAGAGAATGAGGAAAAAGTTTTCGAGAATGTTGCGGCACATTTAGAGAAATTGGGATTTGTGAATGAAGGGTACTTGAATGGAATTACTGCAAGAGAAAGACAATTTCCTACAGGGCTGATTACTCAGCATCTGAACATTGCGTTGCCGCATTCTGATCCGGAGTATGTAGACAAACCGTTTGTTTACATAGCCAGGTTAAAAGATGAGGTAACTGTTAAACAAATGGGAGACAGCCAGAAAATGGGGGTAAAAAACTTATTTTTCCTTGGTATCAAAGATCCTAAAGGGCAGGTGGGATTACTTCAAGCGTTTATGGAATTATTTATGAAAGAAGAATTTGTTGCAGCATTCATGCAGGAACAAGAAGAAGAGAAAATTTACCAAATGTTTGTACAAAATATTTAACTAAAAATGAATGGATAGAAGACGGAGGGAATTAGAATGAAAAGAAGATTAATTGTTGCATGTGGAAGCGGCGTGGCCACCAGCCAAACGATCGCTAGTAAGATTGCCGGATTATTGGAGGATGATGGGATTGATTTCCCGGTAGAAGCAGTGGACTACAAATCGATTCAAAATGAGCTGCCCTCTACAGGAATCTATGTTTATGTGGCTCAACCTGATGAGGAAGTGCTGGAGAAGGCAGAAGAACTGGGTGTGAAGGTCTTCCCAGGAATTCCATTTTTAACAGGAATGGGTTCCGATCAGATTTATGAAGATATTAAATCATTAGTTGAATAGGAAATAAAAATACGAATTAAGAAAGAAGTGGAAAACGTGCAAATATTTCAGGACATTATTAATTATATTTTAGGGTTAGGTTCAGCTATCTTTGTTCCATTAATTATTTTGCTTTTAGGGTTAATTGCTGGAATGAGAGTCAAAAAAGCATTTATGTCCGCGATTACTTTAGGTATCGCTTTTACGGGTATGTCAATGGTCATTGGGTTCATGTCCAATGCGGTAAGTCCCGCATCTGAAGCATTAGCGAAAAATACTGGACTCAATTTACCCGCGTTGGATCTAGGCTGGACGGGCGCGGCCAGCATCACGTGGTCTTGGTCCTATGCGTTTGTTTTCTTCGCAGTTGTACTTGGCGTGAATTTTGTCATGTTGATTTTGAATTGGACCAAGACATTGAATGTCGATATGTGGAATGTTTGGGGAAAAGCCTTGACGGCATACCTGGTTTACTTTATCAGCGGTAGTTTGTTGGCGGGGTTCGCAACAGCGATCGTTCAAGTTATTTTAGAATTAAAAATGGGCGATATGTTCCAACGTCATATCGAAGATTTAACGGGCATTCCTTTGGTAACGGTTACGCACTTGATGAATATTTCCGCAGTATTACTGTTGCCGATCAATGTGGTTATGGACAAGATACCATTCTTCAATAAACGTTCAGATACAAAGGCATTGAAGAAAAAAATCGGTGTTTTCTCAGAGAATTCAGTCATGGGCTTTATCATTGGCTTGGGTCTTGGATTGGCCGCAGCGTATGGGGTATCGGGCTCGTTGAATTTGGCGATTCAAATCGCGACTGCTATGGCATTGTTCCCAATGATCTCGAAAATGTTTATGCAATCTCTTTCTCCATTAGCAGATGCTATGTCTGAAATGATGAAAAAACGTTTCAAAGATCGTGAAGTATACATCGGATTAGACTGGCCGGTTCTTGCAGGTCGTTCTGAAATTTGGGTGACCGCCATTCTTTTAGTTCCTGTCTTTATTGGTTATGCGATTATCTTACCTGGAAACGCTGTATTGCCTTTAGCAGGGATTATCAACTACTCGATCGCCGTAGGAGGCTTACTGTTAACGGGTGGTAATCTTGTCAGAATGCTGATCATGGGTGTTATCTCTATGCCGATCTATCTTTATGCTGCCACTTATTTGACACCAATCCTAACTGGTTTGGCAGATAAAACTGGGGCAGTCGAAGGGATCAAGAAAGGTCAGCAAATTACATGGTCTTCCATTGAAGGGCCAGAGTTTAGAATTCTATTTGCAGAAGCGTTTAAAGGAAACATTTTGGGAATTGTTGGTGCAGTCATTTTTATTGCGATGTTCGTATGGTTGTACAAATACATGAATAAAGCAAAGGTTCCTAGCCAAAGGTACGAGGAATTAGCAGATAAAAAGGTTAAAGGGATGAAAGTCGCCGGATAGCAGGAAGAATGAAAGGGTAGGTAAAGTGAATGACTAACAAAGAAGAAAATAAAGAAAAAACAAAATGGCTACTCATTTTATTTCTTGCGATCATCAGCTTTATCGTAGCCTTCATGACCCAGCAACTGGTGTTCAATATAGTCGCTATCGGGCTATCAATCTGTGTTTATAAATATGGCAATCCAATACTTTTCAAGGAATATGATGCACGCAGAAAGAAAAAATATGAAGAAGCGATGCAAGTAAGGAATGCTGCACAAGAAGCAATTACTAGTAAAAAACTATTTAAAAAATAAAAAAGGTGGTCTCGACTATGTCAGATGGACGAATGATTTTTGAGAGAGAGCGTGAAGATTTGGCGCGTATCGTCAAATTAATTTTTGCGCGAAAGAATACTAACGTTGCTGGGGGAAACTTTTCATTTAAAACAACAGATCGAAATGGAAAAGAATATATAATTATGACTCCAACAATGATGTCAGAAGCTTACTTAGGAGAAGTTTCATCAGCGCAAATTCTAGTCGTAGAACCGCACACGCGAAAAGTTATTGATGGCGTTGGGAATCTAACGAGGGAAATCAATTTACATGAAGCGGTTTATGACACAAATCCTGAAATCAAAGCGGTACTACACGCTCACGCACCGAACGCAATGTTTTGGGCAACGTCTGGTTTAGATATGCCGAATTTAACAGAAGCTACACAAAAAATCGGATACGTGCCAGTGCTTGACTTCGAACCGAATTGCTCACCGGAGCTTGCCGAATTAGTCTCTAATTATATGAAAAAAGAAGAATTAGCGCTTCCTAACATGTTGTTGCTGAACAGTCATGGGGTATTGATCAGCGCACCAGGAGAAACAGGAATAGAAGCAATTCATAAAGCGCTGCAAATTCTTGATACAGTAGAATGGAACGCTGAGATTGCCTATAAACAAACGATTTTCCAATCCTTAGGCCTACTGGATGGATACTACTCAAAAGGCAAACAAGTTGGCACATTAGAAGACTTGAAGGCTCATGCACCTATCTACAATCGTCAAGAGATATTTGCGGGTGGGGATTAACATTAAAATAGAGACTAGAGCTTATCAGCTCTGGTCTTTTTTTAATGATAAATTCCTTGCTAATTGGCCTTGATAAATTAATATATAAGGTTGAGAGCCATTCTTTTTGCCATGCTTGATATTCTAAAGATTTCTGAAATTGATTCACGAAAAAAGAATCTAAAATTAGTAAGGATATATCAGGTTTTATTCGTTATAATAGTGCATAATAACGTATAAAAGAATCGGTATGATTAAATTCCAACCATTCACCAAAGAACAAACGCGGATTTCGTCTATTTTGTTGTTCTTTCTACCCATTCCAGTCAGTGATGGGGTTGGTTTCATAGCAAGCTTACTGGAAGCGAAAAACCGATTATTTTATTAGGTATCGAGTAGGGTACGAATCGTACATTTTTTAAATTCGATAAGTTAAGTAGGAAAAGAGGCACTGATATGTTAAAAGAGGATCGATTTCAAGCAATCATGTCATTATTAGAGACGAGCGGAACTGTTCGGGTCAGCGATATTATGGAAAAATTGTCGGTTTCTGATATGACTGTGCGGCGTGATTTAGATGAATTAGAAAAACAGGGGCTATTGGAGCGGGTTCATGGCGGGGCCAAACTGAAGGATTTTTATCGTCATGTAGAGCTTTCTCATACGGAAAAGCAAATCATGCTGCAAGAGGAAAAGCAGCGGATCGTGAAAAAAGCCAATGAGTTGATCAATGATGGGGATACGATTTTTCTTGGGCCGGGCACAACGATCGAGCTGTTATCGGAAATCATTACGGCGGATTCGTTACGGATCGTTACGAATTGTTTGCCGGTGTTTGAAGAGCTGAATAAGCATAAGGGCAACCGAAAAACGTATTTGTTGGGCGGCGAGATGCGGGAAACGACGCAGTGCTTCGTTGGTGAAATTACGAATAAATCATTGAATGATATGAATTTCCATAAGGCATTCTTTAGCTGCAATGCGTTAAATGAACAAAAAATCATGACTTCTACTTTTGAAGAAGGGCAAACGCAGCAGATTGCTCTTAATAATTCGATCGAGCGTTTCTTATTGATTGATAGTTCAAAGATCGGTAAACGGGATTTTTCTGTTTATTATAGTTTGAACGATGTCACAGCGGTGATCACAGATAAAGATGAACAGAAGCATTATGAGAAGATCGAAAAAGAAGAGAAATACCTTGTCTAAGTTTGTTGAACAATCCTAAGCTGGAGGCTCTGAAAAGAGCTTTCAGTTTTTTTATATCTTCAGAAATAGCGAATTCCACAAACATTTACCCATTTTGAATATTTTCAATAAAAAGATAGAGTTATTTTTAGCAAAAATATGAGGTAAAATAAAGGGGTAGATTTTTTCGTGAATCAAAAATTGTGTGCGAACAAGAAGGAGAGGAAACATATGCCAACCAAGCCAGTGACTCAACGAACCCTTTTTACCATGGGGAAGGACAATCTCGAAAAACGCATGTTAAAATCTTACGAGGATTCGCAAGATGCGGATACCGTTCTTCAGTATCTCGTCGCTGTGCTGATTCGTCATTGCTTGTGTGTCAGTGACTTTTCTGGTATTTGTCGCGATCTTGTTAAAGAGATCCTGCTAGCTTCAGAGCCGACAGAGGTGTTGCGTAAATTGGCACCTCTTTTTCATGATGCCTTCAAAGGCGGCAAAGAGTGGGAGCAAGTAATTCATCGCCTGTATAAAAATAAAAAAGAGTATCACCGATATAACAATCGTTTAAGTGACTGTAAGAAATATTTGTTTGATCAAACAACGCCAGTTGAGGATTTGATGGGGCAACAGTATAAAATTGTTTCAACATTTGAGGATGCTGTTGGGAAGAGTCACACATGGAGTTTAAGGGATGTCGATCCGAATTTATCTACGATGAAATTGGATGCGGTAATGGAGCTGTTATCTTCTTTAACGATTTTTGAAAAAGAGGATATTCGACGGTTTGTGAAGCTGGAAAACGCGGAGATCGCTAATTGTACGCGTCAAGTATTGGTGAAAAAAGGGGAGCACGTGTCAGCCTCTGCCCAGATCGCAGTTGTTCCAGCAGAACAGGCGGAAATGGCCTTACATGGAATGAGCGAGGAGGAGAGAGTGGCATTTGTTGCCAGTCTGTTACCTGAAGGGGTCATTTTGACAGACACCCGCGAGTCTGAGGGGCAGGACACAGAAGTCGTAGACGAAGTAATTTCAGAGGACTCACACCAAGCTGTGGCCTCAGCGGAGAAGGCAGCAGCGCCCGCTGGATCGGTGCAAACAAAGGAAAGCAGTAATCAATATGTAACCCAAAAGAAATCGACATCTACAGAAAAAGAGACTCTCGGACCGCCGGAAAAGAAAAACGGGACTAAAAAGAAGGGAAAGAAAAAGGACCGCAAACGAAAGCGCAGAAAATAGTGTTAAATTGGCTTCCTTGAGATAGGAAAAACATTTCTTTTTCAGGGGTTATTTTGCTTACCCTAAACGAGAATAATGAAATAGCCGTTGAATTCTTTTTTAGAATTCAACGGCTTCTTTTGCGTGATGCAACCTTTTTCTATTTTGCTTCCGCAGCGTAGGCAACGTTGCCTTTTGCAGCGGCTGGTGCAGCTTTTTGTTCTTTTTCCGCAGCATAAGCGGCATTGCGTTTCTTCATTTGGCGTGCGTACCAGATAAAGATCAATAGATAAGCAGCCAACGCCAATGCGGCATAGATGACAAATTCGATTTGTCCTTGCGAAGCGTTACCAACTAAGTAGCCCAAGAATTTTTCTATGGGACCTTCCATTGTTGTATGAGAGATCAAGGCAGAGTCGCTCAATCCTGCAGGGAAAGCACCAACGGCTTTTGCTGTTTGAGTAACGAATGGAGCGATCAATGTACCTGACCACAAGAACAGCGGCAATTCGATGGCACCGATAACGATCATACGGATCAATTTTCCGCGGGTCACGACCAACAAGGCTGGAGTGACACCCATTGCGATGATCCCGCCTAAAGGCAATAATTTGTTTCCTGGTAAAATGATCGCTTCTAATAACATGATTGGTGCTAATACGTTTGCGGCAGCCCAAATTTCTGCGCGGCCGGCTAAGAAAGGCCAGTCCAAACCAATGTTGATCGTGCGACCTTTAAGACGTTTGTTGGCAAAGTCTGTGATTCCTTGAGAGAGGGGTTCGACCGCGGCGATAAACCATGCGCCGATCAAAGAGAACAACTCTAAACAGACGGCAGCAGTAAAGGCCAATGAAAAGATTTGTGTAGGCGTTTGTCCGGCTAACAGACCAACGAAGATTCCTAAGTAAATCCCGATCGCAAATTTAGATCCCCAGAAGCCGATCTTGCTGTTCAATTTGGCAGCATCGAAATCGTACTTGTCTAACCAAGGGAAGACTTTGTCAAAAATTTTATCAAAGACCATGATGACTGGATTCATCATGTAGTTCATGTGTGTCGTGGTCATCGGGTTGCTGTCAGGTGCATTCAACAGGTCATTGAAGGTTGGTTTCATCAAGTCGGAGTTCCAAATTTTCAACACACCGATGAAGATGACTAAAACAGTCGCAACGAACAAGTTTGCGCCAGAGAAGATAGCGAACAATCCGACGATCGCTAAATGCCAAATATCAAAAATGTCGACATCCAACGTGTTGGTTTTTTTCATCGCCACCATGATGATGTTGACCACGACCATTACTAATAAGAAGTAAAGGGTGTAGGGTGAGCCCCAAGTGATCGTTGCTAATGGCGCCCAGCCGACATCTGTGATGTTTAATGAAATTCCTGTACGTTCAACAAAAGCGGTCATTGCGTCTGAGAAGGCCGTCGTTAAAATACCAATAATAGCTCCGATACCGGTCAAAGCGATCCCTAATTTGATCCCGCCTTCTAGGGCACGGGTAGGTTTTACTTTGAAGAATAAAGCGATAACAGTCAATACGATGGTCATTAATGGTGCCGCCCCTAAGTTGATTAGAGGAGTAAATAGTTGATTGGCGATATCAATAATTGTACTCATTAGCTTTTCCTTTCTTGGTGCTGACTAAATGAATTTTTTTGATTTCTCTGAGTCTGACTTTACGAATGAGCAGCGGTTCTTATAAGAGGCCTCATTCATTCGTAAAGTCTGTCATTTTTTATTTGTTTAAAGATTGGATAGCGCTTTCCATATTTTCGTAAACAGGTTCAGCCATTGCCGGGATACGATAAAGGATGGCACCTGCATCGATGATCGGGATGTTCACATTGAATCCTAAGTCAGTATTGGCGATCTGCGCAAAAATATCGTAGTTAGAAAGCATTTCTTCATTGATGTCTTTGATCATGACCGCGTCACAAGTTACTTGGTAGCCGCGATTGCTCAATTCGGTTTCTAAAGCGCTCTTGATTTGATGACTTGAATTTACCCCTGCGCCACATGCTGCTAAAATTTTGATCATTCGTATTCTCTCCTTAAAAGATTATTTTTTCTCCTGCACTTAGGCAGAAACTTCCATAGTAAAGTGTTTCTCTAAAAACTGATAAATGTCCTCGGTGTTTTCAAGTTCGAAAAACGAACAAAGGTCCTTTTTATCCACTGAATTAATGAAATCCATGATGTCTGCCAGCATTCCTGCTTGGGCTTCGCCATTTTCATTCAAGATCATAAATAGAAAATGAACGGAAATTTGATCACTGGGGGAAATCATATTATGAAACGTAATCGCTTGTTTCAATTTGATCGGAATGATTCGCGTGGTTCGCACATAGTCACTTTCCGTATGGGGAATCGCGATATCTGGCAACAGATCCGATACAGGGGATAGGTCCAAGCCTGTCGGGTAATTTCGTTCGCGTTCTAATAAACTTCCCAAGAAATCATCAGTAACCAATTTTTTGCTTAATAGATCTAAGTAAACTTCTTCAAAAACTTCTTCTTGTGTGGCCTTTCCCGAAACATAGGTCGTTTCTTTGAAAAAAAGCTTTTTCAAACAGAACAGCTCCTCTCTAAGTTTGTTTGTGTTTGTTTATACGTTGAGTATAATCGCTTACATCGCCTTTGTCAACATAAAACAAAAATAAATAAACATATTTGTGTTGATTAATGTTTGATAATGTTTTATTATAAGTGTGTGGAGGGACAACATATGCTGAAAACGGAGCGTCAACAATCAATCTTGGCTATGTGCGATCGCTATGGGACGATCACCGTGAAGTTTATTCAAGAGGTATTAGCTGTTTCTGATATGACGATTCGACGGGATCTCGAGGAGCTTTCGCAGAAGAAACAACTGCTGCGGATTCACGGTGGGGCACAACGAATCAACAGTCTGGAAGAAGATCGACTTTCTTCTATAGAAACAAATGAACTTTCCCATAACGAAAAGAAAAAGCTGCATACCGAGGAGAAGGAATACATCGCCAAGCATGCGGCCGCGTATATCAACAAAGAGGATGACACGATCTTTCTCGGATCGGGAACCACGATTGAGTTGATGACGCAATATATAGAACCGTCTTCATTGCGGATCGTGACGAATAGTTTGCCGGTTTTTAACCTATTAAGTGAAGCAAACAGGTTTGAATTGTATTTGATCGGCGGACTCTATCGAGAAAAGACAGGGGCCTTTGTTGGATCGATCGCGAATGAGGCTGTCCAGAAAATCGGAATCAAAAAGGCGTTTGTGGGGGTCAATGGACTAAAGGGCACGGAGGTCTCCAATTTCAGTATTGAGGAAGGGACCTTGCAGAAAATAGTTTTAGACAATGCCACCGTTAAATGTTTGGTTTCCGATGCCAACAAATTTGATCGCAGTGATTTTTACAATTTTTATGACCTGCGAAAGATCGATGCACTATTTACGGATGCTACTCTTTCAGCCGAGCTGAAGAGTTATTATCAACAATACACAGAGATCATTCAATAACTAATGATTGAAACAATCATAAGGAGGAAATAGCAATGCGTGTAGTAATTGGTTCAGACAGTGATGGCATGAAATTGAAGGAAGTGATCAAGAAAGACTTGATCGACAAGGGAATAACCGTAGTAGACAAAAGTGAGACCGCTTCGGAGGATTTCGTTGAATCGACGTTGGCGGTGGCTAACGATTTGAATGAAAACGAAGGAAGTCTGGGGGTAGCGATCGATGGCTACGGCGCCGGCAGCTTTATCACGGCAGTGAAGGTCAAAGGGATGGTGGCCGCGGAAGTTTCTGATGAACGTAGCGCTTATATGACCCGCGAGCACAATAATTCTCGCATGATCACACTTGGTTCAGAAATCGTCGGAGATGAATTGGCCTTAAATATCGTTCGAGAATTTCTTCAAGCGAATTACGATGGCGGCCGTCATCAAGTTCGGGTAGATATGCTGAATAAAATGGCGTAATAAAAAAACGAGAAGGGATGAATAAAATGAAAATCGCAATTGGCTGTGACCACATTGTCACAGATACGAAAATGGCTGTATCAGATTTCTTAAAATCAAAAGGACATGAAGTGTTGGATATGGGGACGTATGATTTCACACGTACACATTACCCGATCTATGGAAAAAAAGTTGGCGAAGCTGTGACCAGCAGTGAAGCAGACCTCGGTGTTTGTCTGTGTGGGACAGGTGTCGGTATCAACAACGCCGTCAACAAAGTACCCGGCGTGCGCAGTGCGTTGGTTCGCGACATGACGACCGCGATTTATTCAAAAGAACAGTTGAACGCCAATGTGATCGGCTTCGGTGCTCGAATCACAGGGGAATTCTTGATCTGTGATATTTTAGAGGCCTTTATTAACGCGGAATATCAAGAAACAGAAGAAAACAAAAAATTGATCGCTAAAATAGATCACGTGGAAAAAGCCAGTGACGGCCAGTCCGATCCGCATTTCTTTGATGAATTCATCGAAAAATGGGATCGCGGCGAGTACCACGATTAAGAGGGCGATGGCATGATTTTAACCATTACGATGAATCCTTCGATCGATATTTCCTATCCGTTGGCGACATTTCAATTGGATACGGTCAATCGCGTGACGAATGTTCGCAAAACTGCTGGCGGAAAAGGGCTGAATGTGACGCGGATCCTAAAGCAATTAGACACTGAGGTGGTTGCTAGCGGGTTGATCGGCGGATTTCTTGGAGAAGAAATCAAAAAAGACCTGGACGAAAACCAGATTCCCCATGACTTTCAACCAATCAGCGGTGAAACACGAAATTGTATCGCGGTGCTGCATGAAGGCAAGCAGACGGAGATCCTAGAGAGCGGCCCGGTAATTTCGCCGAAGGAAGCAACGCAATTCCTGCAGCATTTTCAACAATTAGCAAAAAAAGCCGATATTCTCTCCATTTCAGGCAGCTTGCCAGCCGGTCTGCCCGTAGACTTTTATAGTCAAATGCTGACGGTTTGTAAAGAGAAGCCAGTCATATTGGATTGCTCGGGAGATGCGCTGAAGGCAGTATTGAAAGGGAAAGTGAAGCCGAAGCTGATCAAACCCAACACAGAAGAACTGGCGGATTTGTTAGGCGGAAAAGTTTCTTCCAATCTTGACGAGCTGATGGCTGCATTAAAGGAACCTCTTTTTGAAGGCATTGAGTGGATCGTGGTCTCAATGGGGGCGCAAGGGGCTTTTGCGAAGCATTTTGACACCTTTTACCGGGTGACGATCCCTAAAATCGAGGTAGTGAATCCAGTCGGGTCAGGCGATGCCACGGTTGCAGGATTGACCGCTGCGATTGAAGCGGGGCTGTCGGATGAGGCTATTTTAACGCAAGGCAATGTCTTAGGAATGCTAAATGCACAGGAAGCGACAACAGGGCGTGTTGCATTGGCGCATTATCAAAAACTAGCAGACAAAATTCAGGTAGAGAAAGTAGGAGGAACTGGAAATGAACGAAAAAAATCACTATATCAAACAACTGTGTAATGAAGACGGCGTGATCGGCGCGTTGGCGATTGATCAACGAGGCGCATTGAAAAAAATGATCACTAAATTTAAAGGCAGTGAAGCCGAGGACGCGGAGATCATCGCATTTAAAGAAATCGTCTCTTCACAATTGACGAAGTATGCATCTTCTATTTTGCTGGACCCTGAATATGGGTTGCCAGCAGCGGATGTTCGGGCAGAAAATGCCGGTCTACTATTGGCTTACGAAAAAACTGGCTACGATGCCTCTACACCGGGTCGTTTACCCGATTTATTGTCCATTTGGTCTGTCAAACGTCTTAAAGAAGCGGGGGCGGACGCTTGCAAGTTCCTGCTTTACTACGATGTCGATGAAGCTGAGGAAATCAATAATCAAAAACACGCGTTTATTGAACGGATCGGCTCTGAATGCCAAGCGGAAAATCTGCCCTTCTTCCTGGAATTAGTATCTTATGACGCAACGATCGCTGATGCGACCTCCAAGGAATATGCCATCAAAAAACCGCATAAGGTCATCGAAATGATGAAGGAATTTTCCGATCCTCGCTACGGCGTCGATGTACTGAAGGTAGAAGTCCCCGTGAATATGAACTTTGTCAAAGGCTATGCCAGCGGAGAAGTGATCCATACGAAAGCGGAGGCAGCAAACTTCTTCAAAGAACAATCTGAGGCAACCGACTTGCCTTTCATTTTCTTGAGTGCCGGCGTGAAAGCAGAACTTTTCCAAGAGACGCTGCGCTTTGCAAAAGAGGCAGGCTCTACCTTTAATGGCGTGCTTTGCGGTCGTGCGACTTGGGCAGATGGTGTGGAAAGCTACATCACTGAAGGAAAAGAAGCAGCGATCGCTTGGATGAACACCCAAGGACGTAAAAACATCGAAGAATTGAATGCCGTATTGAAAGAAACTGCGACCCCCGTTGCTGAATTGGCAGCGACACTATCGTAAAAAAAGGGAGACTATGGGCTGAAACTGGCTCATAGTCTCTTTTTCTCATATATATCCGATAAAAATGATACAATAAAATGTAAGGGCATACAAATTAAGAAAGTGAGGGAACACGATGATTTTAGTCACTTCAGCAGCAGGAAATACCGGGCGCGTGATGGTGAAAAAGCTGGTAGAAGCGGGTCTGGATGTATTGGCGGCAGATATCAATCCAAAAGTAAACGAATTACCGGGAATCAAGAAGGCGATGGTAGGTGATTTGACAGACCTTTCCTATGTTGATGCACTGATGGAGGAGGCGACGATGGTGGTGCATATCCCACCGCTCTTCTCAGCACAAGAAGCGTTGATCGGTCAGCGGATGGTGGACAAGGCAATCCAGCACAAGATTCAGCATTTTGTCTTCATTTCAGTGACCCATCCGATCCTCACCAGCTTGCTGCAGCATACGGCAAAACGAGATGTAGAAGAATATTTGATCTACAAAGGCATGGAAAAACAATGCTCGTATACGATCCTGCAGCCGATGCATTATATGCACAACTTCAATCCGAAGATGGTAGGAGAGACAGGGGAGTATCAGATCTTTTACGAGGTGGACAGTAAAATCAGCTATGTCGCGACGGAGGATGTAGGCGAGGTCGTGGTCAAGGTATTGACCGATCCAGCGAAACACAACAAGGCGACCTATGAATTGGTCGGCACAGAAGCCTATTCACCAAAGGAATTAGTCCAAACCTTCAATCAGATCACTGGGAAAAACGCAACAGCCGTTTATATAGAGGTAGATGAATTTTTGGATCAGATTCATGCGACAGATCTCTATTTCAGAGAGGGCTTCAAACAATTGGCGTATTCCTATTCGACTTGGGGCCTCGATGGCAATACCAATGTGTTGGAGTGGCTGTTAGGTCATGAACCAACGAGCTTTACCGATTACGTGAAGAAAAAAATGAATGAAGACTAGTAGAAAGGCTGAGACGAACACGCGTCTCAGCCTTTTTTTGCAGTCAGTGCCACTCATCGTATCGTGACGAAGCATTGGGAAAGTTTCTCGACAAAGGTTTCAAAGGAATCTAACTGACTCAAGCGATGGACATTTTGCTCATCCGTACAGATCATCGCCAGGTCATCGAAAATCTCTCGGAAAATATGACGGTTGTGGTAATTGATCGAAATCAGAAAGACCAAAGTGACGAGTTGTTCGCCCCATTGAATCCCATTAGGAGCAACGACGATAAAGATTCCTGTCTGGTGGGCATCCATCGTTAACGTGTGGGGCAGCGCTACAGGTCCAAAAGCAGTGGAGGAGAGTGCTTCACGTTCCATGATCTGTGTGAAAAAATCCGTGTCTACAAAACCGTCCTGCTGCATTTGCTGACAGATACGCTTCAAAAGAGCCGTACTTGTGGTCTTCTTCTTCAAATGGAGAAAATGGTCGCTATTGACGAGAGACAAGAGATTTTTGCTGAATTGTTCCTCACGTTTCTTTTCTTTGATGTCAAAGATTTTCTCGGAGACATGCTGCCGATCTTCTAAGGTGAAGAAGGGGTTGATCATGACATAGGGAGTAGTGGTCACTTGCTTCAATTTGACGGCTGAAATAATCAGCTCGGTCGACACGTGCCGCAATTCTTTTTCATTCGTCAGGATATTTTTGATGTCCAAGTCGTCGCCAAAATGCTTCTGCAATTTTTCCATGACTTGGATGTTCATATTGTAATAGAGAGGCACCAGCAGCGCACAATTGATCTTGGTGGTGCGCTGTTTTTGCACTTCTAAGGCATAGCCTAAGTGAAAAGCGATGTAGGCGATCTCGTCTTCGTTGATCGTCTGATCGAGTTCTTTTTGAATAATATGTGAGACTTGAACGGCGCAATCGTAGATCAGGGGGCACTCTTTTTTCAAAGTCTCGGTCATCGGGTTTCTACAGGAATACCCGTTGTCTAAACGGAACAACAGGTTTTTGATATGGAGCGTAAAACGGATCAGGAATTCTGGTTCGTTGTTATCAATAAAGTAGATTTCTGAGACCTTGGCTAGGATCGTCGACACGAGATCGATGCAGCGTTGATCCGCAACTTCAGCTAATTCTTCTTTTGAGATTTGGGTAAAATTGACATTCGTCCCGTTGGCGGAGATCAATAAAGCCAGATCCCGAATTTCCTCTTGCGGAAAGTGCAGGTCATAATGAGCGGCCAGCTTGCCGGCGATGTCTTCAGCAATCTGATTGATCAGCGGCGGGACCGAGCTGGGGGGCAGATGCTCTGCTCCAGAAAATTGAAAATTGCTTTTCATACGGTCGATTGAAATCGCCAAATGAATAATGATATTGGTCAGGGCATAATCGTTGGTGAAAAAATTGTAGTTCGCGAAAATCTCAGCCACGATCTCCTTGATGTAATCCAAATCAAAATCCGTAAAGCTCTCCTGCAGCTTTGAGATGTCGACAAAGTTTTGATCCAATTCAGAAAGCAAAATCGTATGGATCAGCTGGCGTTTGGCTTTTTCAGTGCCGATCAAACGAAGAGAATCGTTGGATTGCACCAGCTCAAGAGACTGTTCTGCACATTTCTTCTTCACTTTCTTGATGTCCTTCATTAGCGTCGACTCGCTGACGTACAATTCTGCGACTAAGTCTTCGATGGAAAGCGCCTCTTCTGCGGCTGTCAGTTTTAACAGGAGATAGGCGACCCGTTCCGCGGGTGTCTCAGGGATGCCCACTTGGATGCCTTCTTGGACGGCCTTCAAACGAAGAGTGTCCACGCGATAGCCTTTGTTGGAGGAAAGAATCAATCCAGGCTCATTTTGCTGAATCTCAGAAATATAGGATTTAATGGTTCGTTTGGATAGGGAAAACTTCTCAGCCAACTGACTTGAGGGCGTCCACGTTTCCTGTTCGTTCAAATAGCGCAAAAAGGGTAAATATTTAACCTTCAAAAGAAAACCTCCTTCACCGCTGCGGTGCAAATAAATAGTTGTTTCACCGTGGGGATTTTCCTATAGTATACCTATAGATGGTAGCGCTATCAACAAAGCTTTTTAGAAACAAACAAGCAAGGAAAACGTGAATGGAAATGGGAGGAATCAACGTGGAAAAGTTAAATGTATTACTAGTGTGCGGGTCTGGGGCAAGCTCAGGGTTTATGGCGGCGAATATCAGAAAGGCGGCGTCAGCGAAGGGCATTGAGTTGAAGATCACGGCACGAGGCGAAAGTGAGATCGAAAACTATATTGAGGAGATCGATGCCTTGATGGTAGGGCCGCATTTAGCCTACATCTTAGACGAGGTGGAGGAATTTGTTGGGGATGCGCCAGTGAAGGTCATTTTGATGAAGCCGGAATACTACGCGACGTTGGATGGCGAACAGGCGTTGACGCATTTGTTGGAAGAGATGGGCTAGTTCTACAATAGGAGGGTATAAAAATGAATTCTTTGATCCATTGGCTAGAAACAAGCTTTACCCCAAGGATGAACAAAATCAACAACAATGTTTGGATCGTGACGTTGAAGGATTCCATCATGCAGGCACTGCCGTTGATTTTCTTAGGGTCGATCTTTTGTATGTTGGCGATATTGAACGACTACTTCCCTTGGCTGCCGAATTTCTGGACGCCATTTGGGTGGACGATGGGGATGATCTCGTTAGTGATCTCTTTCTTGATCCCCTTTAACTTAATGGAAAAGAAACGGTTGCGGAAGCAGCGGATCAACGCGGGGATGGCAGGCATTATTTTATTTCTGATCATTATTACTCCGCAGGTCATCACGGATGGGCAACCGGGGTTCAACCACAGCGCATTAGGCGCTGGCGGGATGTTCGTGGCCATCGTGGCGGGGCTGTTTGCTGGATTCGTGCTGAATCTATTCGGAAAATTCTCTTTCTTTAGTGAGGAATCCGTGATCCCGGATTTTGTACGCTCGTGGTTTGACGCGATGCTGCCCATTGGGATCGTAGTCGTTGTTGGATGGGTCGTTGTCGATATCGTCGGGTTCGATGTGTACAATTTTGTGTTGGCGCTCTTCATGCCGCTGCAAAATATCGTCGAAACGCCGTGGGGCTTCTCTTTGATGCTGTTTGTGGTGTGCTTCCTTTATTCGCTGGGCATCTCGACGTGGGTGTTGACGCCGGTGTTGAACCCCGTTTTATTGGCGGCGATCCAAGCGAACATTGACGGAACGGCAACAAATCTAGTGACGGACCCAACGATTTACTCTGCGTATCTGTGGATTGGCGGGATCGGCTGTACGATGCCGTTGGTCTTCATGCTGATGCGCTCCAAATCGAAAAAATTAAAAGCGCTGGGGACGGCATCGGTGGCACCAACTGTGTTTAACATCAATGAACCGATCGTGTTTGGCTGTATTGCGTGGAATCCGCTGTTGATGATTCCGATGTGGCTGCAGGGGATTATTTTACCACTGATCGTTTGGCTGCTGACTAAGGTGATCGCGTTTGCGCCGATCCCGATGGAGATGTTCCAGATGTGGTACTGTCCGTTTCCGATCGCTACGTGGCTGACAACCCGCTCGGTGTCCGGCTTATTATTGATGGTGTTGATTTTCGTGGTGGCTTCTGCGATTTGGTACCCGTTCTTTAAGGCCTACGAAAAGCAGGAGATGGAAAAAGAGGCAGAGGCTGCTAAAAAAGCCTAAGTTAAATTTGGAAGAAGGGTTGATAAAGAATGAACGAGCAGACAGTTCAAGACGCGATGCAGATCATCTTGCACGCTGGCGATGCGCGGAAATATTGTATGGAAGCATTAAAAGCGATCGAGACCAGTGATTTTGAGACCGCAGAAGAAAAAATGGTTTTAGCAAACGAAGAGATCGTGCAGGCGCATCATATCCAGACGGATGCGATCACGGCAGAAACTTCCGGCGAGGAAGGTCATTATTCGGTGCTCTTTGCCCATGCGCAGGATACGCTCATGACGATCTATAGTGAATTGAATATTGCCAAACGCATGCTGGCTATTTTTAAAACCTACGATCAGCGAATTCAACAGATCGAACAGCAGATACAAGGGGGAAGCGAAGATGAATAAAGCGCCAAAGGGTTTTCCAAAGGACTTTCTATGGGGCGGTGCGATTGCAGCAAATCAGGCAGAAGGTGCTTGGGATTTGGATGGCAAAGGCTGGTGTGTGGCGGACATCAATGAATTTCGTGACGATGTCGCCTTAGAGAAAAAATCAAACATGGAAACGACGATCGCCTATGTAAAAGACGCGATGGCAAGCGAGGATCGGATCTTTCCCAAACGATGGGGCATCGATTTTTACCATACGTATCAAGACGATCTAAAATTGCTGGCGGAATTAGGCTTAAAAACCTTCCGTACTTCGATCAACTGGTCGCGGATTTTTCCCAATGGCGACGAAACAGAACCCAATGAGGCGGGCTTGAAATTTTATGATGACCTCTTTGATGCCATCTTGCAAAATGGGATGGAGCCGATGATCACGATGTCTCATTACGAGATTCCGCTTCATTTGACGACAGCCTACAAGGGCTGGTGTTCACGGGAAGTCATTGATTTCTTTGTTCGCTATGGTCAGGTGATCTTAGATCGATACCATACTAAAGTTAAAAAATGGATCGTGGTCAATCAGATCAATTTGATTATCCATGAATCGTTCAACCACTTAGGGATCGGAGAGGATGTCGTAGACGATTTGCTGTCTGCGAAATACCAAGGCGTTCACAATGAGATGGTAGCGAGCGCTCTGATTACGAAGTACGCCCATGAAAATTATCCAGACAACGAGATCGGGATGATGCTGTGCAGCGGACCTTCCTATGCCGCAACCTGTAAGGCGGAGGATGTGTTGGCGACCGTCAAGCTCAATCAAATGGAGTATTTTTACGCGGATGTTCTGCTGCGGGGGTATTATCCAGGTTACGCCTTCCGTTATTTTGAAGACAAGGGAATCACGGTCGTCTTCGGAGAGGGTGACGAAGAAGCATTGAAGCACACGGCAGATTTTATGTCCTTCTCTTATTATTATACGCAGATCTGCGATGAGGATTCTTACGCGAAAGACTTAGGACCCCATCGCAACAAGGAGCTCGACGCGAACCCCTGGGGCTGGACAATCGATCCCGTTGGCCTGCGAATCGCATTGAACGAGTTTTATGATCGCTACCAATGCCCGATCTATATCACCGAAAACGGCATCGGCTATTTCGATAAGCTGGAAGAAGGGAAAATCCATGATTCTTATCGCATCGACTATTACCGCGACCACCTGAAGGCGATGAAAGAAGCCATCGAAGACGGTGTAGACCTGCGGGGGTATTATGCTTGGGGGCCGATCGATATTATTAGCTGCTCTTCCAGTGAGATGAGCAAACGGTACGGCTTCATTTATGTGGATCTGGATGATTATGGAAAAGGCAGCGGGAAACGATTGAAGAAAGACAGCTTCGCTTGGTACCAGCAGGTGATCCAAAGCAACGGCGACTCGCTGGACTGATTATTTAAGAGAACCTAACGAGGAGACTCGTTAAGTTTTTTTGTTTCCAACTCCATCTGGAATATGTCGAAAAATGTTTATTATTTACGGATTTGAAAGCAGAATGATTTACTGTAGAGGGGGCATAAAAGCTTCCTAGCAGCATTTAAGGATAGTAGACTAAGGGCAGTATAAACCAAACGATAACTAGAAAAATGGAAATAAAGGCTATAAACGTATTCGTATAATCGAAACATAAGTATATTTATATCTGCGATAAAATAATTATTTGCATTATAACGATAACTATATTAATATTAAAACAATAGAAAATATCATTTATTTGTATTTTGCAAATGGGGGTTTTTAGCAATGGATGGAACAACTGAGGAACAGGATAAAATTCGCCGAGCGACGTTGATGATCTCGCTCATACTGCTGCTAGTTAGCTGCGGAAGTTTTTTTCTTTACCAATATGCCTATCAGACCAGATTGAATGTGACGGTTACCAGTAAAAAACTACTTCCAGAAACTGAAAAGGTGAAAAAGAATTCAGTGAAGTCCTCTAAGAAACCCGACGAAGACCAAACGGTGACAAATAAGCAAACAACAAATGAAGGGATCAAGGAACTGGAGCAAGATCCGTTAAAGCAATTGCCGGAGACAGCCAACG
Source organism: Enterococcus gilvus ATCC BAA-350 (assembly GCF_000407545.1). Taxonomy (NCBI): domain Bacteria; kingdom Bacillati; phylum Bacillota; class Bacilli; order Lactobacillales; family Enterococcaceae; genus Enterococcus; species Enterococcus gilvus. The sequence goes on along the minus strand of NZ_ASWH01000002.1, from coordinate 562,408 downwards.
ATCCTTTGCAAAAGAAAAGAGCAGTGATCCCTTCTTCGAAAATTTTTAAGTTAGGGGATACGACGGAATATCTGCCGTAAGCTTTACGGACGATTATCGCTTCATCTTTTCTAAAGGACAAGAAAATTTAAATAACGAATAAAGTGTAAAAATACGGATTATCCTATGAGGATAAACGCTCAACGCACTAAGAAATGATTGTTCATTTCTTAGTGCGTTGAGTTTTTTTATGGGTTTAAAAACGATATTTCGCTAAGGAGCTGAAACAAAAAACAATAAATTAAATAACGATTGTTTTTAATTCGATGAAAAGAAATGAAAGCGTTTGTATTAAAGAATACTATTAATAAAACGCAAAAACTTATACATTTTACAGTTAGAATTTGATTTGATAAAGTTTTTTTACTTATTTATAGAAAGAAAATTCTAATAATAGTGACTATTTTATTATTATTTCGGAAAATAAAATTTTTAAAGCGCTTCATATGCATCGGTAAAGAATATAATGTTCTATAACCGAATAAAAACCCCGTAGCTATCCTGTTTGAACATATTATTTGTGTTATTTACGAGCATATAATAATATTAAATTAACGAATAAAGCTCATTAAGAAAGAGTCATTCTAAAATAATAAAAAAGAAATGAAGTTGAAGGGGGTGGGTGAATTCATGGTATTTGTTAAAAAAGCAACTGGGATCGTCCTTGTGTCCCTGTTATTTATTTGCAACGGCAGCTCGTTAGTAGGCGTTCATGCAGAAGGAACACCAGAAGGATCGAACCATAATGAAACAACAGCTTCTAATGAACAAAGCTTAAAGACGCTTACCAGTTCTGATGAATTTTTAGAGGACCTGTCCGCGGATGATGACGCTACCAAAAAAACGACCACGTCTACGGAGGCGTCAGCGACCACCGAGTCCTCAGCTGCAAAAAATGAATCGGGAGAGGAGCAGGAGGCAACAGCTTCCAGTTCTGAAGCGACAGAGGTATCGACGGAAGAAACGACAGGTTCTTCTGTTGAACAGGCGGAGACTTTCGCAATTGGTGTAAAGGCAGTGGGCGAAGGAACAGCAGAAAGCCCGCGTATCGTCGAAAATGAAAGTGAATTAAAAACAGCGATCGAAGTGGATAAGGTCAGCCATATAAAGCTGGCTCCTGCAAGCGAGCCTAATCAAGTGTTTGCTCTCACAAGCAGTGGCAGGATCGGAATCACGAATGACATGACGATCGATGGTAACGGACGAACGGTCTCCTATACGTCTTCACGAGCATTTGAAGTGAACACGGCCGGGATCTACGTGACATTTAAAAATATCACGTTCGGTTCAACCGATTTTACCGTTCCTGCAGACGAATATTATGGCTTCTGCCGAATTTATGGACGAACGAATGTCACATTGGAAGTTGAGAATGTGAACTATTATTCGAACAGAGGGGCGCAGCCTTTCTTTAATCGAAACACTGGCGGAAAAATTATTTTTTCAGGAACCAACGAATTCATAGTCAGTAATGGTACTTCGGCACAAGAATTTTCGGAGGCGAACAGCTATCTTTTTAGAAAGGATAGTCAGACAACGGTGCGCCACAGCACAGGTTACGCTCGTGCGGTCAGAGCGAATGGCGAACTTATTTTTGAATTAGAAGAAAACGCGCAGGTTGATTTTACGACCAACTCGCCTGATTTTGCTGAAATATCAACAGACGGTGCAAGGTTCACCGTAGGAAAAAACGCCAATTTAAAAATCAATGGGGAGACGGATTTTTCCAATAATAACAGTCGTAATGTTTCCTTTGACATCCAAGATCAGGCAAAGGTGACAATGACCTTTGGAAATGCGATCAATATCAGCAGCGATTCCACACTCAAAGTAGGGAAAGGGGCAACGCTCGATTTGAAATCGACGAATGACAGCAGGATTTTTCGCAGTACCATCCCGCCGGAAAACTTTGTCGTGGACAATGCCCTTCGAATGACCTTCAATGTGTCGGATACTAGAAATGGCGAGCCGTTAAATACCGGTTTTACCTTCAGTGACTTTATGAAGGATGTTACAAGCTATGGGATCACAGCGAGTGGCGAGCCGATCGCGAGTACGGTCCAAGAAAGGGACAAGATTACTTCGAATGGCACAAATCTTACATTGTCGAATGCTTCCACTCGAGCGGACTTTACCACGGAGGAAAAAACCGCGATCCGAGGAGCGACCAGCATGATTTTCCAACGACTGCCGAACCCGTCGGTCGTGTTGAATGTGAGAAGTGTCATCAGAGATACGACGGCAACGTTTACTATAAGCGACTACCTCTCAAATAGCAATACAATAACGAAGGCTATCTTTCGTCTGTACGACAAGGAAAAATCTCCAGACGACCTGAAGTAGGACAGTGATTCGGATTTGGTGGAGGAAAAGACACTCGCAAGCGACGCCCTTACGTCGAAACTCGAATTTACGGATTTAGATGCTGAAACAGATTATTGGCTGTATGTTCAATTAAAAACCAATTTTGATTCCACGGACAGTGAGTGGTACAGCGTGCCATTTGTCACAAAATCCAGTTTGTTGTCCGTGTCGATCCCAACGTCGATGTTTTTCACGACGGAGATGGACGAGTCAGGCAATTTGTATGTGCAATCACCTAGCTATGCCGTAAAAAATAACAGCGATTATTTTGTCGATGTGTCAATGGCAAGCTTTGAAGAAGAAAGCAATGGAAATGTTGAACTGGTGGACGGTCCTCAAACAAACAATACGAAAGATCTTTGGTTGGAGCTGACTAAAAACCGGGAGCAACTGACGACACTAAAAACGGACCTATCCAATGTTCCGATCAGTAAATTGGATACAGATGAACGCAGCGAGCTCCGATTTGCCGGTGAGTATTACGGACCGGGGGGAAGAGAGGTCAACGTGGCCTATAAAATGACATTGAAATTTGAAAGAGCGGAGGATTAACGCATGGAGGAACTCAATAAACAGCCAGAAAACAAGCGGAAACGACTGTTGTTACTTTTGCTTCTGTTGTTATTGTTGAGTGTTGGCGGCTATTTCGTCTATCAGCACTTTAACCAACCAGATACACCTGTGACCGTGGTCAGCGGTGAATTTTTACCAGACGGGAAAGACGCTTCAAAAATCTCGGAAAAAGAACTTCAAAACATGGCTCAGAAAAAAGTCGACGCGAGTCAATTCAATATGGTGATCGCGCCAACCGCAACAGTCGATCAAGACATGACAAGCGAACTATTCATTCAGAATCCGGCGCACAATGGTCATCCCATCAATGTCGAAATTCGTTTAAAAGGGTCAAATGATTTGGTTTATACCTCGGGGGCGATGCAACCGGGTTATGAAATAAAAGGAGCAACCTTAGAAAAAAAATTGGAGAAGGGGGAACATCAGGCAACTGCACTCTTTAGTATTTATGACGATACTACCAAGGAAAAACGCGGCCAAGTCGCGGCAGCAATCACATTTCATGTAGAATAATACCATTTGGAAGGAAGATGAGAGATGAAAAAATTTATCAGTTTAGTAGCGTTATCAAGTTTGATGTTTTTAGCAGTACCAGTAGGAGCGACGGATATTGTTGGAGAAGAATCCGGCGAAATTCCGATCAACGGAACTTTAGGGATGGACAATACAGATGAAGAAGCAAAAATCGTTGAAGGCGAAGATTCATGGATCAATGTCACATTGCCGACAGAAACGATTTTCTATAGTACGAATACTAAAGCAAACGCGCCGATCAAATCACCAGACTACACGATCACTAATAATTCAGGACGTCCAGTGGACATCAAATTCAGTAAATTGACTAAAGACGCGGGTTCAAGCACTACTGATGTAGATTACGACGTGTCATTACGAGGATTTACTACAAATCCTGCTATCATCACTGGTGGTGAAGAGGTTGATCAATCAGGTTCCCCTACGACGATTCATCGATTAGCCAACAGTAAAGGAAAATTATTAGAAGGAGATACGGACGGTTTAAATCTGAATACAGTGACTTACGGCTATGAAGGAACGGTCAATGAAGAATTAGCTGCTACCGTCAATCATAACTTTGATATGACACTTGAATTTGAGTCTGTTGGCTGGTAGTCAAAGGATAATTTCGGGAGGCCATGCAGATGAATGATACGATCAAAGTTACAGGGACCTTGAACATGCCTGTTGAGTCGTCTGTTCCAGAGCCTGAGGCTGCTTCCCCCAGTTCAAAACCTAAAGAAGTGATCCACGCGACTATGCGAAATGAGTATTACTCTCAAACAGGCGAAAGAATGGAAAATGAGTTTTTGATCTTAGGAATTCTGCTGATCTTACTTGCAATCGTTATTTATATGAGACAGCAGTTGAAGAGTGAAGCTCAATAGATAAATTAATAAAAAAACAGCTGGGCCAATGAGTGGCTCAGCTGTTTTTGTCATTCTTATCGTAAATTCGAGAAAGCACCGAATTTGGTCAAGAGTTCGTCAAAGCCTGGGACAGTTTCTTCGCGGTTCCAGTCTCGTTGCAATTCACAGGCGAGCTGGGCGATCGAAGTCAGTTGTGCACCGGCTTGTTCGACACGGCGCAACGCCGTTTCGTGGGCAATTGGGGAAGTTCCGCCAACGGCATCAACGATTGGATAGACTTCGTAGCCTTCCTTTAAAGCGTCTAATGTTGGGAACGTCAAGCAAGCTTCTGTCCATAGGGCTAAGATCAAGATTTTTTTGCGGCCGGTCGCTTTGATGGCTTCGTTGTATTCTTTGTCTTCCCATGCGTTGATCGAGCTGCGGTCGTAAGAAGGAACGTCTTCTCCCACGGCTTTTTTCAGTACAGGGATCGTATCTGTGTTCCAGCCTTTTTCAACGTTGACGGTTGAAAGGACGATCGGAATATTATAAAGTTTCGCCAGTTCGATCGCGATCTCCGTGTTGCGGATCAGCTCTGAACGGTTCATCGAATTAATGGAATTGATTTGGGTCGGTTGATAGTCGATCACGGTCAATACTGTATTATCAGGTGAGAGTAGCTCGTCTTCTGTTCGTTTTGCATAACTTGTCATTCTATCCACTCCTAATTTTTATTGAGGCCGTCATTTTTCCTTGTAGAAAATGAGGCACAGCCTGTTTTTGACACACCCATTGTAACGCGGAATGGTGAAAAGCACGAAGATTTCGTTTTGTTAGGAAGTGGGCAAAGCGTCTAGAAAACGTCTTGCGGCATTGGAGAACACCTGCTTCTTTTTCCAAATAATACTGATTTTTGCCGTCAGTTCAGGCGCCAGAGGAACGAATACCAAGCCGTTATTTTCTGTGGGAATGATCCCATCGAGGCAAAAAGCGACCGTCGTGCCTTCTTTTACGAACAACGACGCGTTATACAGCAAATTGTAGCTGCCGGCGATCTTAAATTGACTCAAATTGCCGCCGAGCCATTCGGAAAGCTGGTGATTCACCATGGTTTGACTAGAAACCAGTAAGGAGTGGTCCTTCAAGTCACTGGGAAATACCCTTTCTTTTTTTGCCAGCGGATGGAAGTCATTGACCAGCACGCCCCAGCGGTCTGAAACAGGAAGAGCAAGGTATTCGTATTTTTGCTTTTCCACCGGATCGATCACCAAGCCAAAATCCAGCAGTCCTTTGTCGAGTTTATCCTTCACATCGTCCGCATTGCCGCTGTACATCTCAACTGTGATGTCAGGATACGTGACCATCAGCTCGTTTAAGGTCTTGACCAAGTAGCGGAAGGCGGGCGTCTCGCCGCCACCGATTCGGATGGTTCCGCCGATCACGTCATTTTTCTTCAGGTTTGAGGTGGTCGTGTCCACGAGGGAGAGGATCTCTTGCCCGCGGTTTCGCAAGTAGATGCCGTCTTCCGTGAGCGAAATCTCGCGATTGCCGCGGATAAATAATTGGACGCCTAACTCCTCCTCCAGCTCTTTTAATTGTTTGGAGAGGGTGGGTTGGGATAAATGCAGCACCTCTGCGGCCTTACTGATTGTTTTTTCCTTCGCGACAGTCATAAAATAGGTCAAAACACGAATATCCATTTATTTCCTCCTATAGCTAAAAGCGATAGTTAGCTATTCTATATAAGTATTAGTCATCACTAGTATAGCGAAGTATACTGGACTCAGCAAGTAAAGGGAGGATGATTCGGATGGAACAGGCATTTTTGGCGAAAATCCAAGGCATGGAGATTTTACCTGGCTCCGAAGTGTATGAGGACATTCATAAATTAAAAGCCGATAATGAGCGGCTCGTCATGGAGATGAACGGCGCTTACCATACGCAGAGGGAGCTGCGAGAGTGTTTAGAAAAGATCACTGGAAGCACCATTCATGACTCAGTCACCATTTCTCAACCGTTTTACACGGATTTCGGCAAGCATATCTCCTTTGGGAAGGATATTTTTATCAATCAGAATGTGATGTTTGTCGATTTAGGCGGGATCGTGATTGAGGACCATGTGCTGATCGGTCCCATGTGTCGGATCATTTCGGTGAATCATCTCACGGACCCGAAAAAACGCCGCGGCTTGTCTGTTGCGTCAGTAAAGATCGAAGAAAATGCTTGGCTGGGCGCCAATGTGACGGTTTTACCCGGTGTGACCGTGGGAAAAAACGCGATCGTGGCAGCGGATTCGACAGTCACAAAGGATGTGCCGGAGAATGTGATCGTTGCAGGATCACCAGCCAGAATCATCAAAGAAATAGCTTTTCAGTGAGTTTCCCACAAAATTTAAAGGAAGGTGGGGAATATCGGATGTCTATTTTGCGAGTGATTTTGTTATTTTATATAACACTGGCAGCCCTGACTGCTTGCGCAAAACCTTCTGTCGATACTGCCTCGATTTCCAGCAATGACACCCAGTGGACAATGAATGGGCATCCGCTACAAATAGAACTGGAGGATACGGAAGCTAGTTGGCAGTTGTCAGAGGTTTTGCCCGATCAATTCGTGATGCAGGATTTGAACGGGAATGAGAAGTATTATACACTCCCGAAACGTTTGCCGACGAGTGAAACGCAAGTCGAAAGGATTGAAGCAGGAGACGTGATGTTGTACGGTAATAGGACCCTCGTTGTCTTTTACCGCTGCTTTTCAACCAATTATTCCTACACACGAATCGGTCGGGTGAAGAATAACGAAAAGTTAGCGGATCAGCTAGGCAAAGGGGACGCAATGGTGGAACCACGCAGTGATGAAAGGAAGGAATAAGTATGTTAAAAGAGACGTATACGTTAACGAATGGAGTAGAAATTCCTAAGATCGGGTATGGAACCTGGAAAATCGCGAACGACCAGGCGACTGAAAAAGTGCTGGAAGCAATTGAAGCAGGCTATCGCCACATTGACACGGCACAGGCTTATGGCAATGAAGCAGGCGTCGGCGCAGCGATCAAAAAAACAACGGTACCAAGAGAAGAGCTGTTCCTCACCACCAAGCTTGCGGCAGAAATCAAAGAGTATGACGGTGCGGTGAAGGCCATCGATGACTCACTGAAAAAATTAGGCGTAGATGTTATTGACCTAATGATCATTCACAGTCCGAAACCTTGGGCAGAATTTCATGGCGAGGAGCACTATTTTGAAGGAAATCTCGCGGCTTGGCGTGCACTAGAAGAAGCCTATCAAGCAGGAAAATTGCGTGCCATCGGCGTCTCCAACTTTGAGATTGTCGACTTGGAAAATCTATTAAAACATTCTAAAACCAAGCCCGCGGTGAATCAGTTGCTTGCCCATATTGGTCAAACCCCATTTGATGTCATCGAGTTTTCCCAGAAGCAGGAGATTCTTGTCGAAGCCTATTCACCCATCGCCCATGGGGCGATGCTGAAAAGCAAGACAATCACTGCTTTAGCGGACAAATACAAGGTCTCCATTCCGCAATTGGCGATTCGCTACTGCTTACAGCTGGGTCTGTTGCCATTACCAAAAACGGAAAATCCAGCGCACATGAAGAACAACGCCGAGGTAGATTTCGAAATTTCCGATGAGGACATGGAAAAATTAGCTCGTGTAACAAGCGATTTTGATTATGGCAAGAATAACGACATGCCTGTCTTTCGCAGAGTTTTAGGATAACAAAAAAGCGTCTGTCTCTTACACGAGGCAGACGCATTTTTTTGTTATTTAATGAGTCTTAGGCGGTAGGCAAAACGATCCGTTGATTCGTCACAGGATCAATAATGTCCTCCAATTGAAAACGATCATTTTCGTAGGTCAAGTCGAAAATCGTGCAATTCGGGAAGGGGCGCACCAACACGTGCTCGTCTCCAGACCAGACGGATTGAAGAAAGCTTACACAGGCGCCATTATGAGAGACGGCGAGCACTTTTTGATGATCCTCTTGGCTCATAATATGATGCAAGGCCTGCGTGACGCGCCTTTGAACATCTAAGGTCGATTCTCCACCGAATTGCAGATAAAAGGATTCAAAATACGCTTTTCCTTCCGGCTGTAAAAACTGCTGCTCCCCCTCGAAAGAACCGAAGTTCATCTCCTTCAGCTCTTTCAACCGCTGATAGTTTTTACTGTCAGTAACCAGCTCCAAGGTGTCACAGGCCCGCTCTTGGGTCGAAGCATAGAGGTGATCAAAGTGGATACCGGTCTCTTTAAAATAACTTTTTGCCCGCAACGCTTGCTGGATACCATTTTCAGTCAAGGGCGAATCACAAGCTCCTTGCACTTTTTTTAATTGATTAAAAAGCGTCTCCCCGTGACGCATCAAATATAATTTCTTTTTCATGATATCCTCCTATTGTTCACTCTCTCCATACTATCAAATTAAAGATGGAAGCGCATCACAAAGTTGGCAAAGGCCGCTCTATAGCACAGAAGCCGGCAGCTTTAAGAGTTTCAAGGACTCCTCCAATAGCTGATCTAATGCCTGCTGATCCGTCATTTCTGGTGTCTCGTTCCATTTCCACAAGGCGGGATAGCCCTTGGTATTTTGACGATTGTTCGGTGAATAGACGGCACCTCCTTGGGCATGGGGATCTGTTGCTGCATAGAGCGTGGGCAATGCACCTTCTGCGGCACTTTGTCGGATGCTGGGGAATACCCGAAACAAAAGCGCCCCCATGCGCATTGCGGTGGAGGTGGAGGTGGCCCCAGCGTTTTTTGTCACTAGATTGGTTGCGGCAACACCAGGATTTGCCGCCATCATTGTGATGGGGTACCTTTTTTCGGTGAAGACTTGGTCTAGCTTGCGAGCGATTTGCGCTTGCGCTAGTTTGGTCTCTAAGTAAATGGTCCAAGCGCTGTAATTGTGGCCATCTACATTGGTCAAATCGATCTTAGGATGACCAGCCGGCAACGACGTCAAATTCACGACACGAGCGGCCTCGCTCCGCTTCAAAAGAGCCAAAAGCTGGATGGTCAAATAAAGTCCGCCTAAATAGTTTGTAGCCCACATCATTTCGAACCCGTCCACGGTGACAGATCGTTCCGCCGGCATCATCAAACCAGCGCTATTGATCAGAATATCTAGACGATCAAGGGGACTATCTTCGCTGAATTTCTTGATGACAGCTAAGCTGCTCAAATCCAACGTGTGGTAATAAATATGGCGGTTTCCTGTAGCTTCGATCAGATGATCCCTGGCGTCTTGACCTCTTTGCGCATTTCGTGCGGAGAGATGGACCTCCGCACCCTTTTCAGCTAATGCTCTGGCTGCTTCAAGACCGATGCCGCTGCTTCCACCGCTAATTAAAGCGATTTTTCCAGTCAAATCAGGGATGTCCTTTGTTGTCCAATGAGTTTTTGGTTGCTGATACGTTGTCATAAATAGTCTTCCTTTCAAAAAAAAGCGATGCGCCTTTATAATTTGTACTCCTTTAGTAAGTGGTGATAATGCACAGTTGTGCATTTGAATGAAATGAATTATAGTTTATGGGCAAACAAACGAGCAATTAAAGCGGCTTGTATTTGGAAAAGATGCACAAAAAACAAAATGTGTGAAGGGGATAAAAATGAAGTCAAACAGTCGAGGATATAAGAATTTATCTCAGGAATATATTACGAAGGCTCTTTTAGCGTTAATGGAAGAAAAAGCCTATGACGAAATCAGTATCACTGAAATAACAAAAAAGGCGCAACTGGCACGAAGAACCTTTTATTTGAACTTTTCCTCGAAACAAGAGATATTAGACGGCTATCTTGAGGTCCTATTCATGGATTTTATGGATTCATTGCGTCAAACCAAGGAGGCGGACCTTTATCATAAAGCACTCGCCTATTTTAACTTTTGGGAGTCACGACGGAGGTTTGTCCTTCTCCTCGAGAAGAATCAGCTTTTTGAAGGACTGATCAAAAAATACACAGAAAAGCTGGCGGATCAGCAATACTTCAATTCGTTTAAAGATCTTGGGAAAGACCTGTCTGAAAAAGAACTCGAAATTTTGATCCTTTTTAACGCGGCGGGGCTATGGAAAATGCTGGAATATTGGGCATTAACGAACAACCAAGAATCTGCTGAAGACATGGCGCGAATCTTTTGTAAAATCGTAAGGAATGAGTAAAACAAAGTATTTTATAGAAAAAAATCTTATTAGAAAAAGAGCGTATACGCACTTTTTTCAATAAGATTTTTCTTTTTTCTTAATGGGGAACTACGAAAAAAAGAAATAGGGCACGTTTTTTTGCGTGTAGGTGGTGAAAACACTGGATTGTTCACTTGTGAAATGTGCTTTCTAGTCGACATAAAAAAATTATTGCATTGACAGCGTTTTCTATTTAGGCATAAACTCTTGGTAAGATCCGTGAGAAATAAAAGAAGGGCGTTCATGAGGACAGCCTAACTGTCCGTTTATCGATACGCATCACTCACTCCAAAGGCCAAGGAGTCTGATTGACGCCTGTTGAAAAGGACGGGTACAGAGAGAAGCCCCTTGAAGGATTCGGCTGCTGCATTCGTGAACGACGTTTCAGTTGCTTGATCCCGAGGCTTATTTCACCGATCGATTACCCATTCATACCTCTCTTGAATCAAAAAGAGAGACTTGTTTTATTGTTTTGCCTATTCTCGTCAATACCGATCCCGCCGATGAGACCCAGATGTGTTTTCACGTTCTTTGTGAACGAGGACCTCGAAGGAGAAAGGATCAGTGACGTTCGTTTTAATAAAAAGAGTCATTTTGGAAGGAGAAAAATACATGCGAAGTTTAGTTGTAATTTTTGAAAATAGTGAAGGAAAAAATCATCGATGGGTTTTGAAAGATCCAGATGTTACGAAATCACCAGAAAAGATCCGAGCAGAATTAGAGAAAATGACACGCTTGAATCTTTTTGAGAAGGACGGCGTGAAGCTGTTCCAGAAGGTGGTGAGTGCGAAATTCGTCGAAACGGTGGTGACACCGATCTTTGACGTGACTACAGATGTTGAGGAGACTGCAGAACCTCTACGTCAAGAGGAATCCGAAGCTAAATCAGTCCCACAATCAAAAGAAGGGGCGGTAGAATCAGGGATCACGATCCAAATGACGGATGAAGATGACGAAGGTCTCAAACAGATGGAGTTCGTGATCCCAGAGGGCACGGATATCGAGGCCTTGTCTGATCAGGAACTGTTAGCACTCTTTAGGGACATTTTGCCTGAAGGCGCGGAATTAGAGGAGCTGTATTACGAAGCGGAGGAAGAGCCGCCCCAAGATCCGCTAGTCGATTTGGAGACGCCAGATCTGGAAGGCGAGGCGAAAAAGGAACCCCAGACAGTGCCGGAGAATATCCCCATAACGACGCCCGAGAAGGCGAAAAAGGGCAGAAGACCGAACAAAACCAATCGAAAGCTATTGGAGCGGTTCAAAAAGCATAACTCCATGTAGCACATACGTGATCGAATCAAAATCCAACGTTGGTATTCGAGAACGCAAAAGAAAAACGTTTTATAACAAAGCCAGCAAGCGCCTTTTCATTTTGTAGGAACAGGAAAAGTCTCGCTTACGCGAAAAAGCGCTTGCACAGGCTTGATTTTCAGTGCTATAATTCAGATAAAATAAACACAAACTGGATAGTGATTGCTTTATGCAAGCTAAACCTGTTGACAAAATAACACGTGTGAAACGTGTATTTGTTGACGGGTTTTTCTTTTGGGTAAAGTAAAGACATCTAATTTTACGGAAAAGAGGAACGATACATGGTATTTCCAAAAGGGTTTTTATGGGGCGGCGCAACGGCTGCCAATCAATGTGAAGGCGGCTGGAATGAAGGCGGCAAAGGCGAGAGTATCCCTGACCATATGCGGGCAGGCGGGCTGCATAAACGACGGGTCATGACAGAGGAGATCGATCCGCAAGGCTATTATCCGAACCATGAGGGTATCGACTTTTATCATCGCTACAAAGAAGACATTGCACTATTTGCGGAGATGGGCTTCACTGTTTTTCGCTTGAGTATCGCCTGGTCACGGATTTTTCCGAAGGGGGACGAGACGGAACCGAATGAAGAGGGACTGGCCTTTTATGATCAGGTTTTTGACGAATGTCGGAAGCATGGGATCGAGCCGTTAGTGACCATTAGTCATTTTGAGCTGCCCTATGCGCTAGCTGAGAATTATGGCGGCTTCGCGAATCGCCAAACGATCGACTTCTTTGTTCGTTATGCGACGACGCTTTTTGAACGATACAAGGACAAGGTCAAATATTGGCTGACCTTCAACGAAATCAATTTTGGGACATTGCCATTAGGCGGGCGCAATCTTTTAGGGATCTTGGACAAGGAAGACAATGAGGAACGCCGTTATCAGGCGCTTCACCATATGTTCATCGCAAGCGCCTTGGCAGTAAAAATCGGGCATGAGATCAATCCAGAATTCAACATTGGGTGCATGCTGGCGTATATGACGATGTACCCGTTGACGTGTAAACCGGAGGACGCATTGGCAAATCAGGAATTGGTTAAAAAGCTAAACTGGTTCTGCGGCGATGTTCAAGTCAAAGGAAAATATCCGTATTATATGAAGCATTATTTTGAAAAGCAGAATATTCATCTGGAATTCGCAGCAGACGATGAAAAGATTTTACGAGAAGGCACGGTCGATTTTTACACATTCTCCTATTATATGACTAGCTGCGTGACGGCAGACCTTGATGAAAACGGAGATCGCGTGGGCGGTAATTTATTCGGCGGCGTGAAGAACAACTATTTGGAAACCAGCGAGTGGGGCTGGCAAATTGATCCTGTCGGTCTGCGCTTCACCTTGAATGAATTGTACGATCGTTATGAGATTCCCTTAATGATCGTGGAAAACGGGCTAGGGGCTGTCGATCACGTGGAAGAAGACGGCACGATCCATGATAGCTATCGCATCGAGTATTTCCGACGCCACATCGAGGAGATGGGTAAAGCGATCGAAGACGGCGTCGATTTGATCGGCTATACGCCTTGGGGCTGCATCGATCTCGTTTCTGGCGGGACAGGCGAAATGTCGAAACGCTACGGCTTCATTTATGTCGATAAAAACGATGAAGGCAAGGGGACTTTTGACCGCAGCCGCAAAGACAGCTTCTATTGGTATAAAAAAGTCATCGCCAGTAATGGGGGAGAGTTGGGGTAGATGCGCTTGTCATTGACGAACAAGCGTAAAAATGGCTCGTTTTAGAAAAACAGCATAAATCAACGGATGAAAGACGAATCAATTTCCTGATTCGTCTTTTTGCTTTGGTTAAAGGAGTTAAAAGTTAGTCCGTACTTTCTAATGTATAAGAAAAAAAGTGAACTGTCTTTCGAAAGAAAACAAGATTTAGTCCTGAGAAATATGGGAGGTAGGACACTTGTCTATAGGCAAGGCTGAAAACGGTTCACTTCTTCTCGTTATGCAAAAATAAAGCGAACTGACTTAGCATTGTAGAGGGATGCGTTATCAAATATAGTGAGTGTGTAAAGCAAATGCATAAGAAAGAGGTGAGATACATGTTGCAAGAAATCATCGAAGAATCCTATATTCAATTAGATGTAGAAGCTGAAAATTTTGAAGAGGCGATCAGGAAATCATTTGATCCGTTGATAGAAAACAAGGCGGTTACAGAAACCTATGTAGAGTCAGTTATTCGAATTTATCACGAAACAGGTCCTTATATCGTAATAACTAAAAATATCGCCTTGCCTCACGCTCCAGTAGAAGACGGAGCCCAAAAATTGGGACTAGGTTTTGTAAGACTGAAGGTGCCAGTCGTTTCAGGTCATACAACGAATGATCCTGTCCGATATTTGTTTCCGCTCAGCGCTAAAGCCAGCAATGAGCACATCGAGCTACTGTCAAAATTAGCTGATTTATTGAGTAAAAAAAGTTTCATCGAATTTTTACAAAACGTATCTTCAAAGGAAGAATTCGTTCATTATTTTAACAATCAATAAGACAAACAAACTAAATTTCATCCGTTTGTCTAAAAAAGGGAGAGAAGAAGTATGTATAAAGCATTAGTCGCGTGTCGAGCAGGAGTAGGATCAAGTTTGATGCTAAAAATAAAAGTATCGGAAGTTGTTAAAATGAATAATTTTCCTATTGAAGTAGAACATTCGTCATTAGATGGTGTTCCAGGATTTGGTGGGCAAATGATCATTACTTTACCAGATGTTGCAGAAGAACTTGCACAAAAAAATCTACCATACAAATTGATTGGGATCAGTAATATCGTGGACAAAGATGAAATCAAGGCAAAATTAGAGGCAGCCTTAGCTGAATTAGGATAAAGAGGGGTTTGGGAGGGAAATAAAAAATGGATTTTTTTATTAGTTTCTTAAGTACACCAGCAGTCATGTTAGGAATGGTGGCATTCATCGGATTGGTTGCTCAAAGAAAGAGCGGGACCGAAGTATTGACGGGCACCTTTAAAACAATTATTGGTTTCTTAGTGTTTAGTGCCGGGGGATCGATTATGACGGGCGCCTTGCAAAACTTTAACCAATTATTTCAAAAAGGGTTCCATATCCAAGGAGTTGTCGCTTCACCTGAAGCGGCTACTGCGTTGGCTCAAACTGAGTTCGCATTTGTTACAAGTTGTACGTTGATCATCGGTTTCATTATGAACCTTGTAATTGCGAGAATCACACCCTTTAAAAATATTTTCTTTACAACCGGACATAGTCTATTTTTCGCGTGCGTACTATCGTTGATCTTAAAAGCGCATCATGTAGCCGATGTTCCAGCAATTATTATTGGCGGGTTATTATTAGGATTCTTCTCAGCAGCTTTGCCAGAGTTATGTCAGCCATTCATGCGCAGAATCACGAACAGCGATGCTACTGCAATTGGTCACTTCAATATGATTGGGTACGCTTTGTCGGGGTACATTGGCATGCTTTTCAGCAAGCATAAAGATAAAACTACGGAACACATCAACTTCCCTAAGTGGTTGTCTTTTTTCCGAGATTTCTTAATGGGTGTTTCAGTTGTCATGTTGATTTTGTTTTATGTATCTGCATTAAAAGCAGGACGTCCGGCTGTTGAAGAATTGGCTGGCACACAACATTGGTTAGTATTCCCATTTGTTCAAGCGTTTACGTTTACGGCGGGGATGTCGATCTTAATGACAGGTGTTCGGATGTTTCTATCAGAGATCACCGCGGCCTTTGTTTCGATCTCTGAAAAATTTATTCCAAATTCACGTCCGGCATTGGATGTGCCCACAGTCTTTCCATTCGCTCCAACAGCGGTAATCGTAGGCTTCTTGTCTTCGTACACCGCGGGATTGATCGGAGTATTTTTAATGGTTGCTCTTAAATTTCCAGTAGTTATCATCCCAGCAGCGCACATCTGCTTCTTTTCAGGCGGAACTGCGGGAGTATTCGGAAACTCCACTGGCGGGTGGCGAGGTGCTGTCGTAGGGTCATTCGTCATCGGATTGCTATTGGCATTTTTACCTACTGTTCTTTATCCACTATACGGCACATTAGGCATTGAAGGATCAACATTCCCGAATATTGATTACAACGTGATGGGAATAATGTTAGACAAAATATTGTCACTATTTGGTAGATAGAAGAAACAGACTTAGTGATGAAGCTTCGCTAAGTCTGTTTTTAAAAGAGAGAGGTCAAGAGAATGGAAATTACTACGAAAAAATTGGATGCGTACATTGAGGTCCTTCAACCAGAAATCAACGAATACATCAATCGGTTAGATAAGGAAAAAGTTGTTGAGGCATGTAAAATCATTTCTGAATCAAAAAGAAACCACGGACGAGTTCATATTACAGGTGTAGGAAAACCAAGTCATGTAGCAGAATATATTGCAGCATTGAATTCTTCAGTAGGAACACCTACGTATTATTTGGATACAACAGAAGCAATTCATGGATCAGCTGGGCAGGTTGTTCCTGGAGATGTTGTTATCGCGATCTCCAATAGCGGTCAGACGGAAGAGCTGAAGCGAACGGTTGAATCATTAAAACGATTGGATGCAAAAATTATCGGCGTTAGTGGTGGCGAGAATTCTTGGTTAAAAACGCACTCTACAGTATTTTTGTTAGCCGGCGTTAAGCAAGAAGGAGACGATTTGAACAAACCACCAAGAATCTCGATTTTAGCTGAAATTATTGTTTTGCAATGTTTGTCTATCTTACTGCAACAGGAAGAGCAATTGGATTTAGATAAATATTATCAGTGGCATCCCGGCGGGGCGTTGGGGGCATCTATTAAAGAGTTGAAAGAAGTGGACTCAAAATGAAAATAAAAGGGATTATCACAGCGATGGTCACGCCATTGTCAGAAAATGGAATCAATGAAAAAGCAACGCGGAAATTGGTCAACAAATTGATAGACAGTGGCATCCACGGGTTATTTATTTTAGGCACCAATGGAGAATTTTATGCCTTGAGTGAGGAAGAAAAGCTCGAGTTAGTGAAAATAGTGGTGGATGAGGTTGATGGTCGAGTGCCGGTATTTGCAGGTTCTGGAGGGATTTCGACAGAAGCAGTAATCAAATTGACCAATCAATTTGCAGCACTTGGAGTAGACGCCGTATCTGTCATAACGCCTTATTTGATCAAAGTAAGTGATGACGAATTAATTCAGCACTATAAAAAAATCGCCGAGAATACGAACCTGCCGATCATTCTCTATAATATTCCAGCCAATACAAAAATTTCAATCAGTGAAGCTGTCTTCAAAGAGTTGGTAAAAATACCTGAAATCATCGGAATAAAGGACAGCAGCGGTCAAATCGATACAGTCAAAATGTATTTAACGTTGAGTGAACGAGATGATTTTTCAGTTTTAGTTGGGTCAGATTCCTTAATTCTTACGGCTCTGAAAGCAGGAGTAGATGGTGCTGTTGCTGCAACCTCAAACGTTCTAACAAAAACAGATCTAGGAATTTATCACGCGTTTCAAAATAATGAGCTCGAAAAAGCAAAAATTCTACAAGAAAGTATTAATGATTTTCGTAGAATTCTAAAATTAGCTACAATTCCGAGTGTTTTGAAATACAGTCTGGAGTTAACAGGAATACCTGTAGGAAGTCCTAAACGTCCAGTTTGCGATGTGCCGGTAACATTTGACTCCGAGATTCGAACTACACTGGCCCAATACAAAGAAATAGAAGGGATGAACGATTTATCATGAAAAAAATAGCGACACTAACGAGAATCAATGAAGAAAAATTGATGGCGATCATTCGGGTAGAAACGATCGAGCGAGCCGAAGAAATTGTTGATGGATGCCTCGAAGGAGGGGTTTCATGCTTAGAAATCAGCTACACGAATCAAAACGCCGGAACCATTATTGAACAGCTAAAGGACCGTTACCAAGAAAAAGTGGTCATTGGTGCGGGAACAGTACTTGACAGTGAGACAGCTCGTCACGCAATATTGAAAGGTGCGGAATTTATTATTGCACCAAACTTCAGCCATGCGGTCGCGAAACTGTGTAATCGATACCAGATTCCATATATGCCGGGTTGCACATCCATGACGGAAATTGTCGAAGCGCTTGAAGCTGGAGCAGATATGGTCAAAGCCTTTCCTACATCCTCCTTTGTCGGTCCCAAAGTAGTAGCCACGATCAAAACACCGATGCCCTATGTTCCTGTGCTCTCCTCAGGTGGCGTAACCACAGAAAATGTTGCGGAGTGGCTGCATTCAGGGGTAGATTGTATGGGCGTAGGAACCCTATTGTCTAAAGGAAGTAAAACAGAAATAGCAGAGAATGCTCGTTTATTGCGGAAAAAGGTAACTGAAAGTTTGAACTAAGCAAGAACAGGAGGAAACGAGATGCAAAAAGTTGATCAACGAACACGTCAGATTTTACTCAAGCTGATTGAAAAACCGATTATCTCTTCTAAAAATTTATCCACCCATTTGAAGCTGACGAAAGTTCAAATTGATTATGTCATTACGAAAGTGAATGAATTGTTAGCTGAAGAAACGCTTCCTCCTGTTTGGTTTGATGGAAACTATTTTCACTTATCCGATGACAGTCGTCTATTTTTAGTTGAATTTTTCTCGAATGATCAGATTTATCGTCAATATGAGATGGATATTGACGAACGAAAAAAATACATTTACCTCATGCTTTTTTATCATACTGATGAGTATCTGTCAGTAAATCACTTTTTAGAGGTGCTAGATATAGGGAAGACGACCTTCATAAACGATCTGAAAAAAGTAGAAAAAGAATTGGAATCTATCTCGATCCAAATAAACTATGATCGTAAGAATGGGTATACTTTGTCAGGAGACGAGTCCCTTCTGCGGTATCATCTTATGAAACTAGTGCTGGAAGATTTACGATCGGATAATGGTAGCTTCTTGTGGGACTACTTTCTATTTAACGAAAGCTCAATTGAAAAAGAACAAACCTTTCGCCAGATTTCTGATGAGCTCGATCGCTACTCGATTTCATTAGTTGAAAACCGCCTTCTTGAATTTAGTTATATGCTGATTTTTTTGTTGCCCCGTCTAAACAAAGAATGGGCAGAATTTTATGACAACTATAGCTTTCAAACTTTTTATCAAATGAAAGAATATGCTTTCTCTGTGAGTTTATTAAAAAAATTTTCAATCGAGAATAAGTACGCTGTCTTGTATATTTGTGGTTGGATGCTGGGAATGGCGATTGGAGATGCATCGGAAAAGACACCAGATTATTCCATCATCAATGAACTTGTTGAACGCATCTTTGATCGATTTGAACAATTGTCTGGTATTCGCTTTAAGGAGAAAAGTAACGTAAGAAAGCAGCTGTATAGCCATTTTCGGCCCGCTTATTATCGCCTGTTTTTTCATCTGCCAATTATCAATCCATTAAACAAGAAAATTATTCAAGAATATCCTGACTTGTTTCAGATCGTTAGAGAAACAATGAAACCAATCGAAAATTTATTTGGTACACGGATTCCAGATGAAGAGATATCTTTTTTAACTATCCATTTCGCTTCATTGATCAATGACAACGATGAGTATCAGGTAAAACGAAAGGTTGGAATCATTGTATGTCCGAATGGCATTGGCAGCTCTGCTATTATCTACAATGAATTAAAAAATTTATTTCCTGAAATGATTTTTATAGGACCCATAGAAACCAATGAAATTTATAAAAAGAAGCAAGACTATGATATGATTTTTACTACGGTTCCAAATATACGTCTGTTTTCATTAAAAAAACCAGTTTATACGGTCAATCCTATCATGTCCATCGATGAGAAATATAGTTTGGTTCAAGAAATTCAAAATAGTACAAGAAATCTATCAAGTGATTATCAATTTGAGGAGCTTATGAGCATCATAAGCAAGTATACGAAGATAGAAGACGAAGCTGTGCTGAGAAAGGAACTTGTTCGACATTTAAGACAGCCGAAAATCAATCACGCAAAACACAAATTGAATGAGAAATCAGAAATAACAGATTTACGGTTATCTGATATTCTTTCACCAGATTACATACAGTTAGGACTTGCAACGAATAGTTGGGAAGAAGCATTTTATGTTGCTGCCACTCCATTGATCGAAGCAGACATCGTTAGTCGTCGGTACATTGATAAAATCATTCAGACGACTTATGAAGAAGGACCCTATATGGTGATTTCTGATCATGTCGCTTTGCCTCACGCTCGACCAGAGGACGGAGTAAAAAAAGTGGGGTTAGGAATAACGGTGTTAAAAAAACCAATAAAAATATTAGGCCTGACACCGATGAAATATATCTTTACATTGGCTGCTGTGGACAATAAAAAACACTTATCAGCGTTAGCTGAACTTGTTTCATTGATTGATCAGCCCGAATTTTTCAAAATGCTTGATCACGCTTCTTCAAGTAACGATGCATACCAATGGATTAAAAAATATATTTACCCATAGTCTTAAAAAGCAGCTTTCAACACAGGATACCAGGATAGAATTTATTTTAACTAATTTGTTTATAAAATGGCCTTTTTTATAATAATCTCTCTCATCTAGAATCAAATATTTCCCAATTTTTTCAGAGTTTAGTATGATTGTTTTACAATTAGGGGGAAAGTTATGAAGAGAAAGTCAGAGCTATGGGGGAAACTGATCATAAGCTGGATCATTGTCATTGTTTTGTTATTTATTATTCCTGCGGTCATTCCCAAGAGCTTGCCAGTTGCTGGGAAATTGGTGATTCAAAATACGATCATGCTGATTGCTACGTATCTTTTAGGGAAATATTTGTTGAAAATTCGTCCGAAGTTCTTTTCTGGCAAACGATTTTTATCACAGATCATCGTGGTGCTTCCTGTTCTTTTATATTTAGCGGTCATGGTGTTTGGGACAATGGTCAATCTGTCTAAGAGTCAGGGGAATGTGGCGTCGATCGTTCTTAGTTCCGCGATTTTGGGGCTGTTTGCTGCATTATTTGAGGAACTTTATTTCCGAGTGGTCATGCAAACAACGATTTTTCGTTCTTATACGGGCAGTCAAGCGATTTACATGTCTGTGATCGTAACCAGTGTCCTGTTTTCCTTGAGTCATTTGATCGTGAACTATTCACCGGGAGATGCTTCCGGCGTATTGATGCAGACGGTCTCTACCTTCGGCTCAGGATTATACATGGGCGCGTTGTTTTTACGGACAAGAAACATCATCTGGCCGTTATTGCTTCATGGTGTCAATGATTTCACGAGTATTGCTGCGTCTGGAGGCAGCATCGCACCGACGAGTTCCACAGGTGGCGGAGGTATACTGGTACAACTGTTAACGACCGTCGTATTTATCTTAGTGGCGTTATTTATTTTACGAAAAAGCAAGCACGCAGAGATTCTTGATCAGTTCAGTGAGAATGCGGGCTAATAGAGAAGGCGATAGTCTCAGAGACTGTCGCTTTTTTGTTGTTTAAAAACGTTAATGAGGCCCCTTACTTGTTCACTTTATTGCAAGCGATTTCTTTGTTTTATTCGAGGGATTTTTGCATAATAGAAGAAAATTTAAGTAGGGAGGTTAAGAAAAATGTCAACGATGGTATTTGCCAATTACCCAGTGAAAGATGTCCAGGCCTCAACGGAATTTTATACGAAATTAGGGTTCACAAAAGTAGAGGAAATGTCGAATGAGAATTCCAGTTCTATGCGATGGGACGACAATTTTTGGATCATGCTGTTGAGCCATGAGTTTTACGGGCTGTTCCTTAAAAACAAAGAAATTGCGGATGTCAGAAGTCAAAGCGGTGCATTGACTGCGTTCTCTGTCGAAAGTCCTGAAGTGGTGAAAAAGATCGCGGATGCAGCGAAAGCGAACGGCGGCGATTATTTTGCGGTAGACATGGGAATCCCAGAAGATCAAATGTTTAGTCTAGAGATCACGGATCTCGATGGCAACCAGTTTGAACCTGTTTGGATGGAGATGTAAGGGCACCGTTAAAGTCACGGCTTTTTAGGAAGTCGTGACTTTTTTCGCATAGGCACACGAGTGAATACCTAGTAAAAATGAGAAGGAA
The DNA here is from genome assembly GCF_000407545.1 of Enterococcus gilvus ATCC BAA-350. Taxonomy (NCBI): domain Bacteria; kingdom Bacillati; phylum Bacillota; class Bacilli; order Lactobacillales; family Enterococcaceae; genus Enterococcus; species Enterococcus gilvus. The sequence goes on along the minus strand of NZ_ASWH01000002.1, from coordinate 540,528 downwards.
GAACCACTACCGCTTCTTTTTAAAAGAGAAATTATGAGAAACGAAATTTCAATTTTGCAAATCGTCGCTTTATTGGTTGAAATACCTTATTTTTTTTACTTTATTCGGCGAAAGGATAAAAATACGAGTGTTTTGTTACCCTTTTTTTTATTTATTTACTATGATGCTAGCAATGAAAGAATGAATGAACGATTAGACAGGATCGAAAAAAGGGATGGATACATGTAATGGAACGAAAAGATTTTTTTGAAAGCTTATTTGATCGGAAGACCTTTTACCAGCGCCGCATGCTGTTATTACTGAATTCGACGAACGGTCGGTGGGTGTCTAGCGAATGGCTTGGGGATCAATTGGGACTGAGTAAGCGCACGACCTTAAATACGATCAATGATCTGGCGAATCAAGTCGCAGTGTTTCGGCCGGATCAATTCACATTTGAACTCTCGAAAAGTCGAGGGGTCTCGTTGAATGTAGAAAATGACGCAGACATCTATGAATTGATCACATTCATAGTGAAGCAATGCGCAACAGTCGGTATGCTGGAGTCGCTGCTGACGGAGGAATTTGAGAGCGTCAAAAGTTACGCGATGCGTCACTTCATCAGTGAGTCGACCGTTCGCAGAGATTTAAACAAGATCCAAGAACTGTTGGCAAATTATTCCATAGAAATTGGTCGGGAGCGTGCGAAGCTGCTGGGGGAAGAACATCAGATCCGTATGTTTATGGGAATCTTTTATTGGAGCGTCTACCGAGGAAGTTCTTGGCCCTTCAAGTATGTCGATGAACGCCTGATGGAAACGTTCGTTGAGGATTTGCTCAACAACGAAGCAACTGTTTATCCGAAGATTCCGCTAGGGCATAAGAAACAAATGGCGTATCTATTTGCGGAAGCGACGATCCGCACGCGAAAAGGAAACTTTGTTCAGATGACCCCAGCGTTTGCGAAGTCGCTGAAGCAAAGCTTTTTATATCCTTGTTTTGAAAGAAGAATCGGAGAGCTTCACGGAATCGTCAACGACAAGCATTCAGAGATTCCGTTCTTTTTTGCCGCATGGCTGGTGCTCCCGGAAACGATGGACATTTTAAAAAAGGAGATTTTGGCCCGTTCATTGGCGAAACTGGCAGATGAAAAAGGACCGATCTATTTAGCCACTGATCTCATGATGACACGGTTTCAAGAGGTCTTTCGTCCGATCGAGGAAGAGGAACAGGTTCGATTTCGAGCTTATGTCACAGGAAGTCATTATTTTGCCTACTATTTTAAAGGCTTCAACACGGACGTTACGGGCAACACGTATCGGCATACTTTTTTTAAACGGTACCCGAAGCTCGTTGCGAAGACGAGGCGTTTTATCACGGATCTCTATAGGGAATCTCGCAACCCTATTTTTTTAGAAGTGGATTATTTGCTGATTAGTTATTTGAGAAATATCTTCTTTTTAGACGAGCCTTGCCAGTATGAAGTGCCGATCCATGTCATGATCGAAAGTGACATGTCTGGTCTTTTAATGGAAAAATTCATCCAGCAAATCAATGGCTATTTTAGCTACCTCTACAATTTAAAATTCCATGACGTGTTCGACTGTCACGAGCTGCCGGTGGATGTTCTGCTGACGACGGGCAACATGGCAGAACTCTGCAGGGTCTATCCTGACGCGGAAACAGTCGTCGTTTCTAAAGCATTGTCTATCGTGGATATGTCTCGGATCAATGACGTGTTAGAGGGAGTTTCGGTCAAGAAATACGGGGATGATTGTTGAAACTTTCAAAAATGATTCTGAAAAAGCGCGTTTTTTGAAAATAACAGGTGCAATTATTTGTTATAACAGTCAATGGCGCTAGTTATCAAAAAGTAAGGGAGTTAAAGAAGATGACAAACAAAAAACGGGTAGATAAATGGGTCTATGGATTTATGACCTTTTTGATCTTATTAAATTCATTGACGCCTTTAACGTCGTTGGCTGAAGAAAGAGAATCTCCTTTGCTGAAGTTGGAGAATGTTTCCAAAGGTCAATCAGAGACTCAATTAGAGCTGACGCTTCAAACAACGGAGACAACAGATAAAACACCTGTGAAGATCCGCTCGTCACAAGCAATTATTGATCACGCGGAACTTGAACAGAATGGACAGACGACTGCACTGACTGTTGAAAATGCTCAGCAGATCGAGATACCAACTGCGGCAAGCGGAAAAGGTATTGTGCACTTGTCGTTGAAGCAAGAGCGTTTGAAGGACCTTCAGCAAGTGGACTTCAGTTACCAGGAGCAGACAGTCAGCTATCAATTTCCAAAAACAGACACAAGTACGTCCGCCTCTTCAACGAGTGCTTCAAGCGACGCACCTGAAGCCAGCAGTGCAGACGACTCAAGCACAAGCAGCACAGTGCCTCCTGCAACTACGACTACCTCAACAAGCGAGACGGCCCAAAGTACACAGCCGTCTGCTTCATCTGAACCAAAAAAATCAGATAAAAAAGCCGCCAAAGCAGAAGACGGAACGGACATTCGGACGTATTTTCCCGGAGGAAGCGGGACGATTTTGACAGGGTCAAACCTCGTTTATCTTGACGATGACGGAAATATCATCGAGCCGCCAGTGCCAGCGAACACGCATGTGCGGATTTATTATGCTTGGAGTATCCCAGAGGAGGTTCGCAGCCAGATCAAGGCGGGGGACTATTTCGATTTCAAGCTGCCGGAAGAACTGCGTCCGTCGAAACCTCTCAACGGGGAATTGAAAAATGCGGATGGCGAAGTATACGCCACCTATACCGTTGATCAAGACGGCAATGTTCGCTTTACCTTTACGGAGGAAGTCGAAAACCAAAGCGATATTAATGGAAGCTTTTATTTTGATGCACAATTTGACCAGGAGCACATCGATGGACCGGGAGACATCACGATTCATTATCCTGTGGAGGATGATATTCCGCCAGTCGATGTAGAAATTCGTCCAGATACAGAAACTTCGATCGATAAGAAAGGGCATTTTGATCGTACCCCCAATCCTAACAACGTGGAATGGACCGTCGATGTCAATCAGTCGATGGAGCATTTAACAGATCCGAACGTTACAGAAAACTGGCCTGAGGGGATCAACTACAAATCGGTCAAGGTCTACGAACTGGTCATGAATCTAGACGGGACAGTAAAGGAAGTCGGTCGTGAGCTAAATCCGAGTGACTATACCGTAGATGCAAATGGGAATGTCACAGTCAAAGGCGATACGAACAAAGCTTACCGACTCGTGTATCAAACCGCGATTGATGACTCAGCCAAGCCGGAAAACGGCGGCAAAGTCAGCTTTACGAATCACGCGACCTTGTCGGATAAAAATGACCCTGATGGGATCGACGCGAAGGCTACAGTGACAACAAATTACGGCAAACCCGTGGAAAAAAGTATGACGGGCTACGACCCTAATGGACAAACCTTCAATTGGGAGATCAAGTACAACTACGGAGAGAAGCATCTTTCTAAAGATCAAGCAACGATCACAGATACCATCAGTAAGAACATGGACTTGGTGGACGCCTCCGTGAAACTTTACCCGATCACTTTTGATGCGCAGGGACATGAGACAAAAGGCGCACCGTTAGAAGAAGGAAAAGACTACGAATTGGTTCCAAATCCCGATGGTCACGGTTTTAAAATAAACTTTTTGCACGACATCGACCAAGCAATCATCGTGGATTACCAAACAAAGGTCAATGGTATTGTCACAGATCCGACCCAAGTGGATAACAGTGTTGCTACTGGGACGGGAGATACAGGGATTGATTCAGGGACAGCTCAGCAACAAAACGTCATTAAAAATTTGACGGATGTGGATTACGCGACACGTAAAGCGGGCTGGCAGATTGCTATCAATAAAAATCATTATTACATGGGAAATTTGGAGCTGACAGATACGTATTCACCGACTCCGGGATTAACGATGTCCATGAAGGCAGATGGAAAAACGCCCGATCTTGAAATTCGCGACGTGACTGGCAATAAAGTGTTGGAGCCTGGCAAAGACTATACGCTTGAATTGACCAAAAATGCGGCAGGGGAAGAGACCGGCTTCAAGATCGTCTTTCTTAACTCGTACAATCCGACAAGTTCTGAATTTGTGATCAATTATCACACAGACTTTGATGTGTCATTGTTGGACCCCAACAGCCCAGACAAGGACCGCTTTAAAAATAATATGGCGGCTGATTGGAAAGACAAGTCTGGGAACGACCATCATTCAGATGGCAGCCACGACTTTAAACCCAACGATCCCTATCAATTGAACGCGCAAAAAAGCGGGCAATACAACGCACAAACGAAAGAGATCACTTGGACGATCGCTGTTAATTTAAGCGGGAACCCTTTGAAAGAAGCGCAATTAGTCGATCAGATCCTTAAAAATCAGGCGTATGTAGCAGGTTCAGTGAACGTGTATGAAGCAGAAGTCAAAAAGGATGGATCGGTAGAAAAGAAACAACCGGAAACCTCTGTCAATCAGGACATGAAGACACTCGATGAACCCAGTGAGAAAAACGATCAAACCTTAACGATCGATTTTCCAGAAAACGTGGCGACGACCTATTTGATCGAGTTTAAAACCTCCGTCGCCGGAAAAATCATCGAAGGCTCGAATAAGTATGACAATGTTGCGCAGTATGAAAACGATCATGATGAGCGAGATGTGACTGGAGAAGTCAGCGTAAAAAATGGCGGAAAGTATGTTCAAAAGTCTGGTGAGCAGGATAGCAAGAACCCCGATTACGTTGACTGGAAAGCCGTGATCAATCCTTCGCAGTCCACATTGAGCGATGTGGTGATCAAAGACGAACCCACGGAAAATCAAGTCATTGACCAATCGTCAATCAAGCTTTACGAAACAACTGTTGCCATTGACGGAACGGTCACGCCAAACTATGACAAGCCACTGACCTTGAATGAAGATTATCAGGTGGCGCTGACAACGGACAATCTGACAGGCAAGCAGGTGTTGACGATCACGATGCTTCATAAGATCGACACCGCCTATCAATTGGAATACAAGAGCTACATCACCTCAAGTGCCAGCGGCAGCAAGGACACCGTCTCAAATAAAATAACTGTCACTGGAGACAACGAACAGACAATCTCTGGCGGAGACGGGGAAGACGTGACGGTCGAGGTGGACCACAGCGGCGGCTCTGCGAATGGGAAAAAAGGCAAGCTGACGATCCAGAAAACAGAAGCCGATGAGAAAACAAAACTGACTGGGGCGAAATTCCAGTTATGGAACACAACCAAAACGCAAATGCTGCGTGAAGGCGAAGTCGACAGTAATGGACAATTGACATTCGGCAGTCTGCCTTATGGTGAATACTTGTTGATCGAGACGCACGCACCAGAAGGCTTCACGATTTCAGATGAACTCGTCGACGGCCGCAGAATCACGATCAATGAAAAAACGTCTGCAGAAAAAGCAGCGCCATTAACGATTCCCAATGAGCGCTACAAGGTGATCCTACAAAAAACAGACGCGAACGGACAACCGATCAAGCTGGGAAATGGCATCACGGCAGGTGCACGTTTTAAACTAGAGCGATTAGATCCATTGGCGCCAAACGGTTCTTTATGGGACCCGGTAGCCTTAAATCCAGATCGTACGAATAGTGACGGGGTTCTCGAAATCGACAGCCTGCCGCTAGGATTTTATCGGATGACAGAGATCGAAGCACCCACTGGGTATATGATCAACACCGCGCCGAAATACTTCCTAGTGTATCGCAACAGTCGGCAACAGGTGCCGCTGAATAAATTTGATTATCCAAACTATCAAGGCAGTGCCGAATTGATCAAAAAAGACAGTGAAGGCAATCCTTTAGCAGGTGCCGAATTTGATGTGATCGATAGCAATGGCAAAAAAGTCAATCAGCAGCCGTTGGTTTCACAAGCGGATGGGAAAGTGACAGCGACAGGCTTAGCACCAGGAGATTACAAGTTTGTCGAAACCAAAGCACCTTCAGGATATATCCTCAATTCCACCGAGGTACCCTTTACCATCGCCTCTGGTGCTCAAGACAAACCGAAAACCGTGACCACACAGCCAGATGGCAGCCCATTAGAGCTAACAAATGAGAAGGGCGCTGTCGAATTTGTGAAGAAAGACAACGCTGGCCGTTCGTTGGCAGGTGCCGAGTTTGATCTATTAGACTCAAAAGGCGACAAGGTCAATCAGACACCGCTCACCTCGGACGAGCAAGGGAAAGTTCATGTGGATCATTTAGCGCCCGGCGCATACACATTTGTGGAAACGAAGGCCCCTGAAGGATATGTATTGAATGAGAAAAAACGAAGCTTCACGATCGATGCCGCCCATAAAGGGAAGGTCCCAGTCATCGAATTATCAGATTTTATCAATTACAAGGGCGGTTTCCAACTCGTCAAACGCAATACGGATGGCGACGGCTTAGCAGGCGCCGAATTTACTCTTTATGACAAAGATAAAAAACCACTAAACAAAACAGCCGTCAGCGATAAAAACGGGAAAGTGACCTTCAAGGATCTAGCTCCCGGCAGTTATTATTATCAAGAAACCAAAGCGCCAACTGTGACAGAAGGTTCTGATTATGTCATCAATCCGGCGTTGATCCAAGTGACGGTCACTGATCGTGCATACGGTGAACCGGAGATTCAACAAGAAGGCGACTTCCAAAATTTCCGTGGACGAGCACAGATCACGAAAGTCGGAGAAGGCGGATCGATCGCTGGTGCGGAATTTGAACTGTATCACATCGTCAACGGCGACCAAAAGCTTGTACGGACGATCACTGTACCAGAAAATGGTCTTTTGAATATCTCAGGGTTAGGTGCAGGAGAGTATCTCGTCAAAGAAGTAAAACCAGCACCGGGATACATTCTGAATCAGCAGCCGATCTACTTTGTCGTCAAGGAAAATGCGGATCAAGACCCGAACATCGACAACCTTGATTTCAAGAATTACGAATCAGGGGTCATCGGACGTAAAGTCGACGATCAGAAAAAGGCGCTGAAGGACGCAGCCTATCAAGTCTATCGGGCCAACGATCAAAATCAGCCGCAAGGAGATCCGCTTCCTGTGAAGGATCGCGAAGGCGCCGAGTATCCTGACAACACGATTTCTTCAGACAAAAAAGGGGAGATTTACTTCCAAGGCTTAAGTCAAGGACATTACGTGATCGTTGAGACCAAAGCGCCTAAAGGCTACATTTTGGATACGACGCCGCATCCTTTCGATATAACTGGACAATTAGGAAAACCTGATAAAGTCAATTTGGGCGATTTCGTAAACGAAAAGGGTTCTGTCTCATTGACTAAAAGGAACGATCATGGACAGGTTCTTGCGGGAGCCGAATTTGAAATTCAAGACAATAAAGGAAAAACACAAACGGTCTTGAACGAAGCAGGAAAGGAAACAGAAAAGCTTGTTTCTAACAAAGAAGGCAAGGTCGTTGCGACAGGATTGGTTCCTGGCAGCTACCAGCTCGTTGAAACGAAAGCACCAGAAAATTACGTGCTCAATGAAGCAAAAATCACCTTTACTGTTCCGACAAAAACGCAAGGCAAGCCAAAAACGATCACTTTAGCAGACGTTATCAATTATCAGGGGTCAGTCAAATTACAAAAGGTTTCTTCATCTAATGCTGCTCTAGCAGGTGCTGTTTTCACGCTGCAACACGACAATGGCAAACAAGTCGGAGAATACACCTCTAACAAGCAGGGGCAACTCTCAGTAGACCGTTTGGCGCCGGGAGCCTATTACTTTACGGAGAAAAAGGCACCCACTGGGTATGCCCTCAGCAAGGAGAAACGCTGATTTACTATTGCCTCTTCAGAAAAAAACAAACCGGCAACCATAGATTTAGGAAAATTTGTAAACACAGAATCGCCGAAAGCACCCGACGTTCCCAAATCATCCAATAAACCAACGACCTCCGAAACAGCAAGCGGAAGTTATCCGAAGACAAATGACACACGAAATCCGTGGCTTCTTGTCGCAGGTGTGGGAATCGTGTTAATCGCGGGAATTCTATATTACAGAAAACGAAAGCATTAATAAGAACGACCTAGAGCAGTGACAGGGCTTTAGGCCGTTTTCCTATTGCGGAAACAATGAAAACGTTATACCTTTGATGGAAGGAGTAAGAAAATGCGAGAGGATGAGTGGATGAAAAAAAGGATTTTTTTTGACTTGGACGGGACCTTGTGTCGAGGCTACGGTTTGGAGCTGGAGACAGAAATAATCGAAGCCATTGAGCACTTGCGAGAAACGGGTGTCCAGCCGGTCATCGCGACAGGGCGCAGCTATTATGAAGTCAAACCTATTTTGCAGGCATTGCAGGTCAACGATTATATTTTATCAGATGGGTGTTACGCTTTTTTTAATGGAAAGGAGATCGTGAACGAGACGTTTTCTTCGTCTGAAATTGAAGCGATTCTTTCGGTCGCGGCTGAAATGGGTGTCGCCGCCGGTTATTTTAACCAGCAAGGGTATGCTGTCACAGAAATGACAGAAGAAGTAACCGAACATGGCGCTCTTCTAGGTCAGAAAAATGTTCCGATCGCTCCAACGTTTTATCAAACGCAGCCTGTCAATTTTATGAACCTGTATATGGACAGTAAAAAAGAAGATCAAGTGACGGGAAAACTAGAGAGGATAGCTGATCGTATTCGCTTCTCTCCTTTAGCGGTCAGCCTTTTGCCAAAAAATAGTTCTAAGGGAACGGCGATCAAGAAAGTCTTAGATCACTGCGCCACCTCAGAATCAGTGACCTATGCCTTTGGAGATAACGACAATGACCTGACGATGTTCCAATTAGTGGATCATAGCGTCGCCATGAAGCAAGCGACGGAGGGCTTAAAACAACAAGCAACCTACATTGCGAAATCTGAGCAAGGCGTGATCGAAGGATTGAAACATTACGGCTTGATCTCGTAGAAAAATTGCGACGTTTACGGCTTCTATGGTATGCTTCTTAGTGAACTGGAAAATTGGAGCTAGGGTTCCGCTCAAGCGAGGACTGCGACCGAGGGCTTCATCTTTTACCAATGTAAAAGGCACCTATTGATATAAAAAATCCGAGGGGAAAGGTTCAGTGTATTTGTGATGCACTGACGTTTCTCCTTTTTTTTGTGTTGACGACTCGTCTAGGCATCCAACTACGACAAATTTATTTTGGAGGGACGAGAGGGATATGAAGAAAGTAGTATTTTTTGATTTAGACGGGACGTTATGTTCAGGAGGAAGTCTGCAAGTGGAGCCAGAGGTCTTAACGGCTTTTGAGGTGTTGAGAAAAACCGAGGTTCTGCCGATTATCGCGACTGGACGCAGCTATTATGAAGTCGCAGAGCTGCTGGATCTACTGAAGGTAGAACACTATATTTTATCCAATGGCTGCTTTATTCGTTTCGGAGAGAAAATCCTTCAAAACGTGGGATTTACCCCACAGGAAATAGAGGCTATTTTGGCGATTGCAAGTGAGAATCAGATTGCCGCCGGTTATTTTAATCAAAAGGGATTTGCGGTGAGCCAGCTTTCGGAGGTGGTGGAGGCGCACGTGTCCTACATGGGGATCACGGATGTTCCCATTGCGCCGAGGTTCTATCAACAAAACTTCGTCAATTTTATGAATCTGTATTTAAGTGAGGAAGCAGAAGAACGCATTTACCCAAAAATCAAACACCTAGCAGACGTTGTCCGATTTGCCCCATTGGCGATCGATGTGCTGCCAAAAAAGGTCTCAAAGGGAACTGCGATTCAACGCCTGCTAAAGGAGCTGTCTAGCACGGAGCTGGAAATTTATGCTTTTGGCGATCAAATGAATGACCACAGTATGTTTGAACTGGCGGATTACAGCGTCGCCATGAAGCAAGGGTCATCGGCATTAAAACAACAAGCAACCTATGTCGCCAAAACAGAAAAAGGCGTACTCGAAGGTCTGAAGCACTATCATTTGCTTCCTTAAAGATACTAAAGTGTGAGAAGGGAATGAGACTTTAGGCGGATGCCCTTATATTAAGAATTCGTTAAGCTGAATGTATTCAATATGAGGGAGTGGGAAACGTTGTGAAGGGAAATCGAAGAAATATTAGTTATTTGATGTTGGGGCAAGTCATTTCAGTGTTCGGGGGTGCGATCCTGAGATTTGCACTGTCGTTATTTGTATTAGATATTACAGGACGGGCGGATATTTTCGCCACTGTCTTGGCTATCTCAAGTATTCCGGTCTTGTTTGCGCCAATAGGCGGAGCGATCGCTGACCGGTATGACCGTAAAGTGCTGATGGTATTGATGGATGTGTGCAATGCGATCATCGCAGCATTGTTATTTTTAGTTGTTGGGACCTCTCAATCAATTTTTGGCATCGGTCTGCTCATTTTTATTCTCGCGATCATTGGCAGCTTTGATACACCGGTGGTGGGCGCGAGTATTCCTCTATTAGTAGAAGAAAGTGAGCTGGAAAAAATCAACGGGCTATCAAATGGGATTCTGCAATTGTCAAACGTTGTTGCACCGATCATTGGCGGGATCTTCTACGGATTAATGGGCGCGAAACTATTGGTCGCCAGCAGTGTCGTGTTCTTCGTGATCGCAGCGATTATCGAAAGCTTTTTGAAGATTCCTTTCGAAAAACGCGAGAGCTCTTCAGGGACCGTGATGCAGATTTTGACGGACGATTTAAAGGACGGCTTCAAGGAAGTCAAGAACAATCAAGTGATCTTTAAGTCGATCCTCATCGCAGCCGCAGTGAATTTTGTTTTGACGTCTTTCTTTATAGTAGGACTTCCTGTTATTTTACGAATGACCTTACAGGTGAATGACACAATGTACGGCGTTGGGATGGGCGTATTTAGTTTGGCTAGTATTCTTGGAGCCATCTTCGCAGGACCCTTAACGAAGAACGTTACGTTTAGTAATTTTTACCGCGTCTTTACGTATTCCGGGATCGTCCTGCTAGTGACCAATATTCTACTGAGTATGACCAACGCAACGGTCGGCTTCTTCCTTGTACTGATTATGGAAATCATTATCGGAATGATGGCCAGTGCCATTTCGATCTACTTGATCACGCTGGTCCAACGAATCACGCCGAGGGAAAATTTAGGAAAGGTCATGGCGACCATCGTGGCCGTCGCCCAATGCGCGGTGCCATTAGGGCAATTATTGATGGGCCTCATTTTTAGAAATTCAGCGGCGAGCGTATTTATCCCTGTCCTGCTGATCAGCGTGCTGGTTCTCCTGATCTCAGGCGTCTGTTATTGGCTGTTTAAAGAAACCAAAGAAAGTGACCTGAATCCAGTGAAAAAGTAGCTGGTAAATAGAAACAAAAACAAGGTGCGACACATTCGTACCTTGTTTTTTTTGCGTTTTCCATGTTTTAACTCCCTCGAAGACCGTATAAAGATCGTGTAAAGAAATGGCATCAAGTTTCACACTATCTTTAGGTCTTTTTTTTTATGCTTAGAGGGTAAACAAAGGCCCCTTGATTTAATAAGCGGGGGTAAAAGGAGCGAAATGAAATGACGATTATTTTAGGAATTATCGGACTTCTAGTCATGATCTATCTTTTCTGGTTTTTATTTAAGGGGGAAGAGTTATGAGCAGCATCATCTATCAAGGACTATTTTTCTTGTTTGTTTTATTACTATTAGCGGTGCCGCTGGGCTGGTACATCAAGGAGATCATGCAGGGCGCGATCCCAAAAGGCGTGCGGTTTCTGCAGCCGATCGAGAGAATGTTTTATAAGGTGATCGGCCCCATCAGCAAAAAGGAAATGTCCGCCAAGCGCTACGCGATGACTATTTTACTGCTTAGTTTTTTCTCGGTGGTGTTACTGACGGTTCTATTGATGACGCAGCACTTTTTGCCGGGGGGTGCAGCGGTAAAAAATCTTTCATTTCCCTTGGCCATCAACACGGCTGTAAGTTTTGTGACGAACACGAACTGGCAGGCCTATGCAGGTGAGACGACTTTGTCGAACACGTCTCAAATGTTTGGATTGACTGTACAAAACTTTGTTTCGGCAGGTGTGGGTATTTCCGTTTTAGTGGCGCTGTTGCGAGGAATCTCGCAGGTGAAAAAGAAAGCGTTAGGAAATTTTTGGCAGGATTTGACTCGCAGCTTGGTGTATATTTTGCTTCCGTTGGCGATCGTTTTCGCCGTGTTGCTTATTTCACAGGGAACGGTTCAGTCCTTTCGATCAGGCTTTTCTTATCATGGGCTAGAGGGAGGAAGCTCGTGGTTACACTTAGGACCGGTGGCTAGTCAAGTGGCGATCAAGCAGCTTGGGACCAATGGCGGCGGTTTCTTCGGAGCCAACTCCGCCTATCCCTTTGAGAATCCGACGATTTTCTCAAACTTTTTAGAAACGATCGCGATCCTATTGATTCCAGCCGCCTTGATTTTTACTTTTGGCTTCTGGGTGAAGGATTGGAAGCAGGGGCGGACGATCATGGTCGTTTCCTTGTTCTTCCTGTTACTTGCGTTTATCGGTGTCGCGATGAGTGAATACTATGGACCAGAATTTGCGCGGGTTCTTGGCTCGGCCAATATGGAAGGAAAAGAGGTACGCTTCGGTGTCGGCTGGTCCAGCTTGTGGTCCGTCGCAACGACTGCCGCCTCCAATGGCTCGGTCAATGCGATGCTAGACAGCTTCACACCATTGGGGGGCGCTATCCCAATGTTCTTGATGCAGTTAGGAGAGATCATCTTCGGCGGTGCCGGCAGCGGTCTTTATGGCATGCTCGCGTTTCTGTTGCTTGCTGTTTTTATCGCTGGACTACTTGTGGGACGGACGCCAGAATATTTAGGAAAGAAAATCGAAGCCTTTGATATAAAAATGGCGAGTTTAGTTATTTTAACACCTCTGATGCTGACGCTTTTCGGGGCGATGGCCCTAGTCCTGCATCCTGAGGTCATGAGCTGGCTTACCAATCGCGGCCCGCATGCATTCAGTGAATTACTTTACGCTGCGACCTCTTTAGCTAATAACAATGGTAGTGCCTTTGGTGGGTTAACCGCGGACACCCCATTTTTAAACGGTTTGGGGAGCGTATTGATGACTGTCTCAAGATATCTGCCGATCGTCGCGATCTTGTTCTTGGCTGAAAACATGGGAGGCAAAAAGAAAGCCGCCTTGAGCTCTGGAACCTTGTCGACGGTCAGCCCAACCTTTGTCTCAATGCTGATTATTGTTATTTTAGTGATCGGTTCGTTAAGCTTTTTACCCGCTTTGGCCCTTGGACCGATCGCAGAATTTTTTACACTGAACTAGATGGAGTGAATAAAAATGAAGAAAATCTATCAATGGGCGGTGGGTCAGTCCTTCAAAAAACTAGACCCGCGCCAGCAAATTAAAAATCCGGTGATGTTTGTCGTCTATCTGGGCGCCATCATCACGACCGTATTATGCTTTTACCCCATGCGTGTACCGGTTTGGTTTAGCATCTCTGTGACACTCTTTCTCTGGTTGACCTTGCTCTTTGCCAATTTTGCTGAAGCGGTTGCCGAAGGGCGCGGAAAAGCGCAGGCGGATAGCTTGAAAGAAGCGAAGAAGGAAGTCATGACCTACAAAATCAATCGCTTAGAAGATATTAAAGACGAAAATTTTATCGAGCTTCGTTCCTCTGATTTGAAGCGCGGCGACTTGGTGTACGTCCGTGCCGGAGAACAAATTCCCGCAGACGGTGACGTAATCGAAGGCGCAGCCTCTGTTGATGAAAGTGCCATCACCGGCGAATCGGCACCTGTTATTCGTGAATCTGGCGGCGATAGAAGTGCGGTGACTGGTGGGACAACGGTGGTCTCTGACTATTTGGTGATTCGAGTGACTTCCGAAAATGGGCAATCGTTTTTGGACAAAATGATCGCGATGGTGGAGGGCACCCAACGAAAAAAGACGCCGAATGAGATCGGGCTGCAAATTTTTCTGATCACACTGACGATCATTTTCTTAACCGTCTCCATCACATTAGTTCCCTTTACGGCTTTTAGCAGTCAGCTATCTGGAAAGGGAGAGGCGCTATCAATGATCATCGTGATCGCGTTATTGATCTGTCTGGCACCAACGACGATCGGCGCCTTGATTTCCTCTATTGGGATCGCTGGCATGAGCCGTTTGACAAAGGAAAATGTGATTGCTATGAGCGGTCGTGCCATTGAGGCGGCGGGGGACGTCGATGTTCTTTTATTGGATAAAACAGGAACCATTACACTGGGCAATCGACGTGCCAGTGAATTCATCCCCGTCCATGGTGTCAGTGAAGAACAGCTTGCAGACGCTGCGCAGTTGTCCTCCTTGGCAGATGAAACGGCAGAAGGACGAAGCATTGTGATCCTAGCCAAAGAGCGATTCAATCTACGGGAAAGAGCGTTCCAGCAGTCTGAAGTGAAATTTATTGATTTCAGTGCGAAGACACGGATGAGCGGCATTGATTACCGCGGAGATGTGATTCGCAAAGGTGCGGCGGATACCATGAAAAAATACGTGCAGGCCAACGGCGAAAGCTACCCCGCTGAATGTGATGAGATCGTTGATAAGATCGCGCGATCAGGGGGAACGCCACTAGTAGTGGTGAAAAATAATCGGGTGATGGGTGTCGTCTACTTGAAGGACATCGTAAAAAATGGCGTCAAAGAAAAATTTGGCGATATGCGTAAAATGGGCATCAAAACCATTATGATCACCGGAGATAATCCTTTGACGGCTGCTGCGATCGCCGCGGAGGCTGGTGTGGATGATTTTCTGGCAGAAGCAACGCCAGAGAACAAGATGGATCTGATTCGTGAGTACCAAGAAAAGGGACACCTTGTCGCCATGACAGGAGATGGGACCAACGATGCGCCGGCACTGGCGCAAGCGGATGTGGCGATGGCGATGAACACTGGGACGCAGGCCGCCAAGGAAGCCGGGAATATGATCGACTTAGATTCAAGCCCCACGAAGCTGCTGCAGGTCGTTCAAATCGGGAAGCAATTGTTAATGACGCGGGGCGCCTTGACCACGTTTAGTATTGCCAACGATATCGCCAAGTATTTCGCGGTGATACCCGTGTTATTTTATAGCATCTATCCGCAACTGGATCGGTTGAATGTCATGGCATTAGGCAGTCCCTTGACGGCGATTTTATCCGCAGTTATCTACAATGCAGTAGTGATCGTCGCGCTGATCCCACTGGCACTAAAAGGCGTGAAGTATCAAGAAAAGCCGGCGAGTCAAATCTTGCGGCACAATCTACTCGTCTACGGGCTAGGTGGGATCATCGCGCCATTTATTTTTATCAAACTAATCGATGTGATTCTTTCACTGATCATTTTATAACGAAGGAGCAAGTACAATGAAAAAGAGTATTTTAGGCAGTCTGCGTTTTCTTCTGCTGAGTGTGATTGTTTTTGGAGGGCTCTATACGGCGGCTGTTACTGGGATCGGCCAATTGTTTTTTTCAGACCAGGCGAATGGCAGTCAAGTTACAAGGAACAACCAAGTGGTCGGCTCAACACTCATTGGTCAAGAATTCAAGCAAGCCCAGTATTTTTCTGGCCGCAGTGAAAAAGTCAGTCAATTGTCTCCCGTTTCTTCTGAGCAAAAGAACTTAGTCGACGCACGGACAAAAGTAGAGCTGGCAAAAAATCCGACAGAAAAGAACGTTCCAAATGATCTCGTAACGGCTTCAGCCAGCGGCGTCGATCCGAATATCAGTCTAGAGGCGGCGGAATTCCAAGTTTCCCGAATCTCCAAAGAACGAAAGGTGAGTCAGCAGAGCATTCGTACTATAATAGAAGAAAACAGTCAAAAGGACTGGTTTTCTGACCGTCATTATGTCAATGTTTTGCAGTTGAACTTGGCATTAGATAAACTGTAAGTAGCAGAACAAGCAATTCTCTGACCGCGATTAATGGTTAGGGAATTGTTGTGGGAGAAAGGGGGACGCTGATGGAAGAGGAAAACAAACAATTAGGAGACGCCCGACGCGGCCGTTTGCGTGTGTTTTTCGGTTTCGCGGCAGGGGTTGGGAAAACCTACGGAATGCTGGCGGAGGCGCATGAATTGCTGCTGATGGGAAAAAATGTGGTGGTGGGCTACGTTGAACCCCATGACCGACCAGATACCAATCGCCTACTAGAAGGATTGCCGCAGATCCCTCCGAAAATAATTCGTTATAAGGAAATCCTGTTAAATGAGCCGGATATTGATGAAATCATTCGGCAAAAACCGGAGATCGTTTTGATCGATGAATTGGCCCACACGAATGCGATAGGCTCGCGAAATCGCAAACGGTATCAGGACGTTGATGAATTGCTGAATGCGGGAATCGATGTGTTCACGACTGTCAATGTGCAGCACATCGAAAGCTTGAACGATATCGTTGAAGAGGTGACGGGGATCGAAGTGAAAGAGACAGTCCCCGATACCTTTCTACAACAAGCAACGATCAAGGTCATAGATGTGGAGCCGGATGAATTGATCGAGCGTCTCGAGCAGGGAAAAATCTACGCCAACGAAAATGCGAAACGGGCGTTACAAAATTTCTTCATTCCCCAAAAATTAGACCAGCTGCGAGGGCTGGCAATCCAGCGTGCTTCTGATCATATCAATCGGATCAGCGGTAAACGAACCGGAATCCAAAATAAATTACTAACGGTGGTAAATGATACGTTTCCTAAAATGACTGAAAAGTGCATTCGCTGGACCGCTCGCTTGGCGCAAGGACTAGGCGCGGAGTGGACAGTGATCCAAGTACGTTTGCAGGACGATACGCCCACCAATATCCCTCTAGCTGAAAAGCTTGGGGCGGAAGTGATCAGCATTGAGGAAGAGGACAGCTTTGAGACCATCGTGGAGTTCGCAAAAATGACCGGTGTGACTGACATCATTATGGGAAAGAATCTGCGGCAGCCTTGGTACGAGAAGCTGTTTACGGAAGCCTTTGATGATCGGTTGCTGCGGCGGTTGAGCGACACGGAATTACACTTGATCCCCTTTAATGAGGAAAAACATTCCTTGTTTTTTAAAACACGCAAAGTCATTGAAGGCGGCGGAAAAGATCTAGGAATCGCGATCGGCGGTGTTTTTTTAGCAACGATCGTGACGGAGTTGATGAAATACATCCATGTGGGTGATCAAAACTTGATGCTTGTCTATATCTTCTTTATCCTGCTTGTGGCACGCACGACTTCAGGTTATTTTTGGAGTGCCTTGTCCTCGATTTTGAGCGTGCTATCCTTCAACTGGTTTTTTGTCGCACCGCTGTATTCATTGACGGTTTATAAGCAGGGCTACCCCATTACACTCGTCATCATGTTCGTGGTGGCGCTGATGATCAGTAATCTTATGGTTCGATTAAAAAAACAAGCGGAGAGCGCCATGGAGAAAGAACATCAAATGGAGATCCTCTATGAATTAAACAAGCAATATGTTTTGGCGGAGAGCCGGCAGCAGATTCTCGATATTTCTGCGACGTATTTGTCCAGACTGCTGGAACGAGAAGTGATCATTTTTGATCGTCAGGCCAAATTGGAGAGCAATCACCGAGTGGATCAGCGCCCGTCCCTCTTGGATACGAAGGACGAAGCAGCGGTGGCCTTTTGGTCTGCAAAAAATCAAAAGGAAGCCGGTAATGGAACGGACACCTTGATCGGGGCAAAAGGTTTTTATTTACCGATCGTCGCCAGCGGAAAAACATTGGCTGTTTTAGGGATCGAACGAAACGCGGGTCTTGAATTAGAAAACGATCAGTTGAATTATTTGAAGCTGGTTTTGACGCAGATCGCTGTTATTTTAGAGCAAACAGAATTGAAGGACGAAAAAGAACAGGTCGAATTAGAGAATGAGCGGGAAAAAGTCCGCAGCAATTTGCTTCGGGCAGTTTCCCATGATTTGAGAACGCCCTTAACTGTTATTTCTGGAATTGCCGAAACCTTAGGCGCTGGGAATGAATTAAAAGAAGAAACACGGAAAAAACTGTTAAGTGATATCCAGGAAGAGTCGCAATGGCTGATTCGTATGGTGGAGAATTTGTTATCTATCACGCGTATCAATATGGACACGATGAAGGTGACAAAAACAGCGGAACCGGTAGAGGAAATTATTGAGGCGGTGTATAAGCATCTAAAAAAGGTCTATCCTGAAGGACAAGTGGCTGTCCAATTGCCAGATGACGTGATTTTTATCCAAGCAGACCCTATTTTGATCGAGCAAGCACTCTTCAACCTTGTAGAAAATGCTTTTCGACATGGTGAGAAGGAGCAACCTGTAAAACTGACTGTTTATCAAGAACAGGGGCAAACGGTTTTTGAGATTGAGAATCACGGGAAAATCCCACTGAAGCAATTTCAAAAAATCCAGTCGAATCTTTCCAGCGCAAACGAAGTGTCGGTGGATTCCAAAAATGGGCTGGGGATCGGATTAAGTATCGTAAAGACGATCATTCACGCCCACAACGGAAAAATGACCATCGATGTAAAGGAAGGTAAGACGCTTGTTAGAATTTATTTGAAATGAGGAAAAGCTATGAACCCATCTATTTTACTGATTGAAGATGATCCGAACATCACGGATTTTATGGAAGTCGTTTTGGATCAAGCGAGGTATCAACTGACGATCGCGCGTACTGGAATGGAGGCGTTGACGGCTTTTCAGACGACCGCTATTGATTTGGTGCTGCTGGATCTAGGGTTGCCGGACATTGATGGCATGGACCTGCTGAAGATCCTTCGCAAGCGAATGGAGTTGCCGATCGTGATCATTTCAGCTAGGAACAATGAAGAAGAAAAAGTAAAGGCTCTGGATCTGGGCGCGGATGATTATGTCACCAAACCCTTTGGCACCAATGAACTGCTTGCCCGCATTCGTACAGCTCTTCGACATAAAAATACGCAAGCAGCGACTTCTCCAATAATAGAAAATAACACGTTGTCGATTGATTTTGAAAAGCAGCTAGTCTACAAAGACGGAGAAGAGATTCATTTGACAAAAAACGAATACCGAATTTTGGCGTTGATGTTTCGTCAATTAGGAAAAGTCGTGACGTACCAAACGTTGATGACAGAAGTCTGGGGACCTTATAGCAACGACTCCCAAACGCTGCGGGTGAATATGTCGAATATCCGAAAAAAAATCGAGACGGATACATTGAAACCTGAATACTTAGTTACGGAGATCGGTGTAGGCTATCGACTCCGAGACCATCGCACCGACCGATAGCCTATTTCAAAAAACAGGGATCTCTGCATGAATGGAGATTCCTTTTTTGTATGGAGAAAAGTTGGACTTTATTTAAAATTAGAGGATTTCCTATAAAAAAAGTATAATATAAATACTGTTATTCAAGTTATTCTCTTTACAGATATCAAAGAAAAGAAGAATACACTTGAAAAGAACAGCCCTTCTATTTTCCACCTGTTTGCTTTTCGCTGTACCACTGGCGCCTGCAATGAACGTAAAAGCAGTGATGACAGAGGAAACACCAATAACTGCTGCGCAAGCAACATGGGCAAATACAAATAACATCACATTTACCGATGCTTTTTCTCTATTTAATTCGGGCGTTGCGAAGTTGCCTTTAGGAAAGCCCGTAAAAGTATCCGCGACCGTCTCTTTTTCAGGAGACATCGAAGCGATCCGTCAGGCGCAGATAGCATTCGAGAATGTTGGCCAAGGTATACAAATCGACTATGATTCAATCCTTCAATTTAACGAAAATCAAAAGCAAGCGCAGTTCAGCCTTTTTATTACACTGATCGAACCGATCCCCAACGGTGAGACGCGTCTGTTCACTGTAAAAGTAGCCGATAATCGCCCTGGAGATACGAACCATTTAACGCCCTACAGCCAACGCCAAACCGTGATTGAAGACAAATCCTACGTTTCGCATGATAGCACTCCGCCTGTACTCGTTCCTCCTACGACCGAGCCAAGCACGGAACCAAGTACAGAGCCGAGCACCGAACCAAGTACAGAGCCAAGTACCGAACCAAGCACAGAGCCAAGCACGGAACCAAGCACAGAGCCAAGTACCGAACCAAGCACAGAGCCCAGCACGGAACCAAGTACAGAACCAAGCACGGAACCAAGTACCGAGCCAAACACAAAACCCAGCAGGGAACCAAATACAAAACCCAATACCGACTCAAGTAAAAAACCAAGTCAAAAGCCGAGCACCAAGCCTACAGAATCGGTTCCTTCTGAAAAAACCGAATCAAGCGTTACGGAAGTCCCAGTAAAAAACACTGTTCAGGTACATAGATCCTCGCTAGAAAGAGTGAATGAACGGTCAGTAAATCCTCATCTGGTGCAGAAGGAGAGGAATAAAGAATCGACTTCTTCTTATCGAATGCTGCCAAAGACTGGCGAAGCACTCTCAGATAGACTGCTGGTTCTCGGAGGGATGTTTAGTTTACTCGGAGCACTCCTATTGGTGATCAAGCGTAAATCTTAAGCACGTCTTTACTAAGCCGACTTTTAGTCGGTTTTTTTGATTGGAATCGTTCACAATAATTGAAGGATAATGGCGAAATTGTTAAAGCGCTTAATTATAATTATTTTAAATTGTGAAGTTACAAAATCGAATGTTAATGATTATCTTTCTCATTTAAGCGTTTATTTTTTCAATTAAAGAATCAGAGTAGTACTCTTTTATTGAAGAAAGATGGAGGCGCAAAGGTATGAGTAATCGGAAGAAATTTTTGTTAACAGCGATGGTTGGACTCGTCGCACTAATTTTGGAATTTGGTTTCCATCAAAGCCAATGGGCATTTTGGCTGGTTTCGATCATTGGAGGAATAATGACGATCTCTATGCTGATCGGGATGATCCAAACCTTGCGTTCAGGGAAATATGGCGTGGACATTTTGGCGATCACTGCGATCGTCGCGACATTGCTGGTTGGAGATTACTGGGCAAGTCTCGTTGTGCTGATCATGTTGACTGGCGGAGACAGCTTAGAGGATTACGCCAGCCATCAGGCCAGCCGCGAACTGCGCTCACTTTTAGATAACTCGCCGCAGGTGGCCCATAGAGTAACAGGAGAAACGATTGAAGATCTTGCGGTGGAGGACGTTCAGGTAGGCGAGTTGATTTTAGTGAAACCGGGAGAACTGGTGCCGGTAGATGGTCGGGTCGTTGCGGGAGAATCGTTTGTGGATGAGTCGTCATTGACAGGCGAGTCTAAACCCATTGAAAAGAAAGCCAACGATGAGCTGATGTCTGGATCGATCAATGGTGACGCAGCATTGCGGTTCAAAGTAACAAAGGCCGCAAAAGACAGTCAATACCAAACGTTAGTAAAACTGGTCAAAGAATCCGAAGCACAGCCTGCTCATTTTGTTCGACTAGCCGATCGGTATGCGGTGCCCTTCACCTTGATTGCCTATGTTATCGGAGGCGTCGCTTGGTTTGTGTCAAAAGATCCTGTCCGTTTCGCAGAGGTGCTAGTCGTTGCGTCACCTTGTCCGTTGATTTTGGCGGCACCGGTGGCTTTAGTGGCGGGGATGAGTCGCTCGAGCCGTAATGGGATCGTTGTAAAAACAGGAACGACGATTGAAAAATTAGCACGGGCAAAAAGTGTGGCCTTTGACAAAACAGGGACACTGACAGAAGGAAAACTATCGGTCGACACGATTCATCCGACTTCAAAGGACTATTCCAAAGAGGCGCTGATCGCGTATGCAGCAAGCGGGGAACAAGAGTCTAGCCACATTTTAGCGCGTTCGCTTGTTGCCTACGCCAAAGACCAAAAAATGACCTTGTACCCAGTTTCAGAGTTAGAAGAGGTCACGGGTCAAGGGATTCAGACTATCGTTGAGGGCAAGAAGATTCGCGTTGGGAAAGCGGCTTTCGCAGGATCAGCGGTGTCCTTGAGCAAAGAAAAAACAGCCGTATTCGTTTCTATCGAAGGTGAGTCCATCGGGTACATCACCTTCACAGACGTTGTTCGCAAGGAATCCGCCGACACGATCAAGGCGCTGACGGAACTAGGCATCAAGAAAACCATCATGCTGACGGGAGATCATCAAGTTATTGCAGATCAAATTGCTCGCGAAGTAGGGATCACTGAAGTCCACGCAGAATGTTTGCCAGAAGAGAAAATTAACGTTATTAAAACCTTGAGTGAAGCGGACCGCCCAGGCATCATGGTGGGTGATGGGGTCAACGATGCCCCGGCATTAGGCGTTGCTGATATCGGTATCGCGATGGGTGCCCATGGATCAACTGCGGCAAGTGAAAGTGCAGATGCGGTTATTTTAAAGGATGATTTAAGTCGTGTGTCAGAAGCGGTTCGACTCTCTCAAGACACGATGCGGATCGCACGTCAATCCGTCCTTATAGGGATCGTCATTTGTGTAATACTGATGCTGATCGCAAGCACAGGTGTTATTCCTGCATTACTGGGTGCGGCGCTACAAGAAGTGATCGATACCGTATCGATTTTATCTGCCTTAAGAGCACGTAAAGACAACTAAAAAAACGCAAATCTCTACATTTAGGGGTTTGCGTTTTTTTTAGTAGCAGACGCAATTCTTAAAATAACGATTTTGCAGTGTGCTCGAGTTTCAAATAAAAAAAAGATCCATTAAAATTCTGTTATTCGACTGTAGGCGTATGAGAAAGAAAACTTTATGCATAGATTGATTTGTTTTCAAAAGCATATAAAGACCGTTCCAATTTCTTCTATATAATTGACCGAATGAATGGGAAAAATGAGTTAAAAATGGCGTACAAATAAAGTGAAATAATTATTTTGAAAGATTGCGCAATAATTTGCAATCTAATTTATTTGAAAGCGTTTTTCGTTATGATACACTTATTTCAGAAGTTCATTTGCGCAGGGATTTCTAGTAGAAGAAGGGTGACTTTTTTGTGTCATTTAAACCAAGTTACAGCTTCTTGCAAGACCGTTGTTTCTATGTTTAAGAACGATAATTAGCATAAAGGAGCGAGGTGTTTACACGTGTTTTCTTTTCAAGAACGATCAAACATGATTCAAAAATTAAGCAATCAGACGTATGATCTAGTGATTATCGGCGGCGGGATAACAGGAGCAGGGGTCGCTTTGCAGGCGGCAGCTTCAGGACTCTCAGTGGCATTGCTAGAAATGCAGGACTTTGCGGAAGGAACGTCTTCAAGATCGACCAAACTTGTTCATGGAGGACTCCGCTATCTTAAAACGTTTGATGTCGAGGTGGTTGCCGACACCGTAAGTGAACGAGCCATTATTCAAGGAATTGCCCCGCACATTCCTAAAGCAGACCCGATGATTTTACCTATTTTTGATGAACCAGGTTCCACCTTCAACATGTTTTCGATCAAAGTGGCAATGGATCTTTATGACCATCTAGCAGGGATCACAGGCGGCCAATACGCGAACTATATGTTGAGTAAAGAAGAAATCTTAGAACGAGAACCGCAGTTAGAAGAAAACGGGCTGCTGGGGGGCGGTGTTTATTTAGATTATCGGAACAACGATGCCCGGTTGGTCATTGAGAATATCAAACGCGCAGTGTCAGATGGAGCCATAGCGGTGAGTCGGATGGAGGTTGAAGAGATCCTTCACGACGATCAAGGAAACGTATCTGGGGTAAAAGCCAAAGATCTATTGGATGAACAAGTCGTATCAATCACTAGTAAACTGGTGATCAATACAGCAGGCCCTTGGTCTGATTTTGTAAATAAGCTGGATAAGGAAATCGACCATCAGCCGCACATGCGTCCAACGAAAGGGGTCCATTTAGTCGTAGACGGCGAGAAATTAAAGGTTCCGCAGCCTACGTATTTTGATACAGGTGAAAATGACGGTCGCATGATTTTCGTGATCCCTAGAGAAAGCAAAACGTATTTCGGGACGACGGACACGGATTATGAAGGCGATTACAACCATCCGAGGGTAGAAAAATCTGACGTAGACTATCTATTGAAGATCGTCAATCGCCGGTATCCTGACGCGAAGCTTACGATTCAAGACATTGAAGCTGCTTGGGCAGGATTACGTCCTTTGATCAGCGAAGCAGGCGGCGATTACAACGGAACAAAAAAAGAAAAAATCAGCGACGAAAACTTTGAAAAAATCATTCGTGCAGCAGATGACTATAAAAATGGCAAACAGTCGCGACCGAAAGTTGAAAAAACGATCGCCGATGCAGCTAAAGAAGAGCCTAAAGACAACCCTTCAGCGGTGTCTCGCGGCAGTGATCTGACGATCGCTAAAGATGGGTTACTGATTCTATCAGGCGGGAAGCTGACGGACTATCGGTTGATGGCGGCTGGCGCGATGAAGAAAATCGTGTCTCTATTGCCTGACAATACTATTGAAGTCATAGATTCCGAAAAATACCCTGTTTCTGGCGGTGACCTCGATCCGAAACAAGTGGATCAGGAACTCGACAGCCTTGCGAAAAAAGGGGAAGCGCTAGGGTTACCTGAGGAAGATGCGAAATATTTAGCTGAGTTATATGGATCAAATGCAAATAAAGTGTTTGCACTGAAGGATCAAGGCGCTTTTGATGGCCTCACCTTAGCAGAGTCCATGTCTTTACGGTACGCGATGGCGGAAGAGATGACCTTGACCCCCGTGGATTACTTGTTGCGGCGAACCAACTATATGCTCTTTATCAGCCACCGGTTGATGGAAATCAAAGAGGCTGTGGTAGATGCGATGGCGGAGGTCTTCGAGTGGGATGCAGAAACAAAGGAAGCGTATCAAAGGGAACTAGAAGAGCAGATCAGAGAAACACAATTAACGGATTTAAAGAAGTAAAAAACATATAAAAGGAGTGGGAACATGGAGTCTTATATCATGTCAATCGATCAAGGAACAACGTCAAGCAGGGCAATCGTTTTCGACAAAGCAGGTAAGGAGGTAAGTTCTTCTCAAAAAGAATTTACGCAGCATTTTCCAAAACCAGGCTGGGTAGAGCATGATGCAAACGAGATTTGGAACTCGGTACAATCAGTCATCGCCGGAGCATTGATCGAAGGCGGATTGAAGCCAAGTCAAATCGAAGGAATCGGAATCACGAACCAACGTGAAACAACGGTCATCTGGGAAAAAGAAACAGGGCACCCGATCTACAATGCGATCGTCTGGCAATCAAAACAAACAAGCGACATTGCGGACGACTTGAAGGAACAAGGTCATTCTGAAATGATCCAGAAGAAGACAGGATTATTGATCGACTCCTACTTCTCAGCCACCAAAGTGAAATGGATCTTAGATCATGTCGACGGTTCACGTGAACGTGCGAAAAAGGGTGAGCTGTTATTTGGAACGATCGACACTTGGCTCGTATGGAAACTGACAGGCGGAAAGGTCCATGTTTCTGACTACACAAATGCCAGCCGTACCATGCTGTATAACATTTATGACTTGGAATGGGATCAAGAAATTTTGGACTTATTAGATATTCCGAGAGAGATGCTGCCAGAAGTAAAATCAAATTCTGAAATTTACGGGCACACTGAGGACTATCATTTCTACGGCAATCAAGTACCGATCGGCGGAATGGCCGGAGACCAACAAGCGGCATTAGTCGGTCAATTGGCGTTCGATAAAGGAATGGTCAAAAATACCTATGGCACAGGGGCCTTTATCGTCATGAATACTGGTGAAAAGCCGATTCTTTCTGAGAACGGGTTATTGACGACGATCGGGTATGGGATCGATGGAAAAGTGACCTATGCCATCGAAGGAAGTATCTTCGTAGCCGGCTCGGCGATCCAATGGCTGCGTGATGGCTTAAGAATGTTCAATAACGCGCCAGAATCAGAGGATTATGCGAAACGTGTCGACAGCAGTGAAAATGTGTATGTCGTTCCTGCATTTACAGGGCTAGGTGCTCCTTACTGGGATCAGCAGGCTCGAGGGGCGATCTTCGGCTTGACGCGTGGAACAACGAAAGAGCACTTTATCCGTGCAACATTAGAATCACTGGCGTACCAAACGGCCGATGTCGTAAATACGATGGCGAAAGATTCTGGCACAGACATCAAGCTGTTACGTGTCGATGGCGGCGCATCGAAGAATGATTTATTGATGCAATTCCAAGCAGACATTCTTCAAACACCAGTAGAACGTGCGCCTTATTTGGAAACGACCGCTTTGGGAGTAGCGTATCTTGCCGGATTAGCTGTCGGCTACTGGAAAGACATAGATGAAATCAAGAAATTCGCAGCAGATGGTCGACGTTTTGACCCTTCAATGGATAAAGAAGTTACTGATGATCTTTACGAAGGTTGGCAAGAAGCCGTACAGGCGACCATGCAATACAAACATAAACCAAAAGAAAACTAATTCAATTCGTCAGCTGCGCAGCATGTAAAGTTGTGTAGCTGATATAAGAATAAAAATTAAGGGGATGAGTTTATGGACACAAGTATGTCAACGCAGGTAATTGGAGAAATTATTGGGACCATGGTTTTAGTATTATTAGGTGACGGTGTCGTAGCAGGTGTAAGCTTGCGTAAAACAAAAGCAGAAGGCGCAGGCTGGATCGCGATCACTCTAGGCTGGGGCGCAGCGGTTACGATCGGTGCCTACGCGGCGGGGTATATGTCCTTTGCCCATTTGAATCCTGCTGTAACGATCGGAATGGCGATCGCCGGAAAAATCGGTTGGGATATGGTCGTTCCATACATCATAGGTCAAATGATCGGTGCAATCATTGGTGCAGTTCTTGTTTATATTCATTACTATCCGCATTGGAAAGAAACCAAAGATCAAGCGACCATTCTTGGTGTATTCTCTACTGGCCCAGCGATCCGAAGCTTAGGCGCCAATCTTATCAGTGAAATTATCGGTACCTTCATGTTAGTGTTTGCGTTGCTGACATTTGGCATGGGTAAATTTGGCGATGGACTGAATCCAATCGCTGTTGGTATTTTAATCTTAGTTATCGGGCTGTCTTTAGGTGGGACCACCGGGTATGCGATCAACCCTGCCCGTGACTTAGGTCCGCGGATCGCCCACGCATTCCTGCCGATTCCAAATAAAGGAGACTCTGACTGGGGCTACTCTTGGGTACCCGTAGTCGGTCCGATCATCGGCGGTATTTTAGCAGCATTGTTATTTATGGCGTTGCCAATTTAAGTTTGTTTAGGGTAATAGGACATGTTCTATTACCCTACTATTTTTAATACCAATGTCTGCGGCCCCTGTAGAAGCGGATCGTGGACAAAAAAAGGGATTTGTTCTACGGTTAAGGAGGAACAAATACTTTGAAGTGAATAAGGAGGAAGAGCAAGTGAAAAAAATTATCAATGATCCAAAGAATGTTGTGGAAGAAATGGTCAGCGGATTAGTTGGCGCGTATCCAGATTATGTAAAGCAAGTACCGGAAACATTAGTTGTTGCACGTAGTGATGAGTATGATCAAGTGGCATTGGTCAGCGGCGGCGGAAGCGGTCATGAACCTTCTCATGCAGGGTTTGTTGGGGATGGTATGTTAAGTGCCGCAGTTTGTGGTCAGGTCTTCACTTCGCCAACTCCCGATCAAATCCATGAAGCCATCAAAGCAACTGATAAAGGCAAAGGCACATTAATGATCGTTAAAAATTATTCAGGCGATGTCATGAATTTTGATATGGCAAAAGATTTGGCAGAAATGGATGATATTGAAGTCGATTCTGTTTTGGTAGATGATGACATTGCTGTAGAAGACAGTACCTATACACAAGGTCGGCGCGGTGTAGCTGGGACCGTATTGGTTCATAAAATTTTAGGTGCCATGGCCCGTGAAGGAAAATCTATTTCTGAATTGGCAAGCTACGGAAAAGCGTTAGTAGAAGATATAAAAACAGTCGGCATCGCGTTATCTGGAGCGACTGTCCCAGAAGTGGGCAAGCCAGGATTTGTTTTAGCAGATGACGAAATCGAGTTTGGTGTAGGAATCCATGGGGAACCTGGGTATCGCCGTGAAAAGATCAAACCTTCTCACGCGATCGCCGAAGAGATCATCAGTAAATTGAAAGCAGAATTCAAGTGGCAAGAAGGCGATAAATACGGATTATTCGTTAACGGGATGGGCGCAACGCCATTGATGGAGCTGTTCATTTTATTCAATGACAGTAAAAAGATTTTGGCGGAAGACGGCCTCGATCTTGCTTTCAGTAAAGTTGGAAACTACATGACTTCGTTGGAGATGGCCGGAGCATCCATCACGATGATCAAATTAGACGACGAACGTGTGCGCTTATTGAATGAACCCGTTCACACGATTGCTTGGTAAAAAGAACTGTTAGCTGGAACGTATAACGATCGAAATGCTGTACAAAAGAGTATCCAAGGAGGCCCATTATGTTTACACCAGATAATTTACGAAAAACCTTAGAACTATTCAATGAAAAAATCCAGATCAAGAAAGACTATTTAAGCGAACTCGATACACCGATCGGCGATGGCGACCATGGAAACAATATGGCTCGCGGGATGGACGCGGTGATGGCTGCGGATCTGTCTGGAGAATTGCCGGACATTTTGAAGGCGACTGCTATGGCGTTGATCAGCAAAGTCGGCGGGGCATCAGGTCCTCTTTACGGGACAGCAATGATGGAAATGATGAAAGCCAGCAAAGAATCAAGTGAACCAGAAATCTTACTAAATGCAGCCATTGCGGGGATCGAAAAACGAGGCAATTCAAAACCTGGTGAAAAAACGATGCTTGATCTATGGGTGCCCGCGGTAGAAAACTTGAACAATGGAACGTTGAATCCAGCAACACTTGAGATCTTAGTCGAAAAAACAAAAAATATCAAAGCAACAAAAGGACGGGCTTCTTATGTCGGCGAACGGTCGATCGGACACATTGATCCTGGCGCCATGTCCTCTGCATATTTATTTGAATCCATGATCGAGGCAGGTGTTTTTAATGACTAGAGGCGTAGTATTGGTATCACACACAAAAGAAATACCTGAAGGACTGAAACGGTTGATCGGTGAAGTCGCAAAAGATGTTCCTGTTACGACTGCCGGAGGGTTAGAAGACGGCGGCATCGGCACATCAATGGAACGGATCTCTCAAGCGATCGAAGAAAATTCCGCTGACGAGCTCCTTGCTTTTTATGACCTTGGCAGTGCCAAAATGAATTTAGAAATGGCCATCGAAATGACCGAAAAAAAAGTGACGCTCTTTGATACCGCTTTGGTTGAAAGTGCGTACACCGCCTGTGCATTGTTGGCAGCAGATGTCGGAGAAGCCGATATAGAAACGCAACTCGCTGCTTTAAAAGTAAAATAGAAAATCGTTATTCGAGAAGAAGTCAGTGTGAACTGACTTCTTTTTTTGTTTTATCGATGTGCCTACAAAAACTGGCTGCCAAATCGGCAGCCAGTTTTCTGTTAGTTCGGTGTTTTTTCCTTGGTGATTCGTGTCGCAAAATAGACGAGTAACAGGCTGATTAGTACGATCAATGCTGCCGAGAAAAAGACGGCGTGATAGCCCGTGGTCGAAAGAGATGAATGTGCAAAAAGGGAAAAGATCATGCCGAAGAAGGTGATCATGAAGCTTTGTCCGAGTGTTCGAAAGAGCGTGATAAATCCCGATACTGCGCCAATATTGTTACCAGTCGCAGCCGCTTGTGCGGATAATACGCTGGTCGTAACCGTCGTCCCAATGCCAAAACCTGAGAAACAAGCCAAAAGGAGAAAGGCAAGATAAGGTGCGTGTTGAGGCAGTACACCTAAAACCGCAAATACCGCGATATTGACCGCCAAACAGAAAATCAATAAGCGTTCCCTACCGAAGCGCTTGCTAAGCTGGGCGGAAAAGAACGAACCGGTAATGAAGAAAATGGAGGACGGTAAAAGCGCCAATCCAGCAAAGGTTGGAGACAGGTGCATTTCCGTTTGAATCCATAAAGGCACATAAACTTGAAAGCCAATCAATACCCCGTTGATCAAAAAAGTGATCATTGTAAATAACAGAAATCCGGAAGCCTTGAACGCTTCGATGGGCAAAACAGGGTCTGCTTGCTTTCTTTCACTAAGAAGGAATGTGTACAGAAGGATGATGCCCGCGACGAAGAAAAGTCCGCCGAATCCGAGATTCGTAGTCAGTACTTGAATGCCAACGAGTACAAGAAACAGACTGACCGTTAAAAACAAATATTGTTTCAGTTCATTAAATGAGAATTTCGTTGAAGAAGATTTTTTTTCTTCCTTATAAAAGAACTGAACGATCAAGATCGTCAAAAGACCAAAAGGAATATTGATAAAGAAGACCCAATGCCAACTTAGCTGGCTGACTAAGAAGCCGCCAAGTAGCGGGGCAACCAAAGAAGCGATCCCCCAAGCCGAATTATTCAATCCCATGATCTTCCCGCGCGTCTCAAAATCGAACAAATCACCAATCAAGGCAAAGGTGATGGGCATAATGCCGCCAGCGCCGATTCCTTGGAGCACCCGAAAGAGAATCAGCAAAGAAAAGGATGTCGAAATGCCGCATAAAAAAGTTCCGACGATAAACAAGAAAAGTCCGAATAGAAAAACTCGTTTCTTCCCATATTGATCAGCCAGTCGGCTTAAAATCGGTGTTGCTAAGGCACTAGAAAATAGATAACTCGAGAATAATAAAGAAATAGGAACATCGCCAGCGAAGCTTTTCGAGATCGCGTTCGCCGCCGTCACGACGATGGTGGATTCGATCGCTGTCATAAAGGTCGCAATATAGATCGCCAGTAACATCCATCCTTTTTTTGTGTTGCCCATGAAAAGACCTCCTTAATAAGTCACGCATACAAGCCAATGGATTGACAAAAAAGTCAAATGGATTTATTATATGCTTGCGCACGCAATTATAAATCGCGCAGACGAGAGTTGTCAACTAAAAAGGAGGGGTTTTATGGAGCAGAAAACAGAAAGTAACTTGAAATGGTTAGGAAAATTATCGAGAGATTATCATAAAGAGCTTGATCTAGAGCTGGCCCCGTTGCGGTTGAACGCTACAAACTATTACTTTATCATGAAGATCCACGATCACGGAGGATTGCCTCAAGAGAAGTTGATCACACTGACAGGACTTAACGGAAGCAATGTGACGAGAACCACACAGAAATTAATCGATCTAGGATTTGTATTAAAAGAAAAAAACGACCATGATCGGAGAGGCTTTCTACTGGAATTAACCGAAGAAGGAAATGCGGTATATGCTGAAATCATCGAAAGCGTTGCGCGTGCTCAATCCAAGTTTCTCTCCTTGTTAACCTCAGCAGAGCAGGAAACATTTGAAAAACTATTAGGAAAATTAGCTGAGTCAGAATGAAAGGGCGATAACCATGCAAATCAAACACCATTTATCAGAACAATTAACAACCATGCCAAAGGACTATGAATTAGTCAATGAAGCGGTTGAGAGTAGAAATAAAAAAACAGTCACCATTGATCGCTACCAAAAAGACGGCGTGTATACCTATAACGGAGAAAGAATCATTGAAGTCATCGAGAACGGTGTTCTTGTAAGCTTCAAGGATTATTCCCACGTACCCGATGGAAAATTACTATCCAATGAACGGGCGATGGATCTGGCGGAGGAAGTCTTCCATAAAACCAACCGCTCATATGCCAGAGGACTATCCTTCATCCGAAATGAAAATCAACGACGTTCTTTTATTGACGAGAACGGAGTAGAACAAACTTTCCCTGTGCAATGGATCAAGTTTGCACACAGAAACGGCAGCTACAACTGGGTAACCCTCGGCGGCGGCGGTGCAGTGGTAGAAATGGAAATCGATTCACGATGGGATTATTTCCGCGGTCGTCGCAAAACGGAAATGTGGGACAACGATGATTGGGTTCTAGCAAGAGAAGGAAAAGGCCCGCAATTGCCAAGTCCGAGTGCGTTAGCGTAAAGGAGAAAACGGATGGACGAGCTTCAATATGAAAGAGACATTGAACTTCTGGGCACTCTTCGGAATCGGCTCCGTCAATTAGAGGAGTCAGAGTATGTCACAGCCTATTACAAAGGCTACAGCTCTAGTGGGATGACGCTGGATGAAATCAAGGATGCGATGGAAGAACTCACAGAAGAAATCCGAGAATTAGAGAATCGGATGGAAGATATGGAATGGTAATGATTTTTACAGGAGACGCGAATACATGAGATTCGCGTCTTTTTTGTTTTGATAGGAAAGAAAGCACATTCAATTTCGTGTAACCGAAAACACTATATATTGTGTCTGTTTTTCTCATATCACTAAAAAGACACAAAATCTAGACTTTACTTCAAAAAAGTTTAGGAGTACTATTATCAAGGATAAAAAATAATTTTTAGTGAGAAGGGATGGATGAAACGATGCTATTGATCGCTGGTACGATTGGTGCGGGAAAAAGCAGTCTGACAGATATGTTGTCGCAGGAGATGAACTCGAAGCCATTTTACGAGAATGTGGATGACAACGAAGTGCTGCCATTGTTTTACTCGAATCCAGAAAAATATACGTTTCTGCTTCAAATATTCTTTTTAAATAAACGCTTTTTAGCAATGAAGGACGCATTGCAGCAAGCGGACAATGTTTTGGATCGCTCGATTTACGAAGACAGTCTGTTATTTCATTTGAATGCGGATCTTGGTCGGGTGAGTGCTGACGAGGTTCTCCAGTACGACAATTTGATGGAGACGATGTTGAAGGAATTGGAGCATGCAGCACCGAAAAAACGACCTGATTTACTGGTGCATATCAAGGTTTCTTTTGATGTGATGCTGGATCGGATCGAAAAAAGAGGGCGTGAGTACGAGCAAGTAGCCACGAATCCAGAGCTCTTGGCGTATTATCGAATGGTAAATGAGCGTTACCAAGAATGGTACGACAACTTCGATATTTGTCCAAAAATCCAAATTGATGGGGATCGCTATGATTTTGTCGCTGATCCGCAAGCGGCGGAGATCGTGATCAAACAAATCAAGGAAGAAACCGAAAAACTGAATCTGCAAGAGCCCCAGAGCTCCCGCTATTCTTCAAGAAGAAGTATTGAAAAAGGTATTTTTTAGTATTTCTTTTTAAATGAACCAAAAAGAACGACCGTTTTCTAGAAGGAGCCAATCATGTTAAACTATTTCAAATTTCTACTTCACCAATTAAAAGGATGGCCGCAACAAAACTATTATCTCTTTTTCTTTAGCTTAGGCTGTCAGGTCATGACACTCGTCAATCAACCGATGAACGCACTTACAGTAATCACCTTTATCGGAACGACATTAGGCGTGTTATGTATTTTGTCCATCAACGCCGCAAAATCAGTCAACGGTGTTTTAGGAATTATTTCAGCCATTTGTTTTATTTACGTCGGATACTCCGCAAAAAATTATTTGAGCATCGGCGAACAAATCGCGTATATGATCACTTTAGATATTCCCGTTTTATTAAGTAAAGAATGGAATCATAACATGGCATCGAAAATTCGTAAATTTACTGGAAAGACATGGGTCCTCGCGATCATCAGCACGATCCTGATGTATTTCGTTTCGGGTTATTTGATCCAGCGCTTTACGGATGATCCGCGTCCTTGGATCGACGCGATCGCCTTTTCAATCAGTTTGAGCGCCGGAATCATTAGTTTCCTACGCTACAACAATCAATATTACTGGTGGCTGGCTTCAGGTCTTGCCCAGATGGTCCTTTGGTATATCTCATTCAGACATGGATCAGCCAGTTTGGCGATGTTCGTCAACAGTTCCGTCTACTTGATCAATGACGTCTTAGCCTTTACCGTTTCTCCTTGGTACAATAAAAAAGAACGGGAACGGATGCAGCAGATGGAAGAAGAATACTACCATTTGAGTCATTAATTAATCGAGCGCCTAACAATGCCTAGCTGTTGTTAGGCGTTTTTTTCTGCCAAAAACCATTCAAAATGTTTAAAGAAGTTTTGCTAGATGAATTTATTATGAACAATAAGAACATTCTTTGATTATTCTGTGATTTATGAGATTTGCCTTTGAAAATCAGTTATTGTAAAAGTATCGAGCATGAACGAAGGAGGGCGCGTATGCGTTATTTGTATCAACAGCTTTTAGCATTTTGGCTGATTATTATTTTGACGATCGTTTTGATCGGTCTTTCTTTCACGAATATTAACCGACGCACGTTGGTGGCTCAAAATTACAATCAAATTCGAGATTATATCGATTCTGTTGAACGTAATTTGAGTCATCCAGAAGAAAATTTACCGGATACGTTCTCTAGTCCTTACAATGCACTGACCAGAGAAGAACACCTACGCTTCTATTTATATAACGCTGAGGTCATCCTTGCGAATCAAGGAATCAAGTTTGTATTGCTGGATAATAACAAATCTGTCATTTATTCTTCCACAGAGTTCAAAATTTTAGATTCCCTATTAAATAACGAAGAATGGGAAATCATTCGAACGGGAAGAAGCCTTGAGAAAACGATCAAGTACGACCTGAGAGGCGAACCGAGTCAAACGTCCTACATTTTATCAGGACGATTTGACCAAGATCAATTTTACGGGGTCTTGATCGCAGCGAAATCAGCCCGAGATTTGGAAAATAGTCAGAAGCTGATTACGGACAATCTATTGAAGGGATTTGTTATTTCATTATTGTTTGGCGGCGCTATCAGTTTTGCCCTTGCGACACGTCAGGTGAAGAAGATCAACGATTTGAAGCGGGCAGTCAACCAAATCACGAATCGAAATTTTGAGATCACGGTGGAAGAGGAAAAAGGAAAAGATGAGTTCAATGAATTAGCACATGATTTCAATAAAATGGCGGTGGCTTTGCAGGACAATGAAAAGGAAATCATTCGCCAAGAAGAGCTGCGCAAGCAATTTATGGCAAACACGTCCCACGAAATGCGCACCCCATTGACGACGATCAAAGGTCTGCTGGAGGGATTGAAATACAATGCGATCCCTGAAACGCAAAAGGATAAAGCCATTGTGCTGATGCAAAATGAGACGGATCGGCTGATTCGCTTAGTGAAGCAAAATTTGGATTATGAAACCATACGCAGCCATCAGATTACCTTAACGATGTGTTCTTTTGATGGAACGGACGTATTAAGAAACATTCTGACGCAATTTCAAGAAACGGCCGACGCTGTGAATGACCGCTTGAGCTTGCTGAATGAGCAGCCGATCGAGGTGTACGCCGACCGGGATCGTTTCATCCAGATCATGGTCAATGTGATCCAGAACGCCATCCAATTTACGGACAATGGTGAGATAAAAGTCGACCTGCGAGAAACGGATTCAACGGTTCTTGTCTCTGTGGAAGATACGGGCATCGGGATGACCGAAGAGGAACAAAAAAACATCTGGGATCGTTATTATAAGGCAGATCCCTCTAGAAAAAATACGAAGCTCGGCGAATCTGGTTTGGGACTTTCTATTGTGAAAGAATTGATTCAGCTTCATGGCGGATCGATCGATGTTTCAAGTCAGAAGGAAGTCGGGACCCTGTTTGTGATCCGATTGCCGAAAAAGACGCTGGAGAAAGACAAGCAATAGAAGTCGCTGAAAACAGCGATCAAATTCGTTAGACTGATTCCTTTGAATCGGTCTTTTTTTGTGGAAACAAGGTGAGAGAACTTTCTAGTTGACAATGTGTCTAAAAGACTTATAATTACAAAGTCGATAGATCTAAAAGACTGATGAAGGGCATCAGGAAGGGGGATAATATGTACGATTTACTACTTTTAGGTTCACTGATTACTGGCGATAAGACCGGCTACAAGCTTCAAAAAATTGTCGGATCTGCCTTGCAGCCGATGCGAAAAGTGTCCAGCGGGGTCTTGTATCCTTCACTGGAACGGCTAGAGAAAGAAGGGCTCGTCACCTCCACGGTCCATGAAGAAGGCCGAAAAATGAAATTATGGCATATCACCGCGTCGGGTGTGGACCGATTCATTGAATTGATGAAGGAAAAAATCCCTTCGGACGCGAAGCGAAATGACAGGATTCACTTCAAGCTGCGTTCGTTGGATAGCGTGTCGCTAACGGAGCAACTAGCAATATTAGAGGAATTTCAGTCATTTATTGAAAAGGATTTGGATTTTTATCAACACGCGCAAAAGGATATGACAGAGCATCAGGCGCGTTTTCCAGAAAACAAGGAACGCTTTCGTATTTTGGCCGAAGCCTATGAATTGGATATCCAATTAGCCAAAACAAAATTAACATGGATCAATAAACAGCTTGCTGATCGAAAGAATTCTGCTCAGCAGCTTGATACTTATAACTAGGGGTGCAAACAATTTATGGAAAATTCTTCAAAAAAATGGTTCTCATTAGTCGCGATGTCTTTGGGCGTCTTTATGGGACTTTTGGACGTGACGGTAGTAAACGTGGCGTTGCCAACAATGCAAAAGGCCTTCGATGCGCCATTTACACAATTACAGTGGGTGCTGAATGCCTACACATTAGTATTCGCGGTCACGTTGCTGATCGTGTCAAAAATGGGAGATATGTACGGGCGAAAGAAAGTCTTTTTGGCAAGCTTGATTTTATTCGTCATTGCTTCAGTAGTGAACGGCTTTGCACCGACTTTGCTGGTTCTAGACATCGGACGGGGAATCCAAGCCATCGGTGGAGCAGGCATGATGTCTCTGTCAATGGCGTTAGTTGCTTCAAATTTTGATGGCAAGCAACGTGGGTTAGCGTTGGGGATCTTAGGGTCGGTTATTGGACTATCTTCCGCTTCTGGGCCATTGGTGGGCGGCTTATTGGTGGATACCTTTGGTTGGGAATCGATTTTCTTTATCAATTTGCCGATCGGGATCATCGCTGTTTTAATGACGATGCGTTATGTAAATGAGACGCCAAGCTACGGAAAAGATCAGAAAATTGATTTTCTTGGGATGATTTTGTCTGCCGCAGCATTATTTAGTGCGATCTATGGCTTGATCGAAAAGGAAACACACATCAATTGGGGTTGGACAAATCCTCACGTTGGTGGCTGGATGCTTTTAGCGGTCGTGTTCTTAGCGTTATTTATCTTTGTCGAATCAAAGGTCGAAAGTCCTATGATGAACCTGAAGATGTTCAAGAATATCAACTTTGTCGGGTCCGTGATCGTTGCTTTTGCGCTAGGTTCAGGAATTTATGCGTTTAATACGTACTTAACAGTATTGATGCAGAACTATATTGGCTGGTCTGCCTTTGACACGGGGATTCGTCAATTGGCACTATCTGTCTGGTCCTTGATTTTAGGACCCGTAGTTGGGATTCTGGGAAATAAATTCTCGAAAAAATGGATGATCGTTGCGGGCTTATTGGTCAGCGGCGCCGGTTTTCTTTTCTTGATCGGTCAGCTTTCCCCTACGATGGGGTATGCACAATTGTGGCCAACGCTAGTGATGATCGGGATCGCCAACGGGATCGTGAACCCGGTATTGAACTCCGCTGGGTTAGAAGGGGTCGCGCCTCATGAGATGGGGATGGCTTCAGG
This sequence comes from Enterococcus gilvus ATCC BAA-350, assembly GCF_000407545.1. NCBI lineage: Bacteria > Bacillati > Bacillota > Bacilli > Lactobacillales > Enterococcaceae > Enterococcus > Enterococcus gilvus. The sequence continues at coordinate 503,129 of NZ_ASWH01000002.1, read as the reverse complement.
CTTGTTGAACGTCTTCCGACAATTTGGTACCAGCTTTGGGGTGGTGATCCTAGGCTTAGTAGAGGCAAACCGTTACGCGGCTGTCCTTAATCAGCATGCCGCATCAATGCACTTGCCAGAAAAATTGACCACCAGCTTGATCAATGCCGGGCCTTTCTCTGGTCATCAAATCGTGTTCTCAGAGGCATTAAAGAACGCACCTTTTGCCCACGAATTGCAAAAGGTAGTGGTGAATGCCTTTGATAAGGGACTGATCCAGATTTGTTACGTAGCTGGAACCATCGTGCTGATCGGTGCTGTAGGTGCAGCGATCTTTATGCGTGAAAACAAAGAAACCATTCAATAGAGTAGGCTCTTTATTAAAAAGATAGACCGACCGCCAATGTTAGATTGAAATCTAACGCTGGCGATCGGTCTTTTTTAGAGGTCATCAATGAATTTCTTGTTATTTTTTTCTTCTAAAATAATCGACGTAGAAACTTTCCCATAAGCCATCAACTTGGAAAGAATCTCCTCCACCTCGCTAACGGAACGTGCATGACCGAAAAGAATATAGTTTTCTTCTCCGGTTACGGCATAAATAGAAACAAAGGCACTGATTTCCTCGACGATAGAAACAAATTTTTGTGCTGGAATCGTCAGATCACTGATTTTAACGAACAATGGCAGGGTGTAGCCAAGTTTTTTATAGTCGATATCAACAGTAAATGCGTTTAAAATCTCTTCATCCATCAAGCGCTGAATGCGTGTTTTTACACTTGGTTCGGAAAGAGCGACTTCTTTTGAAAGATTTTTTACCGTTGTTCGGCTGTTTTTTGAAAGTAGTTTTAAAAGTTTCAAATCTGTTTGGTCAAGCATGAAAGAGTCTCCTTTATTTATGCTAAAAAAATCCTTCATTTTCCTTATTTAATAAAAATAGAGCCCGAAATCTATTGGTTATCGTATATAAAAAGACGGAGCAGATGGGTACAATTTTGAGTAAGGACGTTATCAGACGAGCATTGAGTGTATTATAACTGAATGCATCCGTTTCTGGTAGGAAAATTTGATTAATGGAGCGTGGATGACGATGGAACGAACATTTGAAAAGGGCATCGAATTTGCCAAAGCAATGGATTTAAAGGATGAATTACGAGACTATCGTAAGGAGTTCTTTCTCCAAGAGAACGAGATTTACATGGATGGAAATTCTTTAGGTATGGCCTCTAAACCAGCCGTTGAAAGTTTAGAGAAAATGATTGAGCGCTGGAAGGTGGAAGGGGTGCGTGCGTGGAATGACCTTTATCGCTACAGTGAGAAAATCGCGGATCTGATGGCGCCGTTGATCTGTGCCTCAGCAAAGGAGGTCACCGTGACTGGAAGTACGACAGCGAATATCCATCAGGCATTGGCAACTTTTTATCACCCAACAGCGAAGAAATATAAAATTTTGATCGATGATTTAAATTTTCCTACGGATCGGTATGCGGTGGAAAGCATCGTTCAGCTAAAGGGGTATTCAGCAGCAGAGGGCGTGAAGGTAGTGCCAAGTACAGACGGGCAATTTATTGATGAAGAGGCGATGATCGAGGCGATGACAGAGGATGTCGCAGTCATCCTGCTGCCGGCGGTCCTCTATCGGAGTGCGCAACTGCTGGATATGAAACGCCTGACGGAAGAAGCCCACAAAAGAGGTATCCTTATTGGCTTTGATCTCTGCCATGGGATCGGCGCAGTCGAAATCGACTTTTCAGTGATTCAACCGGATTTTGCTGTGTGGTGTACGTATAAATACTTGAATGGCGGCTTTGGATCAACTGCGGGCCTCTACATCAATCAAAAGCACTTTCAACAAACACCAGGCTTGGCTGGCTGGTTTGGAAATCGAAACGACACGCAATTTCAGTTGAAGCAACAGTTTGAACATCAACCAGATGCGAGTGGTTGGCAGATTGGTTCCCCCGCACTCTTCTCGATGGCGACGCTGGAAGGGTCATTGCAGGTTTTTAAGGCGGTTGGAATTGCGACAATCAGAGAAGTTTCACTGGCTAAAACGGCGTACCTTATGTATTTGATCGATGAACGATTGACCGCCTATGGCTATTCTTATACAAATAAGCAGGAAGATTCTCTTCGTGGCGGGCATGTATGTGTGGTCCATCGTGAAGCCTATCGAATTGCGGCGGCATTGAGAGATCATCACGTAGTTCCTGATTTTCGTGAACCCAATGTCATTCGCTTAGCGCCGATCGCCTTGTACACTTCCTATGAAGACATCCACAAAGTCGTTGATACGTTGGAAGAAATTGTTCGAGAAAAAATCTATTTAAATTACAGCAACGAACGTTCCGCGGTCGTTTGATAAGAAGAACTACCGACTATTAAAAGAAACAGCAATCGGTGCGCCGATTGCTGTTTCTTTCTCTATTTGTTACTGTGAAAGCAGGTAAAAGATAAAGGAGGGACGAAAGAATGGGCTTAACGATCAAAGAGGTAGGCGAACCCAATTGGCGAGCTGTCTGTGGTCTTACCGTCGCAAAGAATCAGAAAGGATTTATCGAAAGTAATGCGCGATCCTTATTAGAAGCGGCTTACGACGTATCCCTTCATTGGCAGCCTCTCGCTCTATACGATGGGGAACTTCTTGTGGGTTTTTCAATGATCGGTGCAAAGCAAGAGGAGGAGATGTGGCTAGATCGCTTGATGATCGACGCGCAATTTCAAGGAAAAGGCTACGGCACACGGTTTATCCCGATAATCCTTCAATTCATGAGGCAAAAGTATGGAGTCCGTCGAATCTATTTGAGTATCCACGATGAAAATGAGAAAATTCTTCCCTATTACCAACGCTTTGGGTTCATCGACAGCGGAAAATACGATCCTGAAAATGGAGAACGGATCATGTTTTTAGACATAGAATAACTGGTTGTCACGTCTTCATTAGCTTCTTAACTAAAATAAAAAGAACAAAGCGCATTGATGGTAGAGTCAACGCGCTTTGTTCTTTTTTTATCTAATGTTTCTATGGTTAAAAGAGAGGGAGAATAGAACTAACTAGTAGATTAAGAGAATAGCTGCATAAGGAATCCTGAAATGATCAGTACGATCGCACCGCCAAGACGGTTCCCCATTTGAGCGAAAGCAATCAATTCCATGCGGTTTGCGGCAGATAATACAGCCACGTTACCAGTACCGCCCATGGAGTTGTTACATAGACCGGCAGTAATGGTCGATTCGATAGGGTACAACCCAAAGAGGCGTCCGACGAATCCAGAAACAAGGGAGATCACAACCACACTTGTTAAACATAAAACAACAAATTGCCATGTTAATGCAGAAGCTAACACGTTCAAGTTCAATAACGCAATACCAATACCGGCTAAAACAGCGGCAGTTAGGTTTTTAACGATCAAATTATTGAACATGATTGCTGCGTCTTCATAATATTCAGGCAAGATGTTCGTGATTTTACAAATAACAACGATGATGATCATAAATGCGTAGGCATGGATCTTTGGAACGAAGAAGTTACAGATTTGTCCTAAGATGAAGAAGGACAAAGCAACCATCAAACCAACACCCAATTGAGCGATATCTGGTTTCACTTCGCGAGGTTTGCCATCGCCAAGGTCGCCTTTTTCCATCAATTTTCCGTTACCGTTTAATTTAGGCAACGATTGTCCAGCACGCGCGACTAACGCAGCACCAATGATTGCTAAAACGTTGGTCATAGCAGTTGCCGGGATCAAACGAGAGATGATGGCAGAAGCATCGGTTCCTAAAACATGTGCATAAATCGTTGATAATGGCACGGCGCCAGCACCCACACCGCCAGCCATAGCAGGCAATGAAATGTACAAGACAGAGTTCGCAAACCCTTTACCGATCAGCATACCAACAAGTCCAACGGCAAAGAAAGAAACGATCATTGAAATAAGAGCAACAGGAATAAAACGAACAGATGCCTTCATCAATAGTTTGCGGTTCATTCCTAAAATACTACCGGTGATCAAAGCAGCAATGTAAAAATCTAAGAAGCCCATGTTTGTCACGAAGTTTTCTGTTGATTTTACCACTGCGTCAGGTAAGATTCCGAACGTTGCGATTGCGGCAGAAGCAAAGATCGCAAAAACAGAACCGCCGCCAAGATAACTTTTAACGATAGGGATTTTGTTGCCGATAAAATGGAATAAGTTCCCAAAAATAACAAGAATCGCGATTGGTCCGATCATATTTGTCGGTAATTTTCCTAACGCCATCGCCACGATCAAGACAACGACCATGATCAAGTAGATAGGCAAACTCACACCGCTGATTTTTGTTGACCAGAAGCTGGTCTTTTTTTCTTCAACTGGCGTAGCAGCTGATGTATCTTTTTGTGTCATTTTTTAAAGATCCTTTCTTTAGTAAAACGTTGGTTGAATTCATAAAAATGGGGAGTAGAGTCACATCTACTCCCTCATCTAAGAGAGTTGTTTCTATCTATATCTAAACGAATCATTTAAGAGAGAGGGGAAGCTGATTCGGGATTAGTCTTTGTATTCTGGAGCCCATTTCGCTGCTTCAACAGCGGATTTTACATCTGAGATTTCTTCACGGTTCAATTTTTGGTCAACAACTGATTTAACCACTGTTTCCGCAATGATTTGTGAGAATTCCGTTAATTTCGCAACTGGAGGCAAGATTGATGCACCAGGTTTTGTTACGTCAACGATTCCGCCAAGTGCGCGGCTTGCTTGAGAAATGATTTCATCATTGACACGAGTAGACGTAGAAGCGATCAAGCCTAGGCCAAGACCAGGGTACATCAAGGCATTGTTTGCTTGTCCGATTTGGTACGTCACGCCGTTGTATTCCACATCAGCAGCAGGAATACCTGTTCCGATCAATGCTTTACCATCTGTCCAGTTAATTAGGTCTTCAGCAGTTGCTTCAGCTAATTTTGTTGGGTTTGATAAAGGCATAATGATTGGGCGAGGTGTGTGTGCAGCCATTTCTTTGATGACTGTTTCACTGAAGGCACCTGGTTGAGTAGATGTACCGATCATGATTGTTGGGTGGATTTCTTTAACAACGGCTTCTAAGTTTGTTAATTCTTCGCTATTTGTAAATTCGCCACGTTTTCTAGCAAATGGGATTTGACCAGGTGTCAAGCCTTCTGTATCTTCAAACAACAAGCCTTGTTTGTCGACTTGGTAGAAGTGTTTGCGTGCTTCTTCTTCAGGTGTTCCTTGGCGAACCATTTCTTTTAATAGAATATTTGCAATACCGACACCGGCTGTACCAGCACCAAATGTCAAGATCGTTTGATCTTTCAAGGCTTCACCAGAAATGTTCAATCCGCCTAAAACACCAGCAAGAACAACGATACCAGTACCTTGGATATCATCATTGAAGGTCGTGATTTTGTCTTGGTATTTTTCTAAAATGTTTGCTGCATTGCCGCGTCCGAAGTCTTCCCAGTGTAATAGTAATTCAGGGAAAAGATCTGATGCTGATTCAACGAATTGGTCGATGAAGTCGTAGTAAGTGTCGCCTGTCACACGTTCGTGGCGGTTTCCTAAGTAAAGCGGGTTGTTCAATAATGTTTCGTTGTTTGTACCAGCATCGATTGAAACAGGTAAAACTTGCGCAGGGTTGATACCCGCTGCAGCCGTGTAAACCATTAATTTACCGATGGCGATATCCACACCGTTGACACCCCAGTCGCCCATACCTAAGATTCCTTCTGCGTCAGTCACAACGATCAAACGAATATCGCGGCCGTCAGCAGCATTTTTCAAGCTGTCTTTGATGCTTTCTGGATCATCGATTGATAAGAAAGCAGCGTCTTGTGGTTCAACGAAGATTTCGTTGTATTGTTCGATGGAATCCGCAACAACTGGATCATAAACGATTGGCATGAATTCAACGATATGTTGACCCATTAATTTATAAAACAATGTGCGGTTTGTGTTGAAGATGTTCATTAAGAAAATACGTTTTTCCAAATCAGATGGTTTGCTTAGGTATTGTCCATACGCTTGAACGGCTTGTTGTTCTAATGTTTGAACAGTGCTAGGAAGCATACCAGTGATGCCGTATTTTGCGCGTTCTTCTTTAGTAAAAGCAGTCCCTTTATTTAGAAAAGGGTTGTTTAATAGGTTTAAACCTGTAATCATAAATAAATCCTCCTAAAATTTGATTGCTCACGAAGTATAAAAGGGCGGGCAAACTATAGTCAAAACATTGGGTAACGATAAAAAAAATTTATATGAGATGAAATTTATTAAGAGGTATCGAATGCTTGATATTTCGGGTATCCTCAGCTTTTTGCAAAAATTAAAATATATGCGTAAGAAAATAGTTTAGGAAAAAGCTGAGGGAGCAATAAAAGGTTATGTCTGAACTTACATCTATTAGTAAGAATTTTTTGAGCCCTTTTAAAGCGATAGTGTCAGAGGCTCAAAGATTTCCAGCAGCTTAGCGAAAATGATATGATAACAACGAACATAAGAAAGGGACGATTGCGTTGAAAAAATGGAAGAAGATTCTTCTGGCGGTATTGATAGCAATAGTTATTGTCATCGTCGGGGGCATCACTTATGTAAAAACACAAACTTATTCTCCCACATCTCAAGCAGAACAGGTGGGCAAACAGGCCAAGGAGGAACCTGACTGGTTATACTTCCCTTCAAAAGACACGTCAAAACCAATGGTTATTTTTTATCCAGGTGCGCTAGTCGAACCGGAAAGCTACAGTGTCTGGGCGAAGGAGTTGGCAGATGCGGGCTATCCCGTTTATATCATGAAAATGCCGCTTGATTTGGCTGTGCTTGCGCCGGATCGTGGCGAAAAGGTGCTTAAGGAACAGCCGAAACGTCCCTTCATCATGGGGGGCCATTCATTAGGCGGTGTGATGGCGAGTCGGTTTGCGAAAGATCATTCTGACAACTTAAAAGGCGTATTCTTCTTGGCGAGTTATCCTGATGAGAAAGGTCGTTTAGCGGATAGTGAAATTCCTGTGTTGTCTCTGACTGGTGAGAATGATCATGTCCTGGATAAAGAGGCCTATCAGAAAGCCAAAAAGAATTTACCTGAGGCAACAGAGTATCAAGAAATCGTTGGAGGAAACCATGCTGGATTTGGTGCTTATGGGCATCAAAAAGGAGACGGAAAGTCTACGATCAACGATCAAAATCAGCAAGTAGCACAGCGGCTGATCCAATGGTTAGATACGATAAAATAAAAGAATCCCTTATTCTACTTAGAAATACAGAACCGTTTCTAAGTAGAATAGGGATTTTTATGCCTTCATTGCGTTGCTATGAAATAACAATGATAGACAATACACGAATGTGCGAGTTTTTTCTAATTGAATAAAAAAAAGCTTCCTGATTCATTGGATTTATTGTTATTATAATCCTATAACAATCAAGCTAGAGGAGCGATTAGATGAAAAATTCAGTTATTAGTATGGGTGTTTTAATAGGTTTATTGGCCTTATCTGGGTGTAGTAAAAGCGAGGATACGACTACTAAAAATAGCAGTACGTCGCAAACATCGATTTCTACGACCATATCTTCCACTAAACAATCAAACATAACAACCAGCAGTATAACTAGTACAACGTCATCGACCAGTCAATCAATAGAAAGTACAAGTGAAACCATTTCTGAGCCAGAAACAGCCTGGAATGCTGAAAAATCAGGTACATTGGACTCATTTATGACTGGCTGGGGACAAGAGATGGGGCAAACCTATGGCGCGTACCAGCCGAACAATAATGTGAATTACTACGGCGTGCAATTTCCTAGTGAAGTGGTCGGAGCGAATGCTAAAATGCCGATAGCCATAAATGATATCATCGTTTCTAGTGAATGGTCCGAAACAGGCGAGTCTTCTGCGGAATACAGTATCGTCGCTGCCTATTCAGATGCGCAGACGGGATCACCCAAAGCGAGCATGAGCCGACACGTCTACCTCTTTGGCTTTACCAATGATCAGCCGGTCGTGCTAGTCTCCATGCAAAATCAAGGGATGCCCGACGGCGCTCTGCATTTCCGTCTGACAGAGAATGCGGCTTTGACCAATGGGTTTCAAGGGATCGTCGCTGGAAATGTATCGGAGTAGCCACGTTTAACTAAATGAAAGCTGCATTCACTCAAAGCCTCTTTTTAAGAGGCTTTTTCTTATATCCATACACACTCTCAATTCCTAAAAACATAGCACTGATCGCTAAACATAGCCAACCTTGTTTCTCAGATCGCGGCTTAGTTTTATTCGGCATCATTTGGTGGATAGATTCATTTTTTTAAATGCTAGTGATGTACAAATTATCAAAATCACTAAAAAGGTTTTATCAGTAAAGGAACTGACGAATCATGCGAACCGTAGAGAAAGTCATCTTACCGGTAGATGTGGAATATACGATGCATTTTAAAATCAAGGAGAGGCTGATCCACCTCAATAATAATGTTGGTATGAAAATGTACTCAAATGAAAAAGTTTTCTAAGTGGTTTAAACAGAGGCACAAGAAGATGAACTCCCCATCCATTTCTCAAAGCACTGACAAGATCGCTGATATCAAAGACCTCAGGAAGCTGCAAAATAACTAAAAAAGACAAAAAACTTATTTGATATCGGTTTTCTTGTGTTTTTTGTTCAATCAGATTGGAACGTTCAATCTGTTAACATCCTCTCTAGTATTCCCCCATCTTGACTATTTATCATTTACGACAAAACAGATTGTCTTTCCATTCACCATTAGGTATTCACTATTTTCTCCTTAAAAACTATTATTATCGGTTAAAAATTATTAAGAAAAAGGGTAGTTAATTTTCGTATTGTGAAAGCATTGCTGTAACAGTGTTTTTAGCATCCTTCACTAATTAAGAGCATTATTTATAGTGAAGAGTGCGTTTTTTTTATGAATTATACTGGCCTTACTGAAAGGATTACAAAAAGAAGGTGACTAAATTGAATAACATAAGAAAGAAAAAAAGGAAAAATGTAGTATGCCGTGTACTCTTGATCGGAGTGCTCGTCTTTTTACAAATTGCTCGTCTTTTTACAAATTGCCAATTTAAGTTACGGAAAAGCCTTGGCAAATGAAATCACTAGCACGGAATCGAGCACAGGATCGATAGAGAAGTCCGCAGAGAACAGTTCGATGGTTCAATCAAAAGAGTCTCAAACAGAAAGCATAAGAGAATCAGATAAAACAGTCCCCTCCTCCAGCGAAGGAAAGGAAAAGGATACTGTAAAAGAAAAAAATCCGGCAAACAAAACCTCAGAATCAACAGATCAGAAGAAGGACGAGACGATCGACGATGCAGAAGAACAGGAGATAGGACCAAAGAAAAGTACGTATAGAACGAGTTCAACTGCCGGCTTTGTGGCGGAAATTACTGGAAGTGCAGGCGTAAAGTATCATCTGTATTCCGATGGCACCGCCGTACTCGTGGATGGCAAAAGTGTGACTGGCGATTACAGACTCTTTGCGAATGCCAGATATCAAGAGGTTGTTTATCGAGTGACGAAGATAGCGGATAATGCCTTCAGTCATTCAGCAAATGGCAAGACGAATGAAAAAATCACTGGCATTGATTTTTCTAATTCGGAGAATCTGGAAGAAATCGGCAAGCAAGCTTTTTATGGCTGTACAAAAATCAAAACGGCGCTTGATTTTTCAAACTGCAAGAAGTTAACGACGATTGGCGAGGGGGCGTTTTGGGATTGTTTTGAACTATCCGGCTTGGAATTTGGAAGCCATTCAATGGTAAAAACGATTGGAAAGGATGCCTTTCGTACGTGCAAAAAACTAGCCGGCACTTCGATTATTCTTCCCGACAGTGTCAGAGAAATCGGGAACCAAGCGTTCTTAATCTGGGATGGTCCTCGTTTCAAACGATTGCAGCACAAAACCGTGCTTGAAATGGATGGACAGCTGCCAAGTTTAGTCAGTGTTCCTCCGCCAGTCACAGAAGAAATCAAGGGATATGAAAGTGCTGTAGATAGTTCGAATGATAAAACGACCCTGCACAAAGCAGCGAAATGGTTAGACAAGGATCGCACAGAAGCTGAAATTCGGATCGATTATGGCAGCAGTTTTGACCGTCAAGCAAAACTGGATGTTGTTTTTGTATTGGATCATAGTGGTTCAATGCTGAATTCGGCCGATGCAGTGGGCACGATCGATCAAGAAAACTACAAATACCCGCGTTCTTTTTTGACCAACGATGTGGTGAATGGCGCGACAAATATTTTACTAAACAGTTCGCAATCTGGCTATGATAACCAAGTGGCATTGACGGCTTTTGGTGGGGGAGAAAGGTATCTATTTCGAACCAATTTTTCAGATGACGCACATGGTATAAAAGAATTTCTATATGACAATCCAGCAACTACCTACAATCAGACAAATTATTCTGCCGGCCTTCAAGGAGCGATAGACACGATAGAAGAATACCAAAAGCCGGGACGAATTCCTGTTGTTATATTTATCAGTGATGGGTTGCCAGAAGGGACTGGAGATATTCACGGATTGAATCAAGCAAAAATCCTAAGGGACCGTGGGCACCGGGTCTATCCGATCGGTATTTATGGGACCGGTGATGAAAATGAACGAAGGAAAAATCTGGAAAATATTTCTTACGATAATAAGACGGCTTATTTAGCAAAAGACAGCGCAGCCTTCGAAAAGATCATGGAAGACGTCTTAGAAGATGTGGTCAATTCAGCCGTACCGTTAGAAATAAAGCTTGAAGATGTGTTATCTAAAGACTTTGAGCTATCAGAAGAGAGCGATGCAATCAGTATTTCTGAAGATGGAGGAACCGCAAGCACATCCGCTGGGAAAATAATCTGGGATTTAGGCGGCTGTGAACAAGGTGTCCTTCATACGATGAAACTAAAAGTAAAACTGAAAGCTGGGACGGCGCTTTCTACCAGCGGGGTTCTTCCCACCAATGATTCATTACAGGCGGAGGACAGTAGCATATTTTCGGTGAAGCAGCCAGAGCTAATTCGTTATTTGGCGCATCATACGTTTGAAAATGCATCATTCACTGGTAAGGAGCTGCCGGAAGAAATCAAAGAACTGTTGCCAGGATCGAAAGGAGGCTTCGGAGATCATGAGACGATCGCTGTGACTGATGTGGCAAAAACCACCCTTCGAACAAAAAATGGTCAATGGTGGGAATTTGTCGGCTGGGATGCCAATAAAAAAACGATCGCAAGTGCCGATGTTACCTTTGTTGGAAAATGGAAATACCTTGGCTATGAGTGGAGTTTTATTAAGCAAACGTCAGAGGGAGAGGGACTGAGAGATGCGGAGTTTAGTCTTTATCAATGGAGTGGACAAGGTGTTCCTGCAAACGACGACTTAGTGACAACAACGACTCTTACAGAAGGCAAATGGACGCTCCTTGCTGTGAATAGCAGTCAAGAAAATAGCCGGGTTGATTTTAATGTACCTTATGGGAAGGATTCTTATTACCAACTAGTGGAGACGAAGGCACCAAGCAGTTATCGGCAGCCAGATGGCCAATGGCGATTTACTTTTGATGAGAATGGGTGGATCAAGAACAATAAAATGGAACCGATAAAAGGGCCGAGTGGCGAGTTTCCTCCAGCATTTGAATCGATCAAAGAAGGCGAATTTACGGGATTTCTTGGAGTTGTCAATCATGCTTATAAAGGGGCGCTGCCGAATACTGGCGGATTCGGACGCTCTTCCTTCTCGATAGGTGCTTTCATTTGTTGGACGGCAGGGATGAGCGGTGTGGTCGTATGGTATTTTTTCAATAAAAAGAAGAAATGATCGCTGAGTTTCACTTGAAGAATTCGTAGCGATCTATCTATAGTGTCCATAACTGGAATTTGCGAGACCGAAGAGGGAGACCAAAAACGAAAACATCGTGTATTGTGTTATTTATTATGATAGAATAAATAACACAAACGCTGGGAGGTGCTAAAGGTGGAAGCAGCAAATAGCCACTCGCAAAGAATGAATGACTTATTCGAACAAGCGGTTAGATCCCCTATTGTTCTAATAGAAGCAGGTCCTGGATATGGAAAAAGTGAACTTTTGGAAGCTTTTTTGGAAAAAGGCATCTACAATCATGCTTGGCTTCGTTTACGGAGAATGGACAATCATTTGTTTTTTAATTGGAAGAAATTAACACAGTCTTTGAAGAAACTCATGCCCAATCAATCCGATGTGTTTTCTAAATTGGAAACCCCCACGACGCTGGGACAAATCGCAGAGTTAATCGAGTTGATCGAAGCTGCGTCTTTAGAGACGCAGCGAAGTGTCTTCGTGATTGATGACTACAGCATTTTAGAAGAGGAGAATGTCCGCTTTTTGTATGAGAGTCTGGTTGAGAGCGATTTTTCAAACCTTTGCCTGGTAATTCTCTCAAATCAAAAAAGCGACCTTCAAAGCCTTTGCATACGAAATAATATCGATTACTTTTCTATTGGTGAAACAAATCTGCGCCTGACAGAGGGAGAAACTGCGGATTTATTTCACGCAAACGCCCTTTCTTTAACAACAGAACAACTAGCAAAATTATCAGAGAGATGGCAAGGATGGCCGTTACCTTTGTATATGCTGGCAAAGAGCTGCCGCGATTCTGAAGAACTCATGCAACAAAGTCAGGATGTATTGCTACAGTTATTCCATACACAATTTTTCCAGGAGTATCCTCTTAACCAAAAAAGAAGTCTTATACAGTTGGCGTTACTGGATGTGATTCCCCCAGAATTGTTTGAGTTGTACGATGAAGCGGTCGTTGCCATGCTGAAGAAGCATCCACTCATTACCTATGATTATAAAAACGATGTTTACACTCTTCAAACCGCTTATAGAGACTTCTTAAAGGCCCGGCAAACTCTTATAGATCAAGAGGAAACACGTTCTTTTTATCAAAAAGCTGCAGAGGTTTTTTTGAAGCGAGAAAGAGACGAAGAGGCGCTGACGATGTTTGTCGAAAGCCGCCAATATGACCAAGTAGTCGCATTGATTTGGCGTATGCTGACACCTTTTACAGAGTATTCACAAGCAAAATTTCTCTATGATCACTCTGAGAAGATCCCCAAAAAGTATTTCGAGGAGCACCCGAGAGCAGAACTCCAAAACATTGGGTTGTTACTCTCTATTGGAAAAGTCCATGAGTCGGATAATCGGCTGACAACTTTGATAAAACGGCTTGAATCAGAGGATTTCGAAGATAAGACGGTCTTAGGCGATGCGTATCACATGTTGGCTCAAAACGATCGCTTGAGGGGAGACGAAAGTTTTTTAGAGCATACACGACTTGCCAGTATATACTTGCCGAAGGGCATGAAGCATTGGAATAAGCCGGTACCAGTCATTCTCAAAGCGCCTTGGGCTCGTTTCCCGTGCTATGAAGAGGGGGTTCCTGATCAAATAGAACACGCAAAGCAGGTGTTCCGCACACTCAATTCGTATATTACAACTATTTTAGGTGGATTAGACATCCATGCAGATGTTTTTTGTCAAGCTGAGATCGCCTATTTTCAGTATGACTTGAAACAAGCAAAGATACTTTTGCTGGAACTATTGCATGCGGCTGAAAGCGAACAGCTTTATGAATCGATGCTATTGGTCCGTCATTTCTTGATGCGAACGGAACTGCTAAAAGGAGAACTATCAGAAGCTGAATCGCAATTAACGGCAGTGACTCGATTGATTCAAGAGCAGGAACTGTACCAATACAACGGGTTTCAAGCGCGGATGGCTAGTTGGCTCGGCTTGTATCTCCACTCCCCAGATGATGTCCCCACGCGGGTGGTCAAAAATGACATAGAAAAAGGGGCGAAATGGGAATTGGCCAGAAATGGTTTCCCCCAAGCAAAATACCTCATTCAAAAGAACCGCTATGACGAAGCACTTGCGCTACTGAATTATCTTGAAAGGTACTACAGCAATTACAAGGGGCTTTGGATGGACGTGATGTATGCAAAAACATTTCGAGCGATCACGTATTTGAAAATGAATGAACACGATTTAGCCATTGCTGATTTAGAAGCGGTATACCACATGACTCACAGAAACAAAATTATCACACCGTTGATCGAGTGGGAAGAAGACATGCGTCATTTGATTCATGTCGCACAGGAAAAAGCCCCAGAGGCATTTGATCCTGAATGGTTGCGACTAGTTGGTGCAAAAGCGACCACCCTCGCCAAACGGGTATCAAAAATACGCAAGCAAAAAGTTGCCGAAAAAAATTCCTTGCGCTTAACCCCACGCAGGCTGGAGATTCTCAAAGATTTGGCAGAAGGCCTCACGTCAGAGGAGATTGCCGAAAAGAAGGAACTATCCATTCATACGGTCCATAGTCACATAAAAAATATCTATAATGACTTAGGTGTTTCGAATCGAATAGAGGCGATCCGAATTGCCGAACAAAAGAGATTACTGTAACCTCCCATACATTTGGATACGAAATAAGCATAGGAGACGACGCTCCTATGCTTTTTCCCTTTGTTGCTTTATGACCACAAATCATTCATCGCATCGCGTTTTTTCTTGCCTGCGATATGGGTGTAGACAGTCGTCGCCGAGGTGCCTGATTGTCCGAGCTGTTCTGCGACTTGGACCAGTGAATTTGTTTTGCTGTATAGCTGTGTGGCGACTGAGTGCCGCAGTTTATGGGGCGAAATCTTGATTTTAAAGGCTTCTGAATATTTTCCCACCATGGCTTCCACTGCACCGCTGGCGATGCGTTTGGCTTTGCCGCGGTAACGTGTTAAAAAGAGCGCCGTTTCATTTTCATCTGGATGATAGAGCTGCTCCCGTTGAGCGAGATATTCTGTCAAATAGTCGATGGCGATGGAAGAAATGACCACCATGTCCCATTTTCCGCCTTTTCGATAGACCCGTGCTTCTCCCGTGTGAAGGTCGAGATCCTGTACATTCATATTCACTAGCTCCGATAAACGCATCCCCGTCCCAAGGAAGAGTCCAATGATGGCCAGATCACGGAGCTGATTTTTTTTGAAGGCGGTGATGGCTTGCCGTGTTTCTAATGTCTCTATGTACCGCTGGTCAACGAAATCCAGAAAATCGAGGGCTTCTTCATCTAGAAAAAGTTTTTTCTCAATTGCCGCGCCACGCTCAGCCATGGTTTTGTTATCCTTGACATTTGCGACTTTTCCCATCATATTGTGTTCAAGATAAGGTTTTCCTGTATGACGATCAATGGCTTCATTCAAATAGTTGAACAGCGAGCGCAACGCAGTGACTCCCCGTTGGACCGTCGCATTTTGGCGCAAAGGCAGGGATTGCTCGCTTTCTTCCAAGCGTTTTTTGGTAGATTCTTTCAGAATTTTGGGCGCTTTGACAAGATGGGCTTTGTAAAACTCCAAATCTTCCGGCCACAAAGCAGAAAATTCCGCCAAAGTGACTTCCGAAAGCGTTTCGGCAGATGAAAAGCCTTCTTGAATCAGCCAATTCAAAAACCGTCGGTATTCTTTGGCGTACTCGTACAAGGTGATGGAAGAGTATTGATCGCCGCTTTTTTTACGAAAATAATTTTGAACGAACCAAGGGAAAAATTGAATTTCCTCTTCCATTCGTCGATTGGCTTCTTGTTGATTCATCCGTGCCAGCTCCTTTATAACTAAAAGTATAAGATAGAGTTTTTCTGGTGTCAAACGACAGTTATTTTATGTCAGATAGTTATTTTATAAGTGATGCTCTATTAAATGAATTAGTTATTTTATAAAATCAAAAAAAAGAAATAGTTGTTCATTTTTCGAAAGTATCCATCTGCCCAGGCGCGTATACTAAAAGACATAAGAGGGGGGCGTCACTCATGATTACGTCAGATAAAAAACGAGAAGAATATTACCAAGCTTTAAAAACCAGAGACCAAAAATACGACGGCATCTTTTTTGCCGGAATAAAAACAACCGGGATTTTTTGCCACCCGACATGCACTGCAAGAAAGCCTAACTATGAAAACTGCGAGTTTTATTCGTCGGCAGAGGAAGCATTGTTGTCGGGCTATCGGCCTTGTAAAATCTGTCAGCCGCTCTCATTTCCTCAAGCGATCCCTGAGGAGGTGCAATTGTTGGTAAATGAAGTCGAACGGCACCCAGAGAAGCGTTGGAAGGAAGCGGATTTTTCAGCGATTGGATTGAATTCAGCGACCGCTCGTCGTAAATTCAAAACTATTTACAACATGACCTTCGTGCAATACGCACGGGCACGACGAATGGGACTGGCCTTCAAAGAAATCAGTCACGGCAGCAGAGTGATCGATCAACAGTTTGAAGCCGGGTACGAATCGGCCAGCGGGTTCAATGACGCGTTTACTAAAATTATGGGAAATCCCGTAAAAAAGACCACCGCACGTCCGTTGAATGCTTCCTTTATTTCCACACCGATCGGTCGGATGCTTTGTTTGACCGATGATACGTATCTCTATTTATTGGAGTTTGAAGACCGACGTGGTTTGGAAAAGGAAATCGAGGGATTGCGGGGAAAATACAATTTTCGCATCATCTATGGACAGACTGTGGTCAGTCAAGAAGTGACGCGTCAATTAACCGAGTATTTTGCTGGGGATCGCACAGAATTCTCGTTGCCCTTGTTTTACGACGGCTCGCCATTCCAACAAGAGGTATGGCGGATGCTGGAGACGATCCCCTGTGGTGAGACACTAAGCTATCAAGAAATCGCGATACGTTTAGGGGATAAAAACAAGGTGCGGGCGGTAGGACGGGCAAATGGATTAAACAAGATCGCTATCGTTATCCCTTGCCATCGTGTGATCGGCAGTAACGGAAACTTGACGGGCTATGCCGGCGGATTGGAACGGAAGCAATATTTGCTGAATCTGGAGAAAAAGGAAAGACAGGTTGGGCGGGATGACCGTTCATTGAGCTAAAAAAACGAGCGGATTTGGATTCGCTCGTTTTTTACGTGAAGCGCATGAGGGCAATCAAAGCGGCTAAGAAAAGGAAAAGGTCCACTGCCATTAAATAGTAAATTTTCTTTTTAAGCTGAAGAAAGCGCGCCGATTCAGTGTCCGTCATGTTACTGACAGTCTTTCGTCGATTGAAAAGATACAGCAGCAGCCCTTCGCCGTGCTGTCCTCCGGCCGCAACGAGAGACCAAAACTTGGGATTTTTGATCCCTCGGCTTTTGGCATCCAATAGGACCAATGAAAAAACATAGTAAAACAACGAGAAAGCGGCAATTACGAACAGCACGCCTAAAATGATAAGTATCCCGATAGCATTCATAAAGAACTCCTCCTAAATTTTTTTGACGATCAGATAGAAAAGACTGAGGGTGTTGATACCGATCAATGCGAAAATAGACAGAACAAAGCCGTCACTCATAGAGGGGGTAAAAAGTAGGACCACCATCAATAAGCCATTGATACAAAGCATCGCAATAAAAATTTTTAAAAAGTGATTCACGACCGTACTTTCTTGTAAATGCTTCACCATTTCTTGATCTCCTTTCAGCAGCTCATCCAAGGACAATTTATAAATATCAGACAAGCGAATGATTCGTTCAATATCTGGATAGCTCCGTCCATTCTCCCAATTGGACATGGTTTGCCGGGTGATCCCTAAAACGGAAGCAACATAATCCTGCGTCAGGTCCAATTCCTTTCGACGTACTTTTAAGCGTTGACCAATCTCCATCGTAAGCCCTCGATTCGTTTTCTTTTTTCTAGCATAAAACAAATGCTGTCGAATCACTAGAAAAAGCGGGTAAAAATGCTTTTACATTGACCAATAAGGCGTTGTTTCGCTGAAAAAACATAGTTCGGGGTAAATGTCCAATCCATTTATTTTATATTATCTAAAGTTATTATACAGAGGAGCCACTGCTATCTCACGGGATACTTGTTATACTTAGAACAAATGTATGACGTTTTAAGGAGTGATCGCAGTGAGTTTCTTTAGCTATAATGGAAAGAAAATCTTTTATGAAACACAAGGAGATGGAAAGCCGCTTGTTTTTTTGCATGGAAATACTTCGTCCTCAAAGTTGTTCAAACCTATGCTGCCTCTTTATAAGGATTTCCAAGTGATCTTGATTGATTTTTTAGGTTACGGGCGTTCGGATCGTTTGAAAAAATTTCCAGTAGAGCTCTGGAAAGAGGAGGCGCGTCAAACCATTGCATTGCTGGAACATTTGGCTATCAAGGAAGCGAACCTTGTTGGGACGAGTGGAGGTGCCTGGGTAGCGATCAATGCAGCATTTCTAAGACCAGATCTAATCGCGACAGTCACAGCGGATAGTTTTGACGGCCGAACCTTCCATGATGGTTTTGATGAAGCGTTGCTGGCTGAACGTTCCTCTACGATGGCTGATCCAGAGGCCTCCGAATTTTATCATTGGTGTATTGGAGACGATTGGAAAGAAGTCGTCGAAAGAGACACCGATTGTTTGTGGCGAATGATTATTTCCAGAAGAGAGCTGTTCTTCGACTCGCTGCAAATATTGCAGGCCCCGCTGCTTCTAACAGCAACCAAAAAGGATGGAACGATTCGTCCAAATATTGAAAGAGAATACCAAGCAATCGTTGGTGAAGTGGTGAAGGGGGAATTTAAGATTTTTGAAAATCCTGGGCACCCGGCGATCGGAACGAGTGCAGAGGAAGTAGCTAAAACCATTCACCAATTTATTACTCAGTATAGTTAACGAAAAGTCCCTTGAGCTGGCCACCGTTCTCGCCAGTTCAGGGGGCTTTTTTATTTGTTTTGCCTAAACGGATTGTTAAAAGCGGTTGACGAATCTTAGAATTCCAGTTATTGTTTAGTAAACAATCGAGGTGAACATACATGGTAGGAATTCGCGATGTGGCGAGACGAGCCGGAGTGAGTCCGGGAGCCGTTTCGAGAGTATTGAATAATGATCCAACATTGTCGGTTACCGATTCGACAAAGGAACGCATTTATCAAGCAATCAAAGAATTGAATTACGATATAGACAAGCGTAAATACATCAAGCGTCGGCTGCCTTCGATCGGTGTGATCACGACCACCAGTCGGCAAAAGGAATTGGATGATCCTTATTTCAATGGTCTGCGGATCGGCTTAGAGCAAGAAGCTCGTCGTCTCCATTTAGGATTGAATCGTGTCTATAATTTGGAAGACAATCCGAAGACGTGGCAGGATTTTGACAAGCTGGGGGCGATCATTATTGTCGGGACGGTCTCAGAAAGCGCGGTGAAACGGTTAAGTAAACAAAATAAAAATATCGTCGTGCTGGATAACCCGGATATCAATCTTGAAGTGGACATGGTCTATGCGGACTTCGAACGAATGACAAAACGTGTGTTGCAGCTTTTCTATGAAAAGGGCCATCGACGGATCGGGTACATTGGCGGTGTGACGATTGAGATCAATGAAGCAGGCGAAAAAATTTACACTGAAAATGAGAAACGCTTCCGAGCCTATCAAGAATTTATGTCGGCTAATGGATTGGAAAAGCAAGCAAAACTCGGCTTGTGGGAACCGCTTGAGGGAAAACGATTGATGGATGAGTGGCTGGCTTCCGAGGAAGAACTTCCGACCGCGCTTTTAGTCGGCAGCGATCCACTATCAGTCGGTGTTTACCGTTCTTTACAGTCCGCGAACATTACAGTGGGCAAGGAGATCGATGTCGCCAGCTTTGACGATATTGAAATTGCTGAATTTCTTACGCCCAGCTTGACGACCGTGCACATCAGCGCCCAAGAAATCGCGAAAGCCGCGGTGCGTTTGGCAAAAGAACGAATTGAAGATGAACGGCAGGAACCGGTCATAATGACCTTTCCTTCAAAATTAGTGGTACGTGAAAGTTTTGTGCCCAAAAAATAAGCGTCAAGAGGACTTTAAAAAAAGTTCTCTTTTTTTTTTGAAATAATTCTTGACAAAATTGTTTAGTAAACATTATAAGGTAAACAACAAGTTAAGAGGAGGAAACACAAATGAATCAAAAGGCAGTCATGTTTGACCAAGAAAACCAGGTATTTCATCTACGGAACAATGAAATCTCTTACATTATTCAATTTGAAGAGGACGGAATTCTGAATCACCTCTATTTTGGCAAGGCAATTACCCGTTATAATGGGTATAAAAGATATTTGCGAAGAGACCGCGGATTTTCTGGAAATGTTCCGGGCAATGCTGAAAGGGCTTACTCAAAAGACACGTTGCCACAGGAATATTCTAGCCATGGATCGATGGATTATCGTGTACCGGCGTCATTGATTCGACGAGAAAATGGATCGAATCTGCACGATTTTCGTTATTTTGATTTTCGTATTGAAGCAGGAAAGCCTGAGCTTAGCGGTCTGCCTCAGTCTTATGTGGAGAGTGACGACGAAGCAACGACCTTGATCGTCGTTCTTAAGGACCGGGATCAAGAAATCTATCTAGAATTAGTCTACACGATCTATCATGACCGCCCAGTCGTGACTCGATCGGCACGCGTTCTAAATAAAACGGCGGAAACGATCGTAGTAGAAAAAATAGCGTCAATGCAGATGGATCTCACGAATAGCGGGATTTACGATGAAGTGATCTCGTTGCCAGGGGCGCATTTACGAGAACGTCAAATCCAACGGGAAAGCATTCATACTGGGATTCAGCGTTTTGAAAGCCGACGGGGAGCTTCAAGTCATCAAATGAACAGCTTTATCGCACTCGTCAACCATGACACCAATGAGTTCAGCGGCCCAGCGATCGGGATGCATCTCGTTTACTCCGGCAATCATGCCTTTGAGCTGGAAAAGGATCAAATCGATCAGGTCCGTGTGCTGACGGGGATCAATGAGTACAATTTTTCATGGTCGCTGTCTTCCGATGACGTTTTTCAGACGCCCGAGGTTCTTCTGACCTATTCTGATCAAGGATTGAACGGTATGAGCGGCAGTCTGCATCATCTGCTGCGGGAACGAGTTGCTCGAGGGGAACATCAATTGAAAGAGCGCCCGATCTTGGTAAACAATTGGGAAGCGACGTATTTTGATTTTGACAGCAAAAAAATCGAAGAAATCGTGGATGAAGCCGCCGATTTAGGTATTGAAATGTTTGTCTTAGACGACTGCTGGTTTGGTCATCGGGATTCAGACAATTCTTCTTTAGGGGATTGGTTCGAGTATGAAGGGAAATTGAAGGACGGATTAAAGGGAATCTCGGACTATGTTCATGATAAAGGGCTGCAATTCGGGGTTTGGTTTGAGCCGGAAATGATCTCAATAGATTCGAAGCTTTATGAAGCCCATTCAGATTACTTGATGCAGGAGCCGAATCGTACGCCTTCATCTTCTCGGGATCAGCATTTATTGGATATGGGGCGCAAGGACGTACGGCAAGCGATTGAAAAACAACTCTGCGCCATTTTGGACGAAGTGCCGATCGATTATATCAAATGGGACATGAATCGTAGTTTGTCCGATGTTTATTCGATCCAGCTCTCTCCAGAGAATCAAGGGGAAGCGGCGCATCGCCATATTCTCGGAGTGTATGAATTGATGGAAAACCTGATCGCCCGTTATCCGAATGTTCTATGGGAAGGCTGTTCTGGCGGCGGCGGACGTTTTGATGCAGGGTTCCTTTATTACATGCCGCAATCTTGGCCAACGGACAACACCGATGCAGTGGAACGACTGAAAATCCAATACGGGACAAGTTTAGCTTACCCGATATCTTCCATGACGGCCCATGTCTCCGCGGTTCCGAATCATCAAACGGAACGGATCACCTCATTGAAAACCAGAGGAGATGTTGCCATGAGCGGGGTCTTCGGCTACGAATTGGATTTGACGGAGCTGTCTGTTGAAGAAAAGACGATCGTAAAGGCGCAGGTTGCCCAGTATCAAGCCATTCGACCACTGATTCAATTTGGCGAATTTTATCGTCTGAATAGTCCTTTCGAAGGAAATGTCACCGCTTGGATGTTTGTTTCAGAGGACAAAGGCGAGGCGTTTGTCATGATGGCACGGACATTGGCTTCGGCGCAACCTGTATTTCACGAAATCTTTTTGACAGGCTTGGAGGAAACGAGCTGCTATCAAGACCAAGAAACAAATCAACGGTATTTTGGCGATGAACTGATGACACTCGGTGTTCAAGTCCCTGATTTTTATGGCGATTTCCAAACGGCAACCCTGCATTTGAAGAAAGTAGGAGAAGAAAATGATCAATAAAAACAGTCTCATGACCCGCCTGTCTATTTTATCCATCTCGCTTCTTTTGACGAGCGCGCTATCGATCAATGGTGCTCTGCCTCAGATGCGAGCCGCACTGGGAATGACGACGACCCAAGTGGAACTGGTCGCAACGTTGCCCGCGCTAGCCGTTGTCCTTTTTGTTGTCCTTTCCAGCTTTATTGCTGAGAAAATCGGCACCAAGCGAACCGTTCAATTGGGCTTGCTTCTGGTTGGCTTCGGCGGCGGCTTGGCTCCGCTATTCTTAAACAGCTATGTCCCGATCTTGATCAGCCGTTTCATTTTAGGTGCCGGGTTCGGACTCTTTAACTCCTTGGCGGTCTCAATCATCAATTTACTATTTCAAGAAGAACCAGAGGAGCGCGCCTCGCTGTTGGGCTATCGCGGCGCTGCTGAAAATATTGGGAATGCTGGCTTGACGCTTCTGGCTGGGGCGTTGCTGACCTTCGGCTGGAGAGTTTCTTTCAGTGTCTATCTCATCGCCTTTCCGATTTTGGTGTTATTTACTCTTTTTGTTCCAGAAATCAAGGAAGCCAAAAAAGCGAAAACGGGTGCAAAGGGAGAACTCAAAGCTTCTGTTTATTTATTAGCCCTCTTCGCCTTGTTCTTAGTCATGACGTTTGTGGCGATCGGCGTACGTTTTCCAACGATGGTGACGGATATCAAAGGAGCGGATTACAATGCGTCGGCGTTCTTAGCGGTAATGCCGATCATTGGGATCGTGACGGGGTCGTTATTCGGCTTTGCGAATCGGCTGCTGGGGGAGAAATGCTTGTATCTCGGCTTGGCAATGCTGGCGTTAGCGACGTTCTTGATCGCGATCTCTGAAAATAATTTTTTCTTGCTGCTGATTGGTTATTTTATCAGCGGGATTCCAGGGAGTTTGATTTTTCCCTTCATTTATAATTCATTGAATCTCTATGCTTCACCTGCAAAAATGACGGCTGCCACTTCAATTATTTTAATTGGCTGCAATCTTGGGAACTTTATCGCACCTTTTGGCTTGAGCACGCTGCAATTGGTTTCCGGTACGACGAATCTTTTCGCACCATTCAAATTATTGAGTATCTTACTCATCGTTATTTTAATAGGCATTTTCTTAAAGAAAAGAAGACCTGTCCAGTCTAAAATCTTAAATGGGGGGAAGAATCTTGACTGATACGATGCTTCAGACGCTAATGGACTCAGGGGAAACCTACTTCGAGTCCTTCGAATTAAAAGAAGAGCAAGCCTTTTATCGTGACTTGCTTTTCCGATTTAACCAAACGCTGCCTAGTAAACAGGAAGAAAAAGCGGTGATTTTGGAGGCGCTGTTAGGAAGCTTTGGTCAAGGTTCGTACATTGAGCAACCCTTTCACGCGAATTGGGGAAAAAATACGCACTTTGGAAAACAGGTGTACGCGAATTTTGGGTTGTCTTTGGTGGATGACACGACGATCGAGATCCACGACAATGTCATGATTGGCCCAAATGTCACACTGTGTGCGGGGACACATCCGTTATCGCCATCACTACGCGTTAAAAAAGCACAATACAATTTACCTATCGTGATCGAGAAAAATGTTTGGATCGGTGCCGGCACCATCGTTTTACCTGGGGTAACGATCGGTGAAAATTCTGTAATAGGGGCCGGCAGTGTCGTGACCAAATCCATCCCCGAAAATGTATTGGCTCTTGGCACTCCCTGTAGAGTAATCAGGTCCCTCACAGAGGAGGAGGCAGTTCAAAGGTAATCGAAGCAAGCAACTCAATTTTTCTACTGGTTTTCGTTTAAAGAGATTTCTCTGAGGAGAGATCTTTTTATTTTTTTCTAAATATTGTTTAGGGATGCGATAAGACTGTCGGAGGCTATTGTCAAATTTATCGAGATGGTATTCAATGATTTAGGTGGAAAGAGAGAGAGGATTTTATGGGATGAAGATTTTATTAGGTGAAGACGAAGACAAAATGCGGGAGCTGCTGACCAAGTTTTTTGAAAAGGAAGGCTACGACGTCGTGGAGGCGAAGGACGGTGAGGAAGCCTTAGAGAAATTCTATGAAGAAACCTTTGATTTAGCGGTTCTGGATTGGATGATGCCCAAAATGAATGGGTTAGAGGTGGCACAGACAATGAAGCGAACACGTGCGGTCAAAATTTTGCTGCTGACGGCTAAAAATCTGCCGGAGGACGAGGTACAGGCGTTATCTTCTGGTGTCGATGACTACCTTGCGAAGCCCTTTCACGCAAAGGTTTTATTGGTTCGTGTCGCCAAACTATTAGGGATCGTCAAGCAAGATATTACGCAACCCCTCGTGTTTATCGCAAATGAAAAACGAGTCAAGTGTTACGGAAAAGACCTTTCTCTTACGAAAAAGGAGTACGAGTTGTTATATTATCTTTACCAAAATCAAGGCGCTGCCCTTAGTCGTGAACAGATTCTGCTATCTGTCTGGGGAATGGATCATGAGACGGATGAAAGGACCGTAGACAGTTTTATCCGTATCCTGCGAGATAAGCTGGGAAAAGAGTGGATTCAGACTGTCTATGGGATCGGGTATCGTTTTGAAGAAGCGAAAAAATAGTCTGACGCGGTCCTTCGTCCTTCGAGTGAGTGTGATTTTTTTCATGATCGTTGTTCTCTTGGCCGTCTTTTATCGATGGGGATTCCCGACCTATTATTATTGGAAAATGGAGCAGCCGGTAAAAGAAACGCAAAAGAGCATCCAGCAAGGAAAGAACCCCTCCGCCTCTTCTGATGTGGTGGTCATTGATCTAGCGGCTAAAGAATTCGCCCACGAGGAAGAGGCGACGAATGATTTGGCCTTTCGTTTAGACAAAGAGGGGATTTCTCTAAATCGTTTTTGGGTCGATCGGACAACGATCCAATCTGTACAGGCGGGCGGTTCTGTCCAGCGACTGTATGCACAAACCAAACAGAAAAGCGATTTCTACACGCTGTTCTTTCAAAAAAAGGATCGTGTTTATTTAATTGGAACAAGTATCCCCGCTTTTAGCTCGGCGATTCGTACACTACTGCCGATCCTGATAGCAGCGACCGTGCTTTTTTTAGGGCTAGTATTCGGTTCGGTGGTTCTCTTGGTGCGGAATCAGATCATTTGGCCGATCCGACGATTGGAACAGACGACACGGAAAATTTCATTGCTTGATTTTGCGGAAGAGGAAGTCACGTCGGAAGAGAATGAATTAGGCAGCTTGAGTCACGCCATTGCCCGTATGAAACAATCCCTTCAGCAGCATGAGCTGGAAATGGCGGCACGTAACGAGCGATTGAAGAATTTTTCAGGCAATCTCGCACATGAATTGAAGACACCGTTAGCTGTCATGCGTCTGCTAGTGGATGGAGAAGAGATGGAAATAGGAAATCCCACCTTCCTTCAAGATATGGATCAGCAACTATCGGACATGAGTGGGCTGGTAACGAATCTCTTGGCGTATAGTCGCCAAATGAACGAAGCACCGGTTTTCCAACCGCTGGCAATTGAAGATGTTATAAAAAGAGAAGCGCAACAACATCGCCTGCTTGATCCCCAGTTTTCGATAGAAGAACGGCTCGAGCCTTGCACGGTGTCTTCCAATGAGCCGCTCCTTCAAATCGTTTTGAACAACCTGCTGACAAATGGGATCAAATACAGCCTTGACCGTCACCTGATTATGCGGGGAAAACGAAGCGGCTTTCATTACCAGCTACTCGTTGAAAACAAAGCAATGCCAATGACTCCTGAGCAATTTTCTCACTTGCTCGAACCGTTTGTGGTGGGCGAAGCTTCTCGAAATCATCACCTGTCGGGAACCGGGCTCGGCTTGTCGATCGTCCAAGAAACGGTCCATGCATTAGGCGGCACCTTGCAGTTGGAGCAAGACAACGGATGGTTTCGTGTCCTTCTGCGTTTTCCCATCGAAACGAGCGAGACAAAATAACTAAAGCATCGACGAAAACATCCTTTTTTCTAAAGGGGTGTTTTTTTGCACAAGTTTTGCATAATTGTTTTTTATCCTTCTACTCATAGGAGGGATGAACATGACAAATAAAACAAAACGAACGCTTATCATCGGCTGTTTATCCATTGCGTTGATCGTAGTTGGAGGGCTCTTACTTTTATTGATTTTGCAAGATTACCAATCGGTCCGTCCGATGGTCAAAAAAGGGAAGGTGTGAAACAAATGATCAAGAAAATCATCCTTGGTGTCGTACTGATTGTGCTCTCATTGCCTATTTATGCCTTCGCTATCGAGCCTAATATCGTGATCGTTCATCAGCTAGATTTAGGGGATCGCACCAAGCCTAAGGCGCTCAAGGTAGTACAGCTCTCAGATATTCAAGTATCCGAAAGTTATGAAACGAAGCGCTTAGACAAGGTGATCCGTAAAGTAAACCGCGAGAAACCAGATATCATCGTCTTTACTGGAGACTTATTTGATAATTACGCGAAGTATGCCCATGAAGAGGAAATCATTCAGAAATTAAAAGAAATGACCGCGACGGTTGGAAAATATGCCGTTTGGGGCAATCATGATTATGGGGGCGGTGCAGGACACATCTATGAACGTGTGATGAATCGTGGAGGGTTTGAAGTGTTAACGAATGCCGGCGAAACACTGCCGCTGCCCAATGGCAAAAAGCTGTTTATCGGCGGGTTGGATGATTCTTTGCTGGGGAATCCCTCCGTAGAGGCGACATTGTCCTATCGTGACCGCTACGATTACTCTGTATTGTTGACCCATGAGCCTGATGTAGCGGACAAATTTGTCGGAACGAATACCCAGCTTGTTTTAGCAGGCCACAGCCACGGGGGACAGGTTCGTTTGCCATTTTACCAAGTCAAAAATGTTTTAGCGGAAAAATATGTTCGAGGGCTATACGAGCTTAGCGATCACAGCAAATTGTATGTCAATACAGGATTGGGAACGACTGCGATCCACGCACGATTTGGCGTGCCGCCGGAAATTTCCGTTTTTGATTTGCATTTTTAATTAGGCTAGGCGTCATCTTGGTTGAAATCTCTTCTGTTACGTTAGAATAGAATCAAACGTAAAGGGGCGGACACAAATGAACAGTCAAGAACTTATCACCAAGTATCTTTTAGATAAAAAGAGCCGAGTCAAATTAGCGATCCTGCAATTTCTTTCGGATAATCCCTTTTATATTACCCGTGATTATTTAACTGAAGAGTTTCAGCTATCCACGCTGAATTTTACCCTGTATATGAAAGAGCTGGAAGCAGATATTCTTTCGTTACAGTTAAGTGAGCGGCCTATTTTAAAAAAGGGGAATTTTGTAAAAATCAACGTGCCTTATGCAGATCTGGCTACGTATTATTACCGCTTGCTGCTGGCTTATTGTGAGCAGTCGACGAATTACCTGATATTAGTATCTCTGCTGAAAAAAGATACCAATTCTATTTTAAGCATCAGTGAGAAAACCAATTTCAGTGTTTCCTACATCTATTCTCGGATGAAAAACATCAATGCGTTTCTTTTCCATTACGGGATCGCCATCACCTTTTCAAAGCCAGGTAAAAAAACGATCAAAGGAAACGAGCTTCAGCTGCATTATTGTCTGGTCGACATTTATTGGAACATTCATTCCAATGTAACGATCCACTCATCCGACGAGTCTTATCAGCACGCCGTTCATACGCTGAATCTGTATGTTAAAAAAGACGTACTGCAACATCTAGAAAATGGCATGATGGACAAGCTGTACTTGTTGATCCATCTGTGTTTGAAAAATTTCCCGATTACGAGTTTAGCGAAATTCCACGGGCAGCTGCAACAGATCCCGAACGTGGAATTGTTTACGCACCCGACCTTTGACCTGTTGAAGCCTAATCTTCCATTGAGCGATGAAGCAAGAATGGCGATCAATATCCTGTCACGTCTGCTGGTGTCAAAAACCGAAACAAGCGACGTCAACGCCGAGCAATACGCTGTGTTGCAGCAAGAAAAAACACTTTATTTTCGCTACGCAGAGGAGATGATCGCTACCTTTTCAAAAGCATTCGAATTGACCATTCCAGAAAATGAGCGCATTTTGTATACTTTAAATTTTATTCGGAACCAAGTTTATTATGACGTGCTGAGTAAAAACAATCCCAACACAACGATGGCAAGTTTCCTTATTTATACTGAAAAGAAACACCAAGAGGTAAAAGAGGCGATCGAAGCCTTTTATCAAGAATTCAAGTCTTTGAAGAAAACGGACTATCCCTTCATGGATAAGCAAAGTGAACAGGGGCTGCTGGAGGACCTGATCCATATTTACGATCGCTATAAAAAGAAAGAGAAGCTCGTGATCGGTGTCAATTTTACGAGGGATTATTATATCAACGACGACCTTTGCTCCCAGATCGAGCAGCACTTTGGGACGAAGAATGTCTTGTTGAAGAAGAAAGCCATGAATCAGTGCGACATCGTTATCAGTGACTGTCCGCTAACCCATTTGCCGGAAACAACGAGAATTGTCTATTTAATTGATGGAAATATCACCTCGAAAAAGATGAAAGAGCTGTTCAAACAGTTATCCGATCACATTTTTGACCTGCGTCAGGAATAAGCCGTTTTCTACAATTTAGTTATTTTTTCAATAAAAATAGAAGAATCCATCCTCCGCTTTCTCTTTTATCATAGAAAAAAGGAGGAATCACGATGGTGACTATTTTAATTGGCAATTCTTGTACATCCTGTCGGAAAACGAGGGCTTGGTTTCAGGCGTACGGCATCCCTTACGTTGAGAGAAATATTGACCACGAGCCTTTGGCGCAACAGGAATTGAGGCAATTGATCACGCTGTGCCCAAACGGTGTCGATCCAATACTTTCAAAAAAATCCAAAGCATACAAATCACTGAACATCGATTTTGAAGACGTATCCTTCAATCAACTACTGGTGCTTCTCAGTCAATACCATAAACTGGTGAAACGCCCAATTATTTTCGATGAACGCAAACTTCTAATTGGTTTTAATGAAGAGGAGATTCGGACACTCCTGCCAAAGAAAATCAAACAGACAAGCCGGCAGTCGCTTTACAAAGGCAACGTTGCGATGCTGTACGAAGATGTGCTCACACTGCAAAACGAAAAGGGAATCTATTAAAAGTTCGATTTTTCTAGAAATAAATAAAATAGATGTTTACGTTTTCATTTTTGTGTGCTAAGATACTTTTAAATCGAACAGGCATGTGACTGGTAATGCAGGCAGGACCTTAATAAGGCTTCATTTTGTTTAAAGCAAAGTGAAGGGTTATTTTGGTCCTGCCTTTTTGTTGTTTGAGTGGCCATCAAAGAACGAAATAAAATGAAATGAGGAGAAAAGATGAACTATCGGGAAACAGCAAAACAAATTATTAACAATATAGGCGGCAAAGAAAATATTTCTCACATTGAACATTGTTCCACGCGCTTGCGCTTTACGTTAAAGGACGATAATAAAGTCAATAAGGACGCCCTAGAATCAATAGAAGGTGTCATTGGTGTTCGTCTAAATGTTCAATGTCAAGTGATCATTGGAAACGATGTTGTCGAGGTCTATGATGAAGTCATCCAATTAGTTGGGGATACTTTTTCAACCAGTGGAGATGTTCCTAAAAAGAACCGTAAAATTGGCGCGGTTCTGCTTGATTTTGTTATTTCTGTATTTCAGCCATTAGTTCCAGCCATCGCTGGTGGCGGAATTTTAAAATCGTTACTGATGTTGGCATCATTGACAGGTTTACTCAGCGACCAAAGTCAGACATATCAGATATTGAATCTGATTGGTGGTGCTCCATTGTATTTCTTACCTATTCTGGTAGCGATAACCACGGCAAACAAATCAAAGGTGAATCAACTAGTTGCAGTCTCTATCGTTGGGGCGATGATTTTGCCTGAAATGACGACGATGTTAACGGAGGGTGCTAAACTTTTCTCTTTTACTATTGAGAATATTGCCTATGCCTCCCAAGTGTTCCCTGCAATTTTAACCGTTCTATTTTATTCATTGATGGAAAGATTCTTTACGAAATATTCTTTTAAAGCGATACGGATTTTCTTCGTACCGATGATGAGCATGTTGATAACAGTCCCGGTTGGGCTGCTGATTTTAGGGCCACTGGGGTACAATGTTGGAACGGTGTTCTCAAGCGTGATTATCTCTCTGTACTCAACAATTGGTTGGGTGGCAACTGCTATCTTAGCAGCTATTTTGCCATTGATGGTTGTTACGGGTATGCATAAGGCGATGATCCCCTATGCGGTATCTTCCATGGGAGAACTAGGTGCAGAGCTATTATATCTTCCCGCTTCATTAGCACATAACATCGCTGAATCTGGGGCTTGTTTTGCAGTTAGTTTGAAAACCAAAGACAAGAAACTACGCTCGACAGCTATCTCAGCAGGGATTTCGGCTTTGTTTGGGATTACAGAACCAGCGCTTTATGGGGTGACTATTCTTCATAAAAAAGTGTTGATGGCAGTAATGGGGTCTAGTTTTATAGGCGGCGCCATAGCGGGACTTTTTGCAATCAAAGCATTTGCTTTGGTTGGACCGGGAATCGCCAGCATCACTATGTTTGCTGATCCAGATAATAAAATGAATTTAGTTTGGGCGTTTGTAGTATTCGGTGCATCTTTTGTAGTAGCGTTTCTAGCAGCACTTTTCTTGTATAAAGACACTAAGGCAATAGAAAAAAGCGAAACAAAATCGACAACGGCTCAGAATGAATGGCTATCAAGTCCAGTAAAAGGCCAGGTTATTCCACTTTCAGAGGTTCAAGATGATGTCTTTTCTAGCGGAATGGTAGGAAAAGGTCTTGCGATTATTCCCGAAGAAGGTATACTTTATGCGCCAGAAAACGGAGAGATCACGACGGTTTTTGAAACAAAACATGCCCTTGGAATGAAATTGTCAAACGGTGCAGAGGTTCTGTTTCACATTGGCTTGGATACCGTACAAATGAAAGGAACAGGCTTTGAAGCGTACGTTTCCGCTGGAGACCATGTGACTCAGGGAACGCCTTTAGTAAAATTTGATATCCATGCTATCCAGGATGCTGGATTTGACCCAATCGTTGTTTGTGTTGTTACCAACGGCGAACGATTTGACGTACAGACGGTCAACGAGTCACAGCATGTAACTAACGAATCCAATGTATTATCAATAAATACGATTTAGAGAAGGAGTTTTTTTTAAATGACAGAGCAAACATTTCCTAAAGATTTTTTATGGGGTGGCGCAATCGCAGCAAATCAGGTAGAAGGAGCTTGGAATTTAGATGGAAAAGGCTTATCTGTAGCTGATGTCGCAACATTTAAACCTCATGTAGACAATAAAGATTTTTCTGCCCATATGACAGTGACTACAGAGGCAGTGAAAGAAGCCGCGGCGGATGAGACAGACACATGGTATCCTAAACGCCGTGGAATTGATTTTTATCATCATTTCAAAGAAGACTTAGCTTTGTTTGCTGAGATGGGATTTAAAACTTTGCGATTATCAATCGCCTGGACGAGACTTTTTCCGACAGGAGAAGAAGAGGAGCCGAATGCAGCAGGTATAGCCTTTTATAAAAATGTTTTTAAAGAAATGAAGCGTCTAAATATTGAACCGATCGTCACTTTGTCTCATTATGAGATGCCCCTGGCATTAAGTTTGAAATACAATGGATGGGTAGATAGATCCGTAATCAATGATTTTGTACGTTTTGCGAATGTCTGCTACGATAACTTTGGAGAGTATGTTCGCTATTGGCTGACCTTTAATGAGATAGACTCGATCCATCGACACCCATTTACGACTGCCGGGATCATTCCTGACAAATCAGGAACGCATCTTGAAAATGATATTTATCAGGCGTTGCATCATCAATTTGTTGCAAGTGCACTTGTAACAAAGGCAGCGCATGAAAAAATTCCCGAAAGCCAAGTTGGTTGTATGTTGACCAAGCTAATGACCTATCCGCTGACGTGTGAGCCAACAGATGTTGAATTGACTCTGAAAAAGAATTTGGAAAATAATTTCTATGCAGATGTTCAGGTTAAAGGGATGTATCCAAAAATGATTCTAAAAGATTTAGAGAATCGTGGAATTAAATTGAAAATAACCGCAGAAGAACGAGAAATTTTAAAAGATAATACGGTTGATTTTGTTACCTTCAGTTACTACATGTCCATGGCAGAGTCAGGCGATCCAAAAGCCGAGCGAACACCAGGAAACACGGTGTTGGGGGTGAAAAATCCTTATTTGCCTTCTACTGAATGGGGATGGCAAATTGATCCAAAAGGCTTGAAGATTTCATTGATTGAGTTGTATGATCGTTACCAACTCCCTCTAATGATCGTAGAAAACGGTATGGGAGCTGTCGATACCGTTGAAGAAGATGGTTCTATTCACGATCCATACCGTATCGACTATTTCAAAGCACATTTTAAACAAATGAAAGAAGCAATCGATGAAGGCGTGGACTTGATTGGTTACACCAGTTGGGGCCCGATTGATCTTGTCAGTGCAGGGACTTCCCAGATGACGAAGCGATACGGATTCATTCATGTCGATGCCGATGATGAAGGAAACGGAACATTTGACCGCAGCAAGAAAGACTCTTTCTACTGGTATCAAAAAGTGATTGAAACAAACGGTGCGTCATTGGACGAGTAGTGCGAGGAGGAAAACATGTGATTTTAATCAAAAAAGTCTTAAACTCAAGCGTAGTTCTCGCAGACGACGACGGAAAAGAAATCATCGCCTTTGGTAAGGGAATTGGCTATGGTAAAAAGGTCGGCGAACAAATTTCAGACGATCAAGTCGACAAAATGTTTTTAGCCGCGGAAGATAGAAAAATGTCTCAAATCATTGAGCTAGTCGGAGAAATTCCTTTTGAGTTTTTTGAGATTTCACGTGATATTATCCTCAATGCAGAACGCGAATTGGGAAAAACACTGAACAGTAATATCTATCTCACGTTAACAGACCACTTGCATTTTGCGATTGAGCGCTCAAGAGAAGGACTAGTTGTGGCGAATCGTTTGTACTGGGAAATTAAAAATTACTACCCAAAAGAATTTGAGATTGGTAAGCAGGCGCTAGCGTTACTAGAAAAGAAATACGCGATTCAGCTTCCAAAAGAAGAGGCTAGTAATATTGCGTTTCATTTGATCAATGCACAATCCGATGGTTCTGAAGCTAATGGGTTCAAATACGCTAAAATGATCAGCGGGATCGTGAATATGGTCCGCTACTCGATTCAAAAGGAAATTGATACCTCTTCGATTCATTATTCTCGTTTTATTACACATGTACGTTATTTTGTGGAACGTTTATATGAAGAAGGACTGTTAGAGGAAGGGGAAGATCAACTATACGAACAAATGTGGATTTTATATCCTGCGGCGATGGAGATTGCTGGAAAGGTCAAAAACTATATCGAAACTATCAACCATACCGCGATTCCTAAAGATGAGATTATTTATCTAGGGGTTCATATCAATCGATTAATGAAACACACAACCTAAGAATACAAACAGTTTTATTTTCCGCTCTATAAAAAACAACGTACAATCTGCATTATGAGATTGTACGTTGTTTTTTTACTTCAAATTTCTATCAGAGTCTACGTCCAAAGATCATTGATCACCGACCGTTTTTCTTTTTTGACGATGTGGGTGTAGATTTCTGTCGCTGAGGTGCCGCTTTGTCCGAGAATCTCGCTGACGGTTTTCAAATTTTTTGTTTTTCTGAAGGCCATCGTGCCGACGCTGTGGCGCAGCTTATGAGGAGTGGTGCGTTTTCCAAATGCGGTGGAGTATTTGTCGATCATTTTTTCGATAGAACCACCCTCCATTCGTTTAGCCACATTTTTGTGCTTGGTCAGAAACAAGGCGGCCACGGAATCGTCAGCATTGTATAGCGACTTCCGCTGATCGATGTATTCTTGGATATAATCGATAAAAATGGGTGAGATCATCGCGTGGTCAAGTGTATCGCCTTTTCGCTGTACTTGAATGTACAGGCCGTCATAATTAAGATCATGGACATTGGTGTTTACCAATTCGGATAACCGAATGCCCGAACCAAGAAAGAGGGCTAAGATCGCCGTGTCTCGAATACGATTTTTTTCATAGGCGGTCTTGGCTTGACGAGAGGTCAACGTAGTGCCGTAGCCGCTATAAACATAATCGACAAAATCAATCGCATCCGAATCTAAATACAGCATTTTTTCGATTTTATCCTTCCGCACGGCATCTGATGCGTCGACGCCGCCATTTTCGATATTCACCATGATATTTCTACGCAACATCGGCCGTATCACGTAATCCCCAAGCTGCTCGTCAAATTCTTCAATTTCTTCATTTGCGAGATATTTAAACAGGGAACGAAGTGCAGTGATGCTACGCTGAACAGTAACTTTTAGGCGATGTGTGTTTCGTTCAGTCAAGGGGGCTTGTGCCAAATCTTTTTCGGCTCTGCCTTCGAAGGTTCGCTTAGGGGATTGATTCAAAAAGGACTTATATAAAACGATGTTGTCTTTGTTTAGTCTTTCAAAATCTTCCAACCGAATCGTTGAGATATCAGCAACTTGAATAATCGTTTCAGAAGAGAGCCAAGTCAAAAACCGGCGATATTCCTTGGCATATTCGTACAACGTATTGGTAGAACGGGGGATGGCTTCTAAGTACAATAAATATTTTTGAATAAAGTCGGGGAGTTTTTCAAATTCTTTTTCATAACGCTCTTTTAGTAATTCGCGACTCATGTCATACAGTCCTTTCAGTTAGAGTAGGAGAGAAGTGGTGATCTCTCTATCCTTATAATAATAGGTATATACCAATTTGTCAAGAATAAAATAACAATTACAAAAAAAGGGTAGAGGTATCTTTTTTTATAAGGATTGCTGAAAAATGGTTCTTTTTGTAATGCTTAACAGGTGTTTTAACAAGGTATAAATAACTAGAAATATAAATGTGCAGAGGAGGTAAATATGAAAAAAGAAAATTCTTGATCGTGCTAGATAAATGTTTGATGAATTTGAAACTAAATTAAAGGAACAAATTTGAATCCATCTGTTAACAAAAAAACTTTGAGATCACTGATTTTACAGCATTTTTCAAACCATCAGCGGATTAGATCAAGCATAATTGTTCCGAAATCCGTAGAACAAACGCGTCAGTGAGAATTTACGGGATCCATGCGACGAATAGATTTAGCTATAAAAATCAGACTTTTTACCTTACAAATGAGTTCTAAAAATCATGCTTTCGGGAAAATACATATTGTTACGAAACCTTGATTGCTTAATAAACGCCTTCCTCAGCAAATAAATTGCTAAAGATCCTTCATTGACGACTTACTTCGCATGTTTTGATAAAAGTGATCCATGACGCTTGAAGTGTTCCATTAATATGGCTCCATTGTATATGCGTACTAAAACATCCTTTATGGACCGTTCGTTGCACAATGATCCGTACCAAATGATCCATTTTTGACTCGAGAACGTTCTTTTTGATTTACTGCCGACCGTTGGTTCTGTACAATGACGACTTAACGATCGTAAAGTTTTATCACGATTTTCTTTTCAATCGTAAATAATTTCGTGGTTTTTCTTTTCATTTGTAAAGTTTTGTTTCTATAGATGTATGATTTGCTGCGACTCGTGTAGATACTTAATTAACAGCTCTGACGTTTTTCCTCTTTTATGGTTTGAGAAAAACTGACATTATTCTCAAACCATAAAATATCTTCATTCCTCTCTTACGCCTGAATCATTAAAACAAAAAACTTTCCGACTACGAACGTCGAAAAGTTTTTTATTTTAATACGTCAATTTCTGAACTCTTTGAGCTTTAGTGAGTTGTTCACTTTCTGCATCAATCGTGTAGTTAGCGCCATATTCCAAATCAAGCGCATCAAACGAGCCAATCTGGATTGCAGGAATCTCATTCTCTCTTAGAACGATCGATAAATGGCACAAGATGGACCCGCTCTCGAAAAGAAAGCCGATGTTCTCTGCCTTGTTCGCATAGATGAACCGCAGCAGTTCGATGCTGGTCTTTTTACAGGCAAAAATAAGATTCTCGCCGTCGTTTGGTTTGTTTTCTTCATTGAAGGCATTATGAAAATGAAGATCGAAAGACTCCTCGTCAGTTAAATCCACGTAATGTAGCTTACCCGTTCGTTTTCCATGAGATAAAATGCCTTGAGAAATATCTTTAGAGGTTAATTCTGGCAAATCCTCAGAATTTTTAACAAGATCGATCAAATAAGGATTGGGGGTATCGTTGATTTCCAATAGTCCGAATTCGATCAAAGCCACCTGCTCCTGTAAAAATGTGTCAAACTCTTTTAGAATACGCTGAATCTCCTCTTCGGTTAAACAATTCTTTTGATTAGATTTGTCTGTATGCTGGATCACGGCTCCCTCAGAGATCTCATACCACTCTTCTTGGCAGAGCTCATGTTTAGAAAGGACCGTTCCTTCCCGTGAAACAAGGTAACTAGAAGCTGGGATCGTTCCCTTTGTAAAGAAATGCCCCTTGATTATTTCAATGATGGTGTTTTCGCCCTCTTTTTTGACGACACCGGTGAATTTAGGCGAATAAATTTCCTGAATAATGATAGAGGAAATCCAAAAGTCATCATTTGCCATCGTCACAAACTCGGCGACGCATTCCTCGATAGTTGAATATTTTGGTGCGGTGTTCATGGTACTTCCTGAATCTTCTAGTGAATTCAAGTGGATACGGTCAGTATCGCCAATAAAGGACCGAACTACCTTTTCAGAAATGAGCTTTGGATAGATCACGACCGCACTGTATCCGTGACAGAGAGGACTTCTTTTGATCGTCTCCAGAGAGGCTAGCTCTTGCTGCGTGCTTGATGTGTTGCTGACGATGACGTAAGCGTCCGAGACATGGGTGTTCTTTTTCTGAGCATCGATCCTTAGTGAAACTTTGTCACTCTTCAGCAATTGTTTAGGGATACTGTCTAGGTATTCGGCTGTTACAGGAACGGTTTTTGACGGTATTTTTG
Organism: Enterococcus gilvus ATCC BAA-350; assembly: GCF_000407545.1. Taxonomy (NCBI): domain Bacteria; kingdom Bacillati; phylum Bacillota; class Bacilli; order Lactobacillales; family Enterococcaceae; genus Enterococcus; species Enterococcus gilvus. The sequence goes on along the minus strand of NZ_ASWH01000002.1, from coordinate 465,958 downwards.
TAATAGAGGTCAATGGTCTGCATTGGATATAGGTAAAAATGTTCTCTTTTAGGGTCCATTCCACGTCAATCGGATACCCTAGGACGCGTTCCAGCTCTTTTACCTTCTGGCATAATTCAAACAATTTTTGTTCCCCGAACGGAATGACTTGTTCATGAGGTAGTGACCAGCCCTTTTCTGAGAGCGTGACAAGGACATCAGTGCCCGCCTCTTCGCCTGACACCAGCTTGTCGCCGCAGCCATCCGTGAAGCTGATGATGCATTCTTTTTTTGAAAAAGTAAAGGGACTAGATGAAAAAAGGACTCCAGAATAATCCGCACGAATAAACGGTTGGATCACGACGCCCATTTTATTCGAAGAGGACGTCTCTCCTTTTTCTTGACTTAAAAGCACTTTTTTAATTCCTGCCAGGACATCCTCAAAACACATGAGCCCCAGAATCGTATCGTAATGCCCTGCGAAGCTGTCATTGGCGCCATCTTCATTAAGAGCAGACGATCGAATCGCAAGATCATACAAATCCTCTTCAGTTTTGAAGGCTTCCAAATGCTGGAAAAGCGTTCGCTGGAACGAAGGACAATCTACTTCCGCAGGATCATCCGTTGCTTCGATAAAGATGCTTTCAGGGACAGGCAGTTTGTTTAAATACAACTCATGTAAGCCGTTTGCTTTGCCTCCATATGGATAGGAGGATGAAAAATTTTCGAGAGAACAACTATACAGCATCGATTACCCCTCCTTCGACATCCGAATAATTCTTTGGTCGATTTCGTTCTTTTTAATGAATCTGGAAACACTGTCGGGAACCAAGTTTTCCCATGGTTCGCCAAGTATAATTTTTGAACGTACTTCCGTTCCACTCGTTATTTTTTGTTCATTTGTCCGTTCCCACATGACCTCGATCTCACATCCAAGTGCTGAGAGTGTCGCGTATTTCTCATGGCTCCACTCATCGTACAATGTCATCAAATAGGTCCCATCTTTCGGAACATAATTAAATAATTTCTCAGGGACATTGATCGGAAAAGGCACGATATCAAATCTTTCTCTAGGGACTGATTGCTCAAGCAGAGCTGCCCGAATCATTTGAAACCGTTCGTAGTAAGTCATTGGATTGGCACTATCCAATGAGCGGTGCGGATTGGCTGCCGTAAATTTCGTGTAGCTGCTATCGGGGCTTGAAATGCCAATTAATAAATACTCACATCGGTTCAACCCTTCCAATAGATATTCCAAATGTCCGTTATGCAGGATTTGAAACCTTCCGTGGATAATTCCAAGTTTATTCGTCATTTTTTTCTCCAATACAAAAATATATATGTTTAATTAATGATACCATGCCGTTCATAAAAAATATGCCGTTTTTTAATGCTGCTCACGGGTTAAAAAAACAAAAAAATCATCGTGCAGCATCCGCAAGAACCTTAGATGCCACACGATGATGATTAGTTGATCGATTGTTTAAAATTCACCAAGTCAACAGCCGTCTGCAAACTGGCTTCATCTTGGATAGGAACCAAAACGGCAGTTAGTTTCCCCGATTGGTCAATGGTGGCGCCGTGAGCCTCCAGTCTTTGAAATAGCGCATCCGCCACAAGCTGTGGCCAAATGCGCGCTCCGAAAAAAACGCTCACCTTGACTCCCGTCTCCCAGACAGAAATCCAGCCAAGATTTTTCTTCTTAAGAAGGATTTTGCTCAACCAATTATGACCGTCCTTATAGTAGTGCCATTCCTCCTGATAAGAAAAGTCATGGAGCGCTTCAAGAAGCTGCTGGTAAAGCGCCAGATGCTCGGCTGACAAGTGATTCGCTAAATGTTCGATCGATGGAAATTCCTCAGGGTCCTTTAAAATAGGTTTCATACAAACGCCTCCTTTTTCTCTAGTCTACCAAGTAAAACCTGTAAACCCATGTCAAGTTTTGTATTTATTTCGCAAGTGTTCAATACGCAGCTTCATTTTTTCACGATAAGCTGCAGGCTTCAAGATTTCTACACGATCCCCAAATGAGAATAAATAGTCCAGAGTAGTCTCATCTTCCGGCAAAAGAACCGATACATGCAGGCGCCCGTCTTCTAGATATGTGACCGCCTTAAATTCCTCCAACACACGATAAGCCGCACTTGCATCAAACAACAAGGTCAACTCGATTCGCTTTTGCGGCGAAGTGTTTAGCGTTTTAAATACTTTTTGGGGAATTTGTCTGGTAAAAGTTTCGTCTTGAAGCCTCACATCACGCATACGAGCCACCTTGAACAGGCGCGCCTCGTTTCTCAGACGGCAAAAGGCATAGAGGTACCACGCTTTCTCACGAAAAATAAGCTTCAGAGGCTCTAGCGCTCGATCGGAAAATTCTCCCTTCGCATTTAGATAATGGAAGTGAACGACTTTTTTGGCGATGATGGCATGCTGCAGTGTTTCAAAAAGACCGTTGCGCAGTCCCGTCCAGTCAGAGAAATCAATCTCCAGCCAGGGGGTCTCCTTCTTTTCAAATAGGCTATTCATTTTTGACAGCAACGCACGTGATCGTCCGTCGTTCGTAAGATTTAGATTCTGTACTGCAAGGAGGATCTCCTGCCGCTCTTCTTCGGAAAAGAGAGCTTTTTCCAGCACATACGTTTCATTGATGAACAAACCGCCGCCTTTTCCTCTAACCGCATAGACAGGAATCCCAGCGGCACTCAACGCATCGATATCCCGATAGATGGTCCGTGGGGTGACCTCAAATTGTTCCGCCAGCTCTGGGGCGGTGGCGGACCCTTTTTCCATTAAAATAAAAAGTATCTGCAACAATCGACTTTCGATCATGACGCGCCCTCCCCTCATTATTCAGGATAGCATGCGGCTCTTTAGAGCGAAAGAAAAAATAGAAAAACACTCAAAGAACGGATCTTTGAGTGTCAGAGAGAAATTATCGTGCAGTTAAAGCGTCTTCCTTGTTCAAAAAGAAAGGCCGGTAATAGGCAGTGGCATTGCTCATTGGCAATACTTCTTCGCTTAGTTTGATGCCGATTTCTTCTATTATATAGTGTCTGCGTGCCTGCATACGGGCCCACATTTCAGGATACGCTTCCTGAATCAGCGCGCGGAGGCGTTCATCTGCCAATAGGATACCGCCCTCACAGCTTGCCCCCGAATAGCCGGGAACAGAAGGAATGATATCGAATTGGAACAGCATACCGCTTCGGATCGTTTCCTGAGAAGCAGGATAGATCGGTGAAGCCAACCATTCTTCATCCGCACAAAGATGACCTGGATTCAGGTGCCAGCCGTAGGTTTCTTTTGGTAGCACTTCTTCGATCTTGTCATATAAAACGGCGCCATTCATGTCCACCGTAATTGCCTCGAGCCACGTTTTGACTGCGTTGTAGTAAGGTTTTGCGACGCGATCCAGATAATCTCTTTCATTTTCCGGCAATTCTTCCGTGCTATGGACAGCGTAACCGCCACGGCTCTGCAGACCGCCTTTATAGCCGACAGTCATGGAAATCCGATCACCAAGCTGAATTTTCTTATTCGTTGGATAAAGGTTCGCTTTTTCAAAACGAGCCCCCGTTGCCATGATCGTTACCACGCTTGGTGTTTGCCCGTAATCATTCAACAATCCGCCAAGCTCCAGCTCACTTTTGCCGATCTCTAGCTGCTCCATGGTTTTTAGCACGCCGTTGCCAGCAAGCATAGCGCCGAATTCGTAATGAGCGACCTCATTTGCATTGTTACTGGTGCGCAGACCGTTTTCGCCAATTAGAATAGATGAGGCATTTGTAAACGTCGCCTTTGGTGCAGCTTTCTTCAGCCCTTCAACTAAAAAGTATGGCAAATCAAAAAGTGCAGTATTCTCTTCGGAAGAGCTGGTAAACTTCTTCCAGCCAATCAATCCAATCGTGCGTGCCTCTTGCAGCTGTGTTTGTTGCAAAATTTCTGACACAGTCAATGTGGTCTCCATGGGTTGATTTGGCAGAGAAAAATGCGGCATATGGACAGCCTCCGCCGCAATTCGAGCAAGAGGGGCTTTATTTAGATTTTCGTTGCCAAGTACCAGATAAGCGTCTCCGTTTTGATGGACCACGAGCAAGGCTTCCTCAAAACGTGGAACGAAGCCTGTAAAGTATTCAAAATTGCCGCCATGCTCTAAGTCAGCATAGATTGCGACTGCATCGTAATTGTTTTCTTCCATTTTTGCCAGCAGCTGCGTTTTGCGCGCTGCCATCGTTTCATCGGTCAATTGAACCGGTACGACATTCGTATCTAAATGTGGTGGTGTTACTTTCGCTAATTTAATCACAGTAAATGAACTCCTTTATTTTTTTCTATCATAACATAGCTTTTCATGAGAAAATACGTTGTATAGTTTTCTTTTATAGAATCAACTCACTCTTTTAAAGAATAGATTAATTAAATAGCTCGCTTTTTTTGAAGAAAATCGGTAAAATTATAACGAGAAAAACTATTTGTTTGAAAGGAGTCAATATGAAGCAGCTACTTAACTCCTCTACTTATCGACGAATCCAATTCGTTGAATTTTTAGATCAGCTTCCTTCTTGGTGCGACATTAAAGAAGCAGCAAGAACCGTTGATTGTTCCGTGAAAACGCTATTAACAGACATTGATTTTATCAATGAATTCTGGGGAGACTACATTTACATTGACTATTCAAAATTTCAGGGGGTTCGCCTGAACAACATTACCTCAAATAAGCTGGGGAATGTCTATGGTCAGATCTATCACGAATCATTAGAATTTCAGTTTGTTGAAAAAATGCTTTATGAATCCAATCAGGATGCCGAGTATTGGATCAACGAGCTGTTTATGAGCGAGGCGTCCTTTTATCGTATGGTGAATGCGCTGGAAGATTTTTTGAAGCGTCGAGGACTGACGCTTGAACGCTCCCCTTTTCGGATCACTGGTCCGGACGAACGCTGGGTCCGGTTTTTTTACCAGCAATATTTTACCGAGGCATATGGTGTCAATCAGTGGCCCTTCACCTTGGATCATGAAGAAACGACGTGCTTCATTATGCGCACCTCGACTGATTTTGATGTGTCGCTAGACGATCGTGAGATACAAGAAGCGGCGTACCTATTCATGGTGACGTTGAATCGGATGCATCAAGGCTTTTATTTGCCGGAGAATGTCTATGTTGAAGAGGACGACACGATTGATAAGGTATTGGATTTCAGCCGTCCCTTTGCGGAACACCTCTTGGCCGATACGGATTTTAGTTTGCCTAAAAAATGGTACAAAGAAGTGAGCCGAACGGTTTTCCATGAATTTTATAATTGGGACAATCCGGAACAGATCGTCCGCATCAATGGGAAGATCGATACGTTTCTAAAAAACTTGTCCCATGCGATCGAATTCCCATTAGATCGTGATGACCGTCGGAAAATCATTCAAGCGATGATGTCTTGGTACGTGGAATACAATTTCTATCCCTACCGACCGAATATGCTGTTTGATAAGCACCAAAAATTTGCGCGGGAAATTCAATTGGTGTATCCTATTTTTTCTGCGTTGGTCAAAATCCATTTAAGGGATATCGAGAAAAAATCTCCGGAGCTTTGGACAGATATTCGTCTAAACAATGTCTTTTTCTTACTGATGAAGGAGTGGACCCATCTCCCTATCCATCTGGAGAACATGCGCCAAAAAGTTTCCATCATGATCGTGAGTGACTTGGGACGGCGGCACGCAGAGATGCTTCAGGATTTCTTGATCGCCAATTACCATGAGCGGATCTCAGTGGATACCTTCAAAGAACCGGTGATCTCAACCGGCCCTGAGGATTTCGAAGCCTTCGCCAAGTACGACATAGTTTTGAGCAATAATCCTATCAAGGGATACGAAAATAGTAACGTCTTGATCGTCAACAATTTCTTCTCCGCTTCGGATCGTGACAACCTGTGGAATTTCATCATTGCTGTCCAAAAAAACGAAGCCCGCAGACACCTCAAGGAGCTTGGAAACATCAAAATGAAGACGGCCAAAGAAATTTATTTTTCTCAACAGATCCTCAATTAATCAAGAAAACGACCATTCAACTGAATCAAGTTGAATGGTCGCTTTTTTATTTATTTGCAAACACGATCAGGTTGTAGTCATCGTTGATACACGTTTGCAGTGTGATACGTTCGCCACCGCCTGAGCCAGTGATTTGATCCCAATAATCAGTGCCATCTGCGGCCATGCCGTAGTCATCAACGGTTACGATATGGGAGATCGTGTATGTTATGACGTTGTTGGCACTGTCGGAGACATCAATTGATTGGCCGTTTCCAAGTGAAAACAGCACATTGAAGATACCAGGATTGTGTCCGATAAAATGTGTATTCGCGCCATCGTTCCCCGATTGCACTGAGGCGCCGCCCCAAGTGGCTACTTGGTTATGATTGGCATCAATGATTGCCTGTCCATTGCCTTGTCCCGCATTTGAATAGGAAATGAACTGTCCATTGATTTTCATTTGGTTGGCTTGAATAGAGACAGGTGCAGGCTGTGCAGCATTCGTTGATTCTGCAGGGGCTTCTGTCACTTGCTCAGGAACAGCTTCATTCACTGGCGGGGCCGGACGTGTGTTGACTTCAGGAGCTTCTGTCGGTTCGGGTACTGACTCTGGTGTATTTTCAGGAGCCGTTTGCGCTTCTTCACTCACTACTGGGGCCTCTTCTGTTTCTGCTGGCTGTTCTGCTTCTTCTGATTGAGCGGGCACCACACTGCTATCAGTGGTAGCGGGTTCAGCCGCAGCTTCACTGGTTGAACCAGTGGATTTGTTTTCTAATTTGGTTGACGAAGAGGCGGCTTCCGTTGATTTCTTGCTCGACGATTGCACTGCAACTTTTGGTTCAGTTCCATTAGAGGCAGATTCCTGTGACTCCCCTAATACAGAAATCGCGCCAGTCGTTATGAGTAAGGCTGCGATGATAGTAAATTTCAAGTAGGTATTCATTTTCCGTTTCCTCCTATATATAGGCTGTTCTTCTTGCCTTAAAAGTAACGGAAAATAAGCCCTTTCACTGAATCCCGACTCGTAAAATAACTATTGATATTATATGATGGTTGAAAAAAACGGACAACAGCCCATTTTCTAGCAATATTTTCATAACTTTCCTTGATAAAGATAATTCTGGTCGAGCAAAATATTAGGGAAAACATTAATAATTTTGGCGAAACTGTTTTTAACTAAAGTCATAAGAAAATAATTCATATTCTTCTATATCAGAAAAGCGTGCATACCGTTCATCGATTGTCAGCGATTTTAATAAATCTTTTAAAAGTACGTCTAAAGGTCGGTTTGTTGTTGAATCAACGATTTTTAAAGGACTATTCAAATTATTACGATGTACAACAAACAATATAGAGACTTTTAAAAGATCGTCATCAAGTTCTTTAAAAAGCCTTTTATAAAAATTAGTTGTTTCAAAACTGATGTTGATGTATTCCTCTAAATCTTCTGGTGAAGAAATTACTTCATTTATTTTCGCTATTTTTTCTTCCTGATCCGCTTTAGAACAGGCTTCTATAAGCTGATTAAACCGGTCAGCAGGAATCATAGGAGGCAATTCTAATCGCTTCTTTGTAGAAGTGGTCACTAAAAAGAATGAACCCGCGCTCTCCGTGCCCTCTAAATGACGTGAGTAATCCCGAAAGCGAGAAAAGGCTCTCTGATAATACGTATTTTTCTGAAAAAGGAAATCAAGTGCTGGAAAATTTGACTGTGTTTTTAATTGATGGAGCGCATAGTGCGCTTCGATCGTATTCAGCAGAAGGGTTTCATTGTCTCTTTTTTCTGCTAATACTTTCCCAACGAATTGTTTAAACACACAGTCAAAAAGATTATTGATGTCCCTTCGATAATCAAACCCTAGCTTTTCTTGATACACGTTTAGTAACTCAACAATTTGTGTCTCAGGAATATACGTGATGAAGAAAACCTCAGCAGTTAAATTTTGCAGATAGCGTTCGTAAAAATCCAAGCCCACAAAATCTAATGGAACAGCTTCCGCCAATTGATAGTCTAAAAATGCGTGATCAACTTCTGCGGCAGCATACTCCATATCATAATTTGCAAAGAAGTGATCGATCTCAGCGAGACTTTCCTCCAGTGACTCTATTCCAAAGGTTTTAACATTCTTCAAAAGGACTTTGTAAAGGCGCTGCAGTGCATCGAATCGTTTTGCCAGTTGCTTTTCCCCTTGGTCAAAGCGAACAGGCACTGTCCCCTCTCCACCATTTTCCAAGACATATTCGATGGATCGTTGAATCTCTTCCGCTTGCTCGATAGTCATAACAGTGGTTCCGCTAAGTCGCTCTTGAACTTTTTTCAAAAAGAATGGATAGAAGGTTGGATCGCTCAAGTAATTTTTCATTTTATTCCTCCAATGCTGGGAAATCTTCAAAGGAGCCAATCAACCTGTCTAAATCTCCTTGATATTCTCGGTAACGGGCTTCGATCGCTTCACGAATTTCCTCGTCAGTGACAGAGCCAGAATGATGGGCGCGCAAATAATAAAAAATCGATTGACAGGCGGATAAATGGGTCACGTACTCACGTTTATAAAAAAGTGGCTCTAAAGCTAAAAAAGAAGCGAAGTAGTTGGTGTTCCCCCAGCTAAAATCGACTAAATGATGTTCTTCAAAGAGCGCCTTGCGTTCATCAGTGATTGCTGTGAAATCTGCTAGCGACAACTGATACTTTTTATTTCCCCCTTTAAGCCATTGATTGATCTGTAAATTTACGTCGGGTGCTTGTTCAGACAGCGACTGGTTAAATAACGTACTATCAAATCTCTTCATCCCTTCATTCTCCCCTTTCATAGACGTAATAGCACAGGTCAATCGAAAAGGCAATCTTGAAATTTAGTCAAAAATGTGGTATTATAAAGAGAGTTGAGAGAGTCTGTTTAAGCCTTTCTTAACTTTTTTTATTGCTTATTTTTTGTATCTAAAAATTTTGAGAAAATAAAAATAACCAAAGGAGCATATTATGATTCAAGCAACCTTGCTCTATCTTCTCGCCGCTGTATTTCTGATATGGGTTTGGAGTCCCGCCGCGCCGGTACGCTTCTTTCTACTTGTACTACTGATTTTTCTCTATTCGGTCACTTCAAAACGACTTCAATCAAAACGGCGAAAATAAGAAGGTGCCCAACAGTAATCTTTTAGTCTACGTCTACAAAAAAAGCAAGCCAGATTAAATCTGACTTGCTTTTTTAAACGTGATGCTTTTTATCCTAATGGGCTCAAACGGCGCATCTTGATCGTCTGTTTCTTGGTTGGCAATCTTTCGGACAACCGATAGGCCATCGATGACTTGTCCAAAAACAGTATAACGCCCGTCCAGTTCTGGGAGACCACCGACCGCTTCATAGTGGGAACGAACCTTCTCTGGCAGAGTCATGCGATACAGTTGTTCCTTGTCTGCCTGATTTCGTTCGACGATGAAAAATTGATTGCCGTTGGTGTTCGGACCATGATTGCCTAAACAAACCGCGCCATCAAAGTGATAGAGACCCTCATCGACTTCATCCTCAAAATACCCGCCGTAAATAGAGTGCTCCTCTTGCCCTGAACCGTCCAGCGCACCACCTTGAATGACAAAATCCTTGATCACTCGAGCAAAGGGGGTATTGTCATAAAACCCTTGTTTAGCTAGTCCACGCCAATTTTTGACGGCTTTTGGTGCATCCTGCCGAAACATTCGGAATGTAATTGTCCCCGCATCCGTTGCTATTTGGCAAAGCTCTTCGTTTGGCCCGACAGCCGATAACTGCATTAGGCGATCATTAGGGTACTTGATTCCTTGATCGGTAGCAATCACCTCTTGGATATACCAGTTCAGCTCCCTTACACCTAAGCGAGCAACCTTGAGGGAATACGTATACTCCCTTTTTGCGGTCGCCACGCGATATGACACGATGCCCCGCAAATTGTTGTGGGAATCTCCTTTGACTTTGAATAGACTCGTAAAATGCGCCTCTAAAAAAATCAATTCTTGCCGTTTTAAGGTGCGAAAGTGTTTAGCTTCCTTGCCTAAAACAAAACGTTCGATTTTTTCTGTATCCCCTTCTGCCAATGCCTGCGTAAATGCTTGCATCCGTTCAGTGATCTCTGCTTCATCCCAGTGACGAGGAATTAATTGATTGGTCACGGTCTCTGTTTCGATTTTTCGTTTCACAAAAGCAGAAAGAGCTCCTAACGCTCCCGCTGTCAAAATAAACTTGGCTTTCTTCATACCCTGCCTCCTAACACGCTTTTTTCTTATTGTAACAGAAAAAACATGAAGTAGTCATTCCGCTAGTGACAGTGGTCTTTGGAAAGTATTTATTTCTAATGCGATATTTTTAACGGCTGTTCTCAAATGATATCCGCCCTGCTATAGCGATTTCTTGAATTTGCGAATTTTCTTCATTGCCCACTCATAATGACTCGCAGTGGCGGAAACAAAATAACTTCCCAGCGTACTGCCTCCCACCCACGAAAAGCTGCCTTTCGAGAACAATTCTTCGTTTGAGAACGTATCGGCTAATACCATCACTTGCTCATGGCTTTCTGTTAAAAGCTGGCGTGCAGTCTCATAGCTGGTGGTTTGGTGCTTTTCCCAAAATTCTACGTTCATTGCTCCGTAGTTCTTCCAGTTATAGACCTCCTTCAAGAACTGCTTCGCCTCCCCTGCTTGATTCGCCGTCACCCAGTTCAACAGCAACTGATGCCATTCGTATAAATGGATCAGCACGTCGCGAAGATTTTTATCCCGCGTCCAATGAGCTTGCTTCTCATTTTCAACATCAAACTGAAACGTACACATTAATTTTTCCTCTGGAATCGTTTCAAGCAGCGCGTTCATTTTTTCATACGTGTCAGTCCCTGCTTGAATCAACTCCTTTTTTATTGTCGGTCTTCCCATAATAAACTCCTCCTCGAATCTCTTTGATACACTTATTGTAGACCAACACGTAACGTGGGAGTCAATACTTTTTCTTAGTACCACTGAAACAAAAAAAGCTTCTCCAGTGTAAACCAGAGAAGCCGTCCTTATTAAATGATGCCTTTATCGATTTGTTTTAGCTTTTGATAATGGGCATTGGTTCGTTGCAATTCTTCTGGACTGCCTTTCATCGTCAAGCGTCCATCTTCAATGAAAATGACTTGGTCCATTGCGTCGATCCCCTGCAAATGGTGGGTGATCCAAATCACCGTCTTCTCTTGCAATTCATGGAAAAAGGTATCAATCAAGGCTTGCTCCGTCACAGGATCAAGTCCCACCGTAGGCTCGTCCAACAAAATGATCGGTGCTTCCTGAAGTAAGATTCGTCCAAGCGCCAAGCGCTGGCGTTCCCCTCCAGAAAAGCGTAAGCCGGCTTCGTCCACCATTGTTTCCAGTCCTTCCGGTAAACTCTCGACCAATTCCTTCAATCCTACACGCGCTAAAACTTGCCAGAGTGCTTCCTCTGTCGCCGCTTCATTTCCGATGCGCAAATTATTCGCTATCGTTGTATGGAATAGATACGGTGTCTGATGAATCACCCCTAGATAGTTGCTGATGGCATCACCAAATGCATAAGTCTCCTCTCCATTCAGCATGATCTTTCCTTTTGTTGCCTTCAAATCGCCACGAATCAGATTCGCCAGAGTACTCTTTCCCGAGCCGCTTCGGCCAAGGATCGCGATCTTTTCACCAGGCTGCAACGTCAGATCAATGCCTGACAGCACTTGCTTATGACTGTCTGGATAATGATAATGCACCTGATCAATGGTCAACGTCACCGGTCCTGAAACCGTCGGAATCGTCTCAAGATGTTCTTGGATTTCCGGCAGCTCATTCAGATTTTTAATGGAGTCCTTGTAACTATTTGTTTCTTGCGCTGCAGCCGGCAACGGTGCAAACGCATCGATCAATGGAAAGACCGAGAGTACAAAGGCAGCGATCCAATTCGCGGCTCCCCCGTGATTTCCTGGAAATTGCCGACTTGTCCATAGCAGCAACGCAATGGTGATTACACCAAACATCAATTGCAAAATAAAATTGCGTTTTCGTTGAAAGCTTTGAAGTTTGCGCGTGACCTCTCGCAGTGCTTCTTCGGATTTTTCGTGATGGTTCACATAATCCTGCCCCCGTTGACTAAAGATCCAATCCGACACCCCTAACACATTGTCGGTCAAATCGCTGTACAGTTGATTCTTCATTTGCTTTTGCTGCTCTTGCCGTGCACCGTTGATGATCACCGACCATAAAGGCAGTAAAAATACGACGATTCCCAGCAGCAACAGCATTGCCAATGCGAAAAAGGGCGAAAAATACCCGATCCCGATAATAATAAAGACGTACAACAACCAGGCGATGATCGTTGGGAAAATAGTTCGCAGATACAGATTTTGGATATGGTTGATGTCCTCTGAAAGAAGACCCAGAATATCTCCGGTGCGATGGTTCTGTTTAAAGAAAATCGCGTCCTGCTCCAACGAATCGTAAAGCTTCACCCGTAAATTCGACGTCATCTTCAAGACCCAATTATGACTGACCAACCGTTCCACGTATCGAAAGACTGGCCGACCGATCCCAAATGCCCGTGTCAGCACGATGGGGATATAGATCAGCAAAATATTTTCAGGCAGCGAGGCAGCACGACTGATCAAGAAGCCTGAGTTGAACATCAACGCACCTGCACAGAAAAAAGTGGTGAAACCAAGCGTTAGCGCCAGTATCAACGATTTCTTGTACTGCTTGAAAAAGGGTTTGACCCATTCATCTGTTTTTAATACTTGAAACAAGCCGATTCGATTCATCCTTTTTCACCTCGCAATGCCTGACTCAACCTCATAAAGGCGCCATTTTTTTGTTTTAATTCTTCCAAGGTTCCTTGCTCCACCAATTGACCGTGGTCCATTACCAAGAGATAATCCATCTCTGCTAACCAATGCAGTCGATGTGTCGCGAAGAAAACCAAATGATCGTCCATTAACGGCAGCATCCGTTCCTTCAGCTCGACTTCTGTCTCAATGTCTAAGTGGGCAGTTGGCTCATCAAACAATAGAATTTTTCGTTCTTGATCTAAAAAGGCCCGTGCCAAGGCAATTCTCTGTGCTTGTCCGCCGCTAAGCGTGCGTGCGCCTTCGCCTAATTTCGTGTCCAATCCCTCCGACAATTCGTTGACCAAGTCCGTTAAGCCTGTGACCTTCACCGCTTTTAAAATCTCGTCATCCGTTGCTTCTGGATGATAAAAGGCAATATTTTCACGAACAGAGCGTTGGAAAATGTACGGATTTTGCGGAATGTAAATCAATTGTTCCTGCCACTGAGGCTGATCAAACGCAGGTAACTCATGATCGTTAAAGCGAATCTGACTTTCATTAGGACGTAAAAACCCGCTCAAGACATTGATCAGTGTTGATTTTCCTGATCCGCTCATGCCGATGATCCCGATTTTTTGATACCCCTTTACCGTAAAGTCTGCTTCTGCACCCAGCTTTTCTTCATAATCATAGCGCATCTTTACCTGCAGTTGACTTTCTTGGGCCCACGTCGGCAGACCGATCGTCACCCCTTTGTTCTCCGGCAGATCCAAAATAGCATTCACAGCATCCATCGCATTCTTCCCGTCCAAGGTCGCGTGGTAATCACTCGAAAAATCACGGATCGGCAAGAAATATTCTGGCGCTAAAATCAGCACCGTCAATGCAGGGAATAAAAGAATGACTTCATTGATTAGACGCAGCCCTAAAAGAACGGCGACTACCGCTACCGAAAGCGTCGTAAAGAAATCCAACGCAAAGGTTGAAAGAATCGCGATCTTAAGGGTATTCATCGTAGCCTGACGGAACCGCTCGCTGGTGGTGTAGATGCTCTTACTGTATTGCTTGCTGATGCCAAAGAATTTCAGCGTGTCGATCCCTCGCAGAGAATCAATAAAATGATTCGACAGCACTTGGAACACTTTGTATTGCTTGTCCGCTTTGCTTTGTGCCGCATAACCTAAAATGATCATAAAAATGATGATCAAAGGAAATACCAGCAATAGAACCACGCCCGATTCCCAATCCAACAGAAAAATGGCGACCAGTAAGATCCATGGAATAATCATCATATTCAGCATTTTGGGCAAGATCAAATGAAGGTACTCTTCTACCTGATCGATCCCATCTAACGCTGTTGTGACGACACTCCCGGTCCCTTGTTTTTGCACTACCTGTGGACCTAAGCGGAAAATCTTTTGCAGCAGCTCGCTGCGCAAGTCTTTGGCCTGCTGGTACGCGTATTCTTCTAAAACGTGCTCCCGCAGATACGTCATCACATGCCGCAATGCGAAAGAAACAAAGAACAGCAGCAGCCAATTGATTTGATTGTTTAAGCCTTCCCCGTTCCATAAATGAGTGATCGTCATGGATAGACCATACGCTTGCCCAATTATAAAGATTGCTTGCAGGACAGCAGATCCTGCAAGCAACATCAGAATTTTTTTGATACCGGGAAGTTGTAATAACTTCTTGTCTATCATGAGTAAACTCCTAAATGATTAAATTGAAATGACTCTTTTGATTAATACGAACGACCTTCGCCACTGCTTAGAGCAGTATTAGTGATTTCATGTGGATTCTTGATCCGTTTGCGGAAAATATAGTACGACCAAGCCGTATATGCTAGGACAAATGGCAAGATCGTCAAAGAAATATAGGACATGATCTTCAACGTATACGGGCTAGATGAGGCATTTTGGATCAATAGATCATTGCCAGGGATCGAACTGATCAATAGCCGTGGGAACAATCCGCTGAACAACAATGCGACCAGCACGATCAATGTCAAACCGCTTGTAATAAAGGCGATCATTTCTTTGTTTCTAAAGACAGAAACATTTGCGATCACAGTAAGTACAACGATCAACGCTAGCAAGCCCAACGTCACGGCAAAATTATTTTGGAAGAAATCGGTTTTGATATACATCAATACCGCAAAAGCCACTAATCCAAAATAAAGCACGCCATAAAGCATTTGCGCATAATTCTTCGCGCGGTAACGAATCGGACCTTCTGTACGCAGCGCGATGTAATTCAAGCCGTGTAAGTAGCACAACAATGTCAGCGCTACGCCGCCTACGATCGAATAAAGATTGATGTAGTCTGTAAACGTCGCGGTCATGTTGCCATTCCCATCGATCGGCATCCCTTGAATCATACTGATAAACAAAACACCAAAGAAGAAGGGCACGATAAAGCTGCCAATACTCAATGTCCAATTCCATAGCTGTTTACGCTCTTTTGGCATATGACTGCGGAATTCAAAAGAAACGCCGCGAATGATCAGGCCAAAAAGAATGATAAACAAAATCAAGTAGTAGCCGCTGAAGAGTGACGCATACCAATAAGGGAAAGAAGCGAACATCGCCCCGCCCGCGGTTAACAGCCACACCTCATTGCCGTCCCAAACAGGTCCGATCGTTTCAACGATCTGGTCCTTCTCTCCTTCGTCGTGTGCCAATGATTGCACCGACATCCCGACACCAAAGTCAAAACCTTCAAAGAAGAAAAAGCCTGAAAACAAAATACCGATTAACACGAACCATAATAATTGTAAACTACTCATGTGTGAACGCCCCCTTATCAAAAGGATCAACAGAGCCAGTATCTTCATTCATTTGATCAAGACCAGGTCCTTTGTTCAATTCGCGTCTCACCAAATAGATCATCGTAACCGCTAATCCTGAGAATAATAAGAAGTAAATGATGTTTGAGATCAATAGCGAGGTGACCGACACATTAGGCGACACACTGTCTTCGATCGTAAACAAGCCATAGACAGTCCAAGGATAACGACCCAATTCCGTCACTAGCCAACCCGCTGTATTTGCTAGGAAAGGTGCGAAAGTACAAAGTCCCATCACCCAAAGCATCCAGCGCTTCTCATATAAAATAGGATTTTTCTTGCGGGTAAAGAACAAGCCCATGATGGATACTAACAGCATCAGCATTCCAAAGCCTGCCATGATCCGGAAATTCCAGAACAAGACATTGACTGGTGGGTAATAATTCCGATCCCCGTATTTTTTGACCAATTCTTTGTTGATGGTATCCATCCCTTTAATAGAACCAGAGGGTTTATTATAAGAAAGAATGCTCAACATGTACGGGATCTGTACGCCAAAGACCTGCTTGTGCTCCCGTTCGTTGTCCCAAGCGATCAACGTCCATGCGGCTGGATCCCCAGTATCCTCATAGGTACCTTCCATCGCCGCAAACTTCATTGGCTGACCTTCGATCAAAGCCTTCATTTGCGCGTCGCCCGCGCCTAAAACTAAGACCGAGCCAAACAATGTAATCACTAAACCAATACGCATCGATTTCATGAAAAACTCCCGCATTTTTTGGTCCTTGCGCTTCAATAATTGGAAAGCCGCAAGTCCCGCAGCAATCATTCCGCCCATCGTGATCGCAGCCGCGATGACGTGACCAAATTCATACCACACTTTAGGATTTCCAATCACAGCACCAAAATCAATCATCTCTGCTCGACCGTTACGAAGGGCATAGCCAACTGGATGCTGCATAAAACTATTTGCCGCTAAAATCCAGAAAGCAGATAACATCGAAGCTAGAGTAACTAACCAAATAAAGGTGACATGCATGAGAGGTTTTACCCGATCCCACGTGAAAATCCAGAGTCCCAAGAATGTGGACTCCAAAAAGAAGGCCAATAATGCCTCTACTGCTAATGGCGCGCCAAAAATATCTCCGACGAACCGTGAATAATCTGACCAGTTCATTCCAAATTGAAACTCTTGGATGATCCCGGTCACGACGCCTACCGCAAAACTTAATAGGAAAATGTTTCCCCAAAATTTCGCCAATTCACGGTATTTTTCATTTTTCGTTTTAACAAATAATGTTTCCATAATGGCAACAACTAATACCATCCCAATTGAGAACGGCACGAAAAAAAAGTGAAAAACCGTTGTCATGGCGAACTGAAAACGGGCCAACGTCACTATATCCATTTTAATTCCTCCCCTACTGTTGTGAATAACAAAACTAAAAATAAAATACCCTCTGGAATAACTATAGTCCTTAAGGAATAAATTGCCAAATGTTCAGCTTAAGCGCTTTTTATTGATGAAATTTGAGAAAAGAGGAAAATAACTATTTCAAAGAAAATTTACACAGACTTTTGGTCATAATAAGGCTATGTATTCGTTTTCCTTTTTAAGAATCTCACTAAAAAGCTATTTTTATAGCCAATTTCAGATGAGAAATTTGAGGGACAGGAATAATTCTTATTAAAAGAAAAAAATAAAAACGATCCCCGCTTCAGGGATCGATTTTGTTAAACTAGTCTTCGTCGTCGTCCAATTTCTTTTCTAAGCGCTTTTGCCCGTATTCCTCAATGGAGAATATGACCCCAATCATGACAGCAGTAAATACCAAGGATGAAAGAAAAGTAATCCCCAACACTGCTAAGAAATGACCATCAAAAATCCCAGTATACTTTTCGCCGTACATGGAATAATTTTTTACTCCATTGATTATTGAGATTACGATACTTATGCCGATAATCACTGCTGACCATACTTTTTTTCTCGTTTTCGGATTACTTGTCGTTCTGTAACCTGCAAAAGAACCTCTGATCGCCAGATAAAACGCCGACACGATTAAGACGATCAATTCTGTCATATACTCGGAGACCGGCTGATTCATGAGGTTTGCCTTAATAAAAATTGACAGCATTACCAACGTACTCACTAAAATGAACGCCTCACTTTGAAGCTGATTATTTAACTGCGTGATCCGTTCATCCCGGACTTTTTTATGCATTCTCATCTTATGATTCCTCCCAAAATAAATCGTTTAATGTTTTGTTGAGTGTTTTACAAATGGCGATACACAGCTTTAATGTCGGATTGTACCTTCCCGCTTCGATCAATCCGATGGTCTGTCTGGTCACACCAATGGCATTCGCCAAATCCTCTTGGCTCATGTCATTTTCCAATCTTGCGATCTTTATTCGCTTATTTTTCACTTTTCAACACAATCCTCCCTTTTCATTTCTACGATTTCATTGTAGCTTATAGCAGACACTTTGTAAACTATATATTGCATTTAGTTCAGTATACTTTACAACGGATAGAAAGAACCAAACTTCCGCCTAAAATTCTATGAACGCAAAAAACACCCGGCAATTGGTTGCTGGGTGTTGGTGCACGTTGATTGGTTACTTACTCCCTACCGCAATAGACTTCGAGATGCTGCGGCAGTACTTTGAATGACAAGGGCAGTTCAGGCCCTTCGTCGCCATCCACACTTGGGTGCAGGTCCGCGGATTCTTTTACTTCCAAACGGCCTTCAGTAAAGGGAGTGTACCCGATATTTTCTGTCGATTCATCGATACCTCTGATAATGTCCGGTACACTTTTCAGTCGATCGGCAATGCTCTGATCCTTCAAATACAGCAGGTATAATTTTCCGTCATTGTTTTTTGCTTCAGGAACGATGTGGGTAAAGCCGCCAATGGTCCGTGTCAAAACGATCACCACCGCGCTGCTGTCGATCTCGGTGCTCTCGCCATCAATTTCCAATACGAAATGATAGTTTTCATCGTTAAAGACTTCTTTGACGCCATTCACAAAGTAAGCCAATTTCCCAAATTTTGTCTTTTCTTCCACGTCTACGTCACTAATGGCTTTAGGAATACTTCCCACCGAAACGATATTCATAAAATAGTCGTCATTGAGCTTTCCAATGTCTAGCGCTGTTTTTCGCTTAGGGTCAAAAGAATCGATTGCCTCTTCAGGGTCCATCGGAATATTCAGCGAACGACCTAAATCATTCACCGTTCCTAACGGGAAAAAGCCGAATGTTGGACGATACGGCTGTTCCGCCAATCCGCTGATCGCTTCATTGACCGTGCCATCCCCGCCCATCGCAAAAACACTATCGACCTCTTCTTCTGCGGCTTTTCTGGAAAACGCCGTTGCGTCTCCCTCCTGCTCCGTTTCAAGAACTTCGACTTCCTCATAAAATTGCTGCAATTTCTGTTGGGCACGGTCTTTATATTTCTTAGCTTCTTCATTCCCAGAACTAGGATTGACAATCAAGACTGCTTTTTTCATTGTTCGTTTCTCCCCTTCCATCTATCTGGAAAATACTGCGTATCCGTTTTCTATTTTTTCAGTATAACAGGTACAGGTTGATTTCCAGCGGGAGACGACTTATCCATAGCGTCTCTGCATAGTAATCAAAGAACTTCCGTAGTAAATCAAAATCAATTTATGCTTTCTTATATCGGGTATTTTTGATAGGTATAGCTTTTTTCTGAATGAGTGATTTTATTCCAATTGATTTCCACTCGTTTGTCTTTAAACTTAATTGCCGAGAATTCATCTTTTTTTGAGTGAATGCTGTAATAACTAAATTTTTGAGGTCTTTTTCTAAAAAAAGGCTCCTGTTTTTCAACCATCCGCATTTCGCCGGAACGTGTCTCCACGAGTTCAACTCGCCGATTTTTCTTTGAGCCCACCCTGATGGTAATCAACTCGTTGGGTGCGTGTTCATAATCAATAAGAATCTCTTCGCTAGTCGCAGTCCAGCCAATGAAAAAAAGTTTGAGTGTCACTAATGCTACCACCAGTATTCCAACCAATACCGTCACTAAACTTTTAATGATCTGGCTTTTCTTTTTACTCGTCCTGATTTTTTGTGAATAGTCCTCCACCATCTCTGTATCCTCCTTCAATAAATGATCAAGAGAGCGGTCCAATACATCACTCAATTTCACGAGAACTTCAAGATCTGGATAATTCCGTCCCACCTCCCAATTTGAAATACTCGTTCTCGAAACATGGAGCAGATCAGCTAAATCTTGCTGCGTGAGTTTTCTTCTTTTACGCTCCGTCTTTAATCGATTTGAAAAATGAGTCATTTTCTCCCTCCCTTTCACTTACAGAATAAAGAAATCGTCAGATAATGAAAGCTTGTTTTTGTGGCAACAGAGCCAAAATCAGATGCCAGAATCTTTGACATTGGCTATTGGAACCTTTTATTCGCTATAAGCGCATCGTTAAAAGAACCTAAAGCCTCCTTTAAACATCATCATAGCGCTGTGACAATTTTTGTTTGTGGGCAGACATGATCTTTTGAAATGAAATTCCATATTTGTCTGCGAGAATAACTATGTTGTCCAGCACATCCCCTAATTCTTCTGTCAAATTCTCTAATTGTGTTGGAAAATCTGAGGATTCCTCATCTGGACGGTCTCTGCCAATTTCAATCGTTCGAATTGCGCGACTTACCTCACCCACTTCTTCTGCTAAAAAATTTGCTCGAATAAACGGATCATACTGGTACCAATTTCGTTTTTTATAAAATTCACTGATCCATGCTTGATACTCATTCAATTCCATCATGCTCCCCCTTTTGCGAACGTAAGTTCTGACTCTATGGTATACTAATTTACATGCAAAAGAAAGGGTTGAAAGAAATTGAATATTGTTGTTTATTGTGGCGCCAGCAGCGGGAGTGATCCTATCTATCAGCAGGCTGCCGAAAAACTTGGCGGATGGATCGCTGAACAAAAACATACATTAATATATGGAGGCGGAAAGGCTGGATTGATGGGGATCATCGCTGATTCAGTGATTGCCAAAAATGGTGAAGTGATCGGTGTCATTCCAACTTTTTTAAAGAACAGGGAATTGCCACACCCCAATCTGACAAAAATGTACACGGTCGATACTATGTCTGAAAGAAAACAAAAGATGTTGGATTTAGGTGATGCTTGTATTGCCCTTCCTGGCGGACCTGGTACTTTAGAAGAAATAACTGAGATGATCTCTTGGTCAAGAGTCGGTCAAAATCCCAACCCCTGTGTGCTATTTAACGAAAATGGCTTCTATGACCCATTAAAAGATCTGTACGATCATATGGTTAAAAGTGGCTTTCTTTCAACTCAAGACAGAGAAAAAACACTTTTTTCCAATTCACTCAATGAAATCAGTGAATTTATCCAAGAGTACACTCCGCCTGAAGTACGAACGTATTAACGATCAAAAGACAGTTAGGTGAAGTTGATCATCAACTATTTTTCACACAAAAAAACAAGGGGCTTTCAGATTTGTGAAAGTCCCTTATTTTGATTCAGTTGTTTTGATTCAGTCAATTAGTCATTCAAGTTGTAGCGTAATTTCATATGCTCTGAGCCTGAGATGACCATATCGCCAAATAATTTTGTTTGACGCTTGAAGGATTCATCCGCCAATTTTTCGTTGGCTGCTGCTAGGAAGCCTTGAACGTCTTTTTCACCTGCTGCTGCTTTGTCCGTTTCGTTTTGGATCACGTGATAAGCGGACATTGCTTCTAATTCAAAGGTGTTGCGGAAATCTACATAAAAGTCGTAATCTGTATCCCCAAGCAACGCAGTCGCACAGCTCAACCAATACATATTGTTCATATCAAAAGTTCCCGTCGCATCTTTGTAGCATGACGGTGTGTCGTTGACATTGGAGTAGAAAGGCACCACTGTATTGAAGGTATTTGCCCCATAAGCCAACCAATGAACCCCAGCGATTTCAGCTGGTACATTGTTGCGAATTTGCAAAATGTGGACGTTGTGGTTACGGTTGATCCCGATTGGACGTAATTTCGTTTTTTCCGTTTCAGTCCCATCACCGTAAGGGTCAAATTCTGTGTTTTCGAAGTGAGAACTCAAAACAAATTTTACGTCTTCGATCGAAATCTTACGGTTTGCCCGACAGATGAAGGGTAAATCTTGATCCATAACTTCTTGTTCTACGTCTGGTGTGAAATATTTTTGGCCATACCATGCCCGAGGATTGTTGTAAACCGTATCTTTAATAGAAGAGCTGCCGAAAATATGACGCAAGTTGTAGCCTTCAAAATCTGGATTCAACTGATTGTCATCGATCAATGCCTTTAAATCCTTTGAACACAAAGTATCTGTGGAATCAAAATCAAAGTGATCAATGTTCATTCTGTTTGGTGCAACGACGTAAGCATCATCTGGGATACGTACGGCTGCCCAATGATGACCACCGATCGTTTCCAACCACCATACTTCTTCTTTATCAGAAAAAGCGATACCGTTTGGTTCATAAGTGCCGTATTCCTCTAATAAAGAGCCCATCCGTTCCACGCCTTCTTTGGCGCTGTGGATGTATGGCAAGACCAATGTCACGATATCTTCTTCACCGATGCCGCCTTCAACATAAGGATCAAGTCCTTGGATTCGTGGATTTGTCGTGATTGTTTCTGTCGCAGACATGGCGATATTCTCGCTGTTGATCCCTGCTGCGGGCCAAATGCCGTTCGTTAAGATCGAGTTTGGCATAGATGTGTAACGCATTGGATTGTCAGGCAATTCAATCGTTACTCCGCTGATCACAGATTGATAAGATCTTGGTTGGTCTTCTGGTTGAACGACCACAAAACGTTGTGGGTCTAATGCTTCATGCCCATCATCGTTCCTTGAAATCATAGTTGAGCCATCGATCGATGCTTTCTTTCCGACTAAAATACTGGTACATGAACCTTTTACTCTCTTTGTCATACTTGAAACACTCTCCCTTTTCATGGTATCTCAAGTATAACGCTAATAAAAATAAACACCAAACGAAACCCTATTCAAAGATTTTCGCCACCAGTTCTCCTGTTTTTTCAGTTCCCTGTTCTTCTAATGAACGAACGATTTTTGAACCGATCACCACCCCATCACAGACTTCTTGGAAATTTTGTACCTGTTCCTTGTTCGAGATCCCGAAGCCCGCCAGCACAGGAATCGTACTAACAGCTTTGACGGTAGCCAAATGGTCCATCAGATCCTGGCGGAAGTATTGATCCGTTCCGGTGATGCCGTTGACTGTGACCGCGTAAATAAAGCCTTCCGCATCCTTTGTCAATTCCTCGATCCGCTCCTTTGGACTCGTCAAGGATACCAAAGTCAACAGAGCCATATCTCCTAGATCAGGAGCCACTAGATCCCGGTGTTCATAAGGCAAATCAGGAATGATAAAGCCTTGGACATCCGTCTCCTTTAACTCTTCTACCAACTCCTTGATACCATAATGGAAAAAAGAATTACTGTAGCCCATCAAGATCAGCGGGACACTTGAACGCATATTTTGCAGCTTCGCGATCAGCTTCTTTAAGGTTACTTGCTGAGCAAAAGCTCGTAGCCCAGCAGCTTGAATCGTTGGCCCATCTGCAACCGGATCGGAAAAGGGCACGCCCAATTCGATCGCCGCTGCGCCTTGTTCCGCCAGCATCTCGATTTCTTCTTCCAATTTATCCAATCCCTGTGCGCCAGCCATGATGTAGGGCACAAATAGTTTTTCCGTTTCTCCTCGGCTTTTTAACGTCTTAGTTAAAGGTTTCATTCTGCTGCCTCCATTCGTTCTTTGATTTGCTGGACGTCTTTGTCTCCACGACCAGAAAGATTCATCACAAGAATCTGTTCCTTACTCATCGTTGGTGCGACCTTCATAACTTGAGCCAACGCATGAGAACTTTCCAACGCCGGAATGATGCCTTCTAAACGTGACAAATAATGGAAGGCTTCCACCGCTTCCTCATCGTCGATCGCTGCATATTCCGCCCGACCAATAGTATGCAAGTAAGAATGTTCTGGCCCAATACCGGGATAATCCAACCCAGCCGAAATCGAGAAAGCCTCCAGCACTTGTCCGTCGTCGTCCTGCAGTAGATGCATCTTAGCCCCATGTAAAATGCCGACACTGCCTTTATTGATGGAAGCCGCATGCTCTTCCGTGTCCAAGCCGTGCCCTGAAGCCTCCACCCCCATCAAACGAACATCTTCGTCTTCAATAAACGGATAAAACATCCCCATCGCATTGCTGCCGCCGCCGACACAGGCGATCACTAAATCGGGCAAGCAGCCCTCTGCCTCCAGGATTTGTTTGCGAGTCTCGATTCCGATCACACTTTGATAGTCACGTACGATTTCGGGAAACGGATGCGGGCCTAAAACAGAGCCCATCACATAATGCGTATCCTCTACCGTCGCCACCCAATAACGCAGCGCCTCATTCACCGCGTCCTTCAAGGTCTTACTGCCAGAAGTGACGCTTTCCACCTTGGCACCTAACAGCTCCATCCGAAAAACATTCAAGGCTTGACGCTTCACATCGACTTCCCCCATGAAGATCGTGCACTCCATACCGAAAAGTGCCGCTGCGGTTGCTGTTGCCACACCATGCTGGCCCGCGCCTGTTTCAGCTACGACTTTGCGTTTGCCCATTCGTTTTGCCAGCAGCACCTGCCCAAGGGCGTTATTGATTTTGTGGGCTCCTGTATGATTCAAGTCTTCCCGTTTTAAATAAATCTTTGCGCCCCCCAGCTCACGAGTCAAGCGCTCCGCAAAGTAAAGAGGATTCTCACGGCCTACGTATTGCTTCAAATAATAATCCAGTTCTTCTTGAAAAGCGGGATCTTTTTTTGAAGACTCGTAGGTTTCCTCTAATTCCTTCACCGCGTACATCAAAGTTTCTGGAACAAACTTCCCGCCGTATTCACCGTAAAAACCTGCTTCATTGGGTTCTTGATACATCTAATCACTCCTGTTTTTATTTTTTTGTGGTTTATTTTTAGTTTCGTATTGTTCTTTTTACAGCGTCACAAAATTGCTGGATTTTAGCCAAGTCCTTTTCTCCTGCTGTCTCTACGCCGCTGGAGACATCCACGACACGCGGATGAAAATACTGAATGGCTTCACCCACATTTTCAGCAGTCAATCCTCCCGCTAGCCAAAGTTTTTCTTTCAGAAGATTTCGCTGATCAATTAATTGCCAATCAAATGTGCGGCCGTTCCCTCCCATCAGCTTGGCGGGCGGGGCATCCAATAAATAAAACGGATATTGCCCGTAAGTCATCGTCTCAGCTTCGTTACTGCTAAAGGCTCGAATGATCGGTCGAGACAGCTTCGTTATATTCGTTGGCCCGTGGATCTGGACCATGTCTAATCCCGCTTCCGCGATGATGTCCTCCACTACTTCGTTTGTCGGTGAAACAAATACACCAACCTTTTGAATTTCCTCTGGCAGATTTTGTGTTAATTTTCGAACCTGCTGCGGAGTGACTTGACGAGGACTCTCTGCAAAGACAAACCCTATATACGTTGCGCCGGCAGTTACCGCCGCCTCGATCGCAGCCGGAGTTTTTAACCCGCAGATTTTGATTTGAGTCATGTTCGTTTCACCCGCAATTCCGCGATTTTTTCTGCTGGATCACTTGCCCGCATCAGTGTTTCTCCTACGAGTATTCCATGATAGCTTTGGCTGACTTTTTCGACATCTTCTCTGTCTTTAAAACCAGATTCACTGATATAAACCGTTTCACCTTCCGGCTGAGCCAAATTAAGACTGGTTTGCACTGACACGTGGAAGGTTTTCAAATTACGGTTATTGATCCCGATAATTTTCGCTCCAATTGCCTGCGCCTGCTTCAATTCGTCTTCGTCGTGTACCTCGACCAACACTTCCAAACCGCGAGCCGTTGCTTCTTGATAAAGGGCGGCTAATTTGGTGGCGGACAAGGCGGCGACGATCAGCAGTACGATGCTCGCCCCAGCCTGTTTGGCCCGCTCAAGCTGGCGCACATCAATGATAAAATCCTTGCAAAGGATCGGCACATTCACTGCCTGAGCGACTGCCGCCAGATCTTCGATGTGTCCCTTGAAAAAGACAGGATCGGTCAATACTGAAATGGCGCTGACCCCTGCCGCTTCGTATGCTTTGGCCTGCTTCAAAATATCGACCTCTTCATTAATATCTCCCTTTGATGGCGAGGCACGTTTGATCTCGCCGATCACATGCATGGTTTCCGGCTGGTCTTTGACGGTTTGATAAAAGGAAGGCCGCGTCTTAACAGGCATTGGTTTTACAGAAGCTAGGTCCTCGACCTCCTGTTTTTTTTCCTTCAAAATCGTGGTTAAAAAATCCATTACGCCACCTCCTGTTGTTTCATGATCAATTGCTGCAGACGATCGTAGGCTGCTCCTGAGAGGATGGATTGCTCCGCCTCTTTGATTCCTTCTACCAATGTTTTTACCCGTCCGCTAGCTAAAAAGCCTAAGCCGGCATTCAGTAACACTGTCTCATAATAGGCAGAAGGAACGCCTCGCAAAACAGATAATAAAATATCTTTGTTTCTTTCAACCGAACCGCCGACGATTCCCTCCAGAGGGACCCGCTGAAAACCAGCTTCCTCAGGGTCAAAAGAAAATTCTTCCACCGCACCGTTTTGATACAGCGCGCAATGCGTCGCTCCTGCCAGATTCGCTTCATCCATTCCACCATGTCCATGAACAACGATGGCGCGTTTTCGCCCAAGCTGTCCCAAAGTTTTAGCCGTTTCCGTGAGGGCCTCCCCTGCGTAGGTCCCCATCAATTGATGTTCCAATGGGTACGGATTAATGATCGGTCCTAATAAATTAAAAATCGTGGGCGTCGCTAATTCTTTGCGAATGTGCATCACCGCCCCCATCGCTGGGTGTAAATTCGGTGCAAATAAGAAAGCAATGCCTGTTTCCTTCAATAAATAATCAATTTTCACGGGGCTGACTGTTAACGAAATCCCTAACGCCTCCAAGACATCCGCGCTGCCAGATTTACTGGAAATACTGCGGTTGCCATGCTTCGCCATCGGAATTCCTCCACCAGCCAAAACAAAAGCCGCTGTCGTACTAATATTGAAGCTGTGGGAATGATCGCCGCCGGTCCCACAGTTATCCATCACGCCGGAGGGGGCCGCCATCATGGGTGTCCCTTTCCCTTGCATGACTTGTGCTAAGCCTGTCAATTCAGCCGCCGCAACGCCTTTTACTTTCAGCCCTACCAACAATCCGCTGATCTGAGTATCGGTCAATTGCCGATCAAAAATGGCTTTGCCCACCTGCTGCATCTCACGAATGGATAAATCATTGCCGCGATATACTTTTTCAAATAATTCTTGCATTTAAATCCCTGCTTTCTGTAAAAATTGCGTAAGGTAACTGGCGCCGTCTTCTGTTCCGATCGATTCTGGATGGAATTGCAATCCGAAAACGGGATACCTTTTGTGACGGATCGCCATGATGCAGCCGTCCACTTTCTCTGTTACTTCTAAATCCTGCGGTACAGCTTCTGGATCGATCATTAGCGAATGGTAGCGCATGACTTGCCGCTCCCCTGAGACCCGTGATTGTTTTCCGTGCATGATCGTGGGTGCACCGATGATTTTTCCACCGAACACTTCACCGATGGCTTGATGTCCGAGACAAATGCCTAAGATCGGTTTTCTGCGATAAAAGCGGCGGATCAGCAGTTCGATTTTCCCCGCTTCTTCAGGCCTTCCCGGTCCTGGCGACAGGACGATCGCGGAAGCCTTCTCTGCGGTGCTTAATAATTCTGGATCATCGTTTCGTAAAATAGTTAAATCCTCTGGCAAAAGCTGGACCAGATTATACGTAAAGGAATCGTAATTATCGACAAGTAAAATCATTTTCTTACCTCCATCAATGCTTTGGCTTTTTGCAATGTTTCAAAATATTCACTCGTAGGATCAGAATCATAAACGATTCCTGCCCCGGCTTGCACATGCGCGTTGTTGTCTTTGATGACCATCGTGCGAATCGCAATGGCGAAATCCGCTTGATCCTCTACACCTAAAAATCCGACCGCTCCTGCATAGATCGAACGTTTGACTGTTTCAAATTGATAAATCCGAGTCATCGCTCGAATTTTTGGTGCGCCGCTGACGGTTCCGGCCGGCAGGGTCGCCTTCAGCGCGTCCATCGCGGTGCGTCCTGGCTGTAGCCTTCCTGCCACTACGGAGACAAGATGCATAACGAAGCGGTATCGCTCGATGGTCAAATAGGTCGGCACCGTCACAGAACCGCGAACCGCAACTTTTCCCAAATCATTTCTGCCAAGATCCACCAGCATCCGATGCTCCGCGATTTCTTTCGGATCGTTTTGCAGCTCGATTGCTAATGCTTCGTCCTCCTGTTCATCCGCCCCCCGTTTTCGCGTTCCCGCGATCGGGTTCGTCGTTACATTATCACCTTTGACTGTGACTAGGCTCTCCGGCGAGTTGCCAATCACCTGAACATCTGGAAAATCCAAATAGTAAAGATAGGCTGACGGACTGCTTTTTCTCAACTGGCGATAATAGTCAAAAGGCGCACTCGTGAATGCCGCCGACAATCGTTGCGAAGGTACGACTTGGAAGAGATCCCCCGCCACGATTCGTTTCTTCGCTTGCCTGACGATCGCCTCAAACTCGCCTTGAGAAAAGTTACTGGTAAATGTCAACGGAGGAAGATTCCCCTCTGGCAATTCGATTTCCTGTTGAAGCGTTTCTTCGAGATTTCCCATTCGCTCTTCTAATCGAGCTTCTGAATCTTCGCTGTAGCAGTTTCCGACCACCAAAGTAGTGATTTGCTTCTGCTTGTCATAAATTACGTAGGATTCATACAGATAAAATTGCAGGTCCGGTACATTCAGCTCATCTTTCGGTATCTCTCCGATGTCTTCGTAGCACGCAGCAACATCGTAACCAACATACCCTATTGCCCCGCCTTGGAAAGGAAGTTCCTCCTGACACTCCTCATCAATCAGAACCTGCTTTTCCAATTCCTTTAACGGATCGGTACACGAAATTTTGTCACCGTTGATGCGAAATTCTCCCGCTTGAAAAGTCAGCAGCTTGACTGGATCAAATGCGATGATCGCGTAATCCTGAACCTCAGATCTTCGTTCAAAGATACAGGTTCCACGACTCTTCAAGCGATAATAAATGGTGATTGGATCAAGCTTTTTATTAGATAACTGTTTAATTTTTTTCATCTTAAGGCTCCTTTATTTATTGATTTTTACTGTAAAATGTTTTTTGTTTACAACTAAGAGGTTCCTTTTCAAAAAAACGAAAAAGCAACTTTGATTCTCGTCACGCATACGATTTTTCTAATCACGCTAAAGCGTGAAGAAAAACTCGCAAAAAAGCCCTCAAACCAAAATAAACTTTGGTTTGAGGGCGCAAATAGCACGGTACCACCTCTTTTTACTGTTCGTAAACAGCAACTCTAATCGTCTAACAACGATCGTACTCTGTAACGGGAGCCCCCGTCATTCCCTACTGTAGTTCAAGAACGCGCCAACAAGTCCATTCACTAAGGAAAAAATGTTTCTTCTCATCAACCGAAACTTTCTGTGATTTTTTCTATCCTAGCTACTTCTCTTGTTTATGCTTTTGTTTTATTAAATTGATGCTTCTCTGAAGGACAAATTCATGCGCCTATCATTAACCTGAGGAAAAACTCTTTTCAAGGGTGGTCCTTTTTTTAAAAACAAAAAAGCCCTCAGACCAAATAAACTTGGTCTGAGGGCGGATAATCCACGGTGCCACCTCAAGGATATGCCAAACAAGGCATTTCTCAATCAGTCGTCTAACAACGACCTTACTCTATATCGGGAGTTCCCGGAAGTTCCTACTATACGTTCAAAACTTCGTCCAAAAGTCCATTCGCATAATTCTCCTTACTGATTCGCAGCACCATCAGCTCTCTGAAAAAGGATTCATTATGTTACTTCTCTTTTGTAAGACGCTTATTTCGTTGAATATTACGCGTTATCCTTCAACTTGTCAACCGTTTTTGACAACTATTTTTCTATGAGAGCCTAAAACTGTTCCCATTTTCGATATATTGCTAAAATAAATGTATTGGAGGCGAGTTCGATGAAAAACATGCACATTGGAACACTCACTTGGCTGCGCCATTTTTTATCTGGCAGTTACTTTAACCGTGGAAATGTCTGGCGCGTTTTCCCGGAGTTTTTTCAATCTGCGGAGGAGCAAACATACCTTGTTCCCGGCTTAAAAAAGGCCCGCTCAATCACGCGGGAAGGCGAAAAAGCAACGTGTTTAGATATGACACCGCAAGGACTGACGCTGACGGAAGACTATCTGCTGATCTCTGCTTATTGTCACACCCACGAACATCATTCTGTCATTTACGTAGTGGATCGCCGAAATGGCGCCAAGCTCAAGACGATCCTCCTGCCAGATCTGCCCCACGCAGGCGGTCTCGCCTATGATCCGATCCATCGCAAACTATGGGTCAGTAATACACTTGGAAAAAACGCGGCGGTTGCAGCAATCACTCTCGAAGCGATTCTCCAATATTCAGAAAAACAGGGCACGATTGCTTATGAACAAAAAGTCCCTTTGAAAGAACTGCCTCGCGCCTCTGCTTTGACCTATGACAATGGGTATTTAGTGGTTGCCTTGTTCGCCTTGAAGGAACGTGGAACTGTCGTGTGCTACCCAATCGATGACGAGGGAAATTTGACGCAGAAACCAAATGTTTCCAATCACTCACCGAACCTTGCACCCCTTGCTTCACCCTTTGGCTCGATGGCGATTCCGAAAAAAATTCAAGGCGTGACCTTTTATAAACAGTTCATGCTTCTTTCAAAGTCTTGGGGCAAGCAGCCTGGGCAAATTTTTATTTTTGATATTCATAAAACCACTGATTTCTCAGATATTTCCCAAGCCATAAAAATCATCGAGACGCCCCCTTATCTCGAACAGATTTATGTAGAAGGCAACACACTCTTCGCACTATTTGAGAGTGGCGCTGCCGCTTACCGCAAAAAAACCTCTTTTGTCGTCAAAGAGGTTTTGCAGCTAGATTTACTTTCACTTATTCGATAAGTGCACCCCACCTCTTCAAAACGGTTTGAAGAGGTGTCACGTGACTGTTCCTAAATAGAGGAAACCATCTGGAGCACCCGGTGCACCTTTCGTGATCCCAAAGTTGAAATTCTTTCCGCTCTCTTCAGTCGCTACAGCTAAATGACATAGAGCGATCCCCACATCCAAATCTGTCATTTTATACATGATCCCCGGCAATCCGTTGATTTTCTTCTGCCTGTATACAAATAGCACACCTGGTTTTGCAATAATATACCACGGCTGACCATTTAAACCAGAGGGCGCTAATCGAACCGCATCTAAGCGAGAATCCGTCCCTTCAGAGATTTCCTTCAGCGGCTTGCGGTCAAAATCCGTTAATGTTCGCTTCTCTTCCTTTTCTGGATACCCAAAGGCCATCCCAATGATAAAATTCGGCTCGGCTTCTTTCGGCTTCAGCATACCCAGCCAACGCGAAGCATACCCTTTGGAAAATAAATACAGATCCACATGCTGAAACAAAAATCCTGCACAGGTGTTTCTTAAAAATTGTTCCTTGCCATAAATCAAAAAATAATGAGGCGCCTTGGGAATACCCATCCCCTTGACTTCTTCTGGACCCACGATCTTATAGGTAATCTCCGCATCTGGCACTAAGGGAGGGATTGTTTGAATAAAGCTTTTGATATCAGCCAATGCCTCTCCTGATAGCGGCTGGTCCGTGAACTTACGTGTCGATTTTCGTGTGAAAATACTTGAATACAACGCCATAAAAAGCCTCCTTTTCCCGCTCGTTTCTTTCACTATAGGATACATCTCATTCCTTCGCAACAAAAAAAGCATCAGGGAAAAATCCCCGATACTTCCTAATCGACATATTTTGATTCTGTGTTATTCAACCATGCATAACCAAGTCCCATGACCAATCCGCCGCCGATAAAGTTTCCAATCAGCGTGAAGAATAGATTGTGGGCGACATTTCCAGCCGTCATCTCAGCGATCGTTCCATGAGAAGCAAAGTAAGCTAAAGAAAATGCTGGGAAGTTCGCGATGACGTGCTCAAAACCTAAAAAGGCAAAGATGAAGATGATGAAGATGATCGCCATGACCTTCGCTGCATCGTCTTTCATTCGCAGACTGACTAAAACGGCAGTGTTTACGACGATATTCGCAAACATCCCTTCTACTAAGATTTGACCAGTGGATTTTGTCAATTTAGACGCGATCCCAGTAAACATATAGTTGTCTGGTTCTAGGTGTCCAAAAGGAGCGGTCAATGACAACAGATAGCCGCATAAAACGCCGCCAATCAAATTGAACAAAATACACGTAAATAATAATTTCACCGCAAAAGAGACGGACATCATTTTCTTGTACACACCGATCGTGGTGTACAGCATATTCGACGTCCCTAATTCTGCATTCATAAATAGGATCATGACCAATGACCAGCTAAACATAAAGGCATACGCCATTTTTTCCAAACCAGGAATCGCTTCCTGCATTCGAATAGCGATATAAAAAGCAATAGCCGTTCCTAAAGCTAAAAAGAGACATGCTAGCATGGAACGTACTGCATAACGAGGCAAACTCGAATTAAACAAATCCATTTTTTTACTGATTGAATACTCCAACTGAGCCATCAAGTCTGAATGAGGCTTCACATGCTTTTCGTTTTCAGACGCAGGTGTTTCTTCAATTTCCATAAATAAATCCGATTTCATAAGGTTCCTTCCTTCTTGGCAAAAGCCATAATGTACAGGTATCATACAGGATTTACAAAATATTTTCAATGAAAAGTTGTAAAAAAATGTAATGTTGAGAAAAATTGCACAAGTTATTTATTTTTTTTAATAAAAACCGTATGATTGAGTAAAAGAATGGAGGAATGTTTCATGGCAAAGCAAACATTAAAAGCTGAAGTTGAATCACTCGGCGGCATGCGGCTGAAGTGCTCTTCTCGCGGATTTGAATTTATGATCGATGAACCAACCGGTGTCGGAGGAACAAACGAAGCGATGAATCCATTAGAGGCGCTGCTTTGTTCGTTGGGCGCCTGCAAAATGATGGTCGTTCGGTTCTTTTATCAAGCAAAACAGATCAACCTGCATTCAATGCGGATCGAGATTTTAGGTGAGATCGATTCGGACCGTTTAAAGGGCAAGCCGGATGTAAAGATCGGCTTTTCTAAAATCATTACCAATTATTACATTGATGCGGACAATACCGAGGAAGAGATCGAAGCACTGGTGGCCTTTATCGAAAAAACGTGTCCAGTCAAAGACACGATCGTCCATGCTCCAGAAATGGAGCTGCATATCAATCCCTAAACAAAAAGAAAGCCGAACGCTTGATTTCTTTCAATGTAGAAAGCAATCAAACAGTCGGTTTTCTTTTATTTATAGCGCTGCGAGTTTCATTGTCCCATTTTTATGCCAATTTTTCTTCTACTTTCGGGTCACTGCTCCCCTTTTTCGAGGCAAAGGAGAGAATGATTCCCAAGGCGATCGAACAAAAAGCAGCGACGATCACCCGAAGATTTTCTGGTAATAAAAACACGATCGTGTGTACAGGAATCCAGAAGAAGATCCCAACTTTTAACCAATTGAAGGTCACAAAGGACACCCAATCAATTTTCCCGATGATTTTTTTTAACGTCACTGGCTCGTTAGCCGCTGCTGATTCGATCCAAATGTCCATGACACGGTGGAAGGTATTCATCGCAGGGGCAAAGGTCAGATTCATGATACTGCTGCCGCAAAGGGCCTGGACGAAAGTCACTCCGGCAAAAGGAAGCAGTTTTCCTGCCTGTGCCGCGCCGGCACCACCCATAAAGACTGGAAAAACGAGTGTTACCATACAGCCGATGATTCCCCAAACGATCGCCCGGAATAAAACCTGCAGCGACAATTGATAGTTTCCCGAAGCGATCCGCTTGCCTAGGATATCCCCCATCGTCGCCAGTATCGCGAACTTGATAAAGCCGCCGATATAAGGATGAGCACTACTTGACGCTAAGATTGGATCTCTCGTCACAGGGATCACGAACAACGCCAGTAATCCAGCCAACAAAAGAACCCAGATGATGTCTCCTTTTTTCATAGTCTCCTCCTCCTATCATTTAGGCGGCTGGTATTCTTTGTCCATCACCACCACTGCTTTGATAACCTCGCCGCTAAGAGAATCCGCCTCTGCCTGATTGATATTCTCAAAATCATAGTATTTAATAAATTGGTCAAATGGAAATTCCCCGCGTTTGTAAAATTCGATCAGATTCGGTAAATGGTATTTAGCGATCGTATCTCCGATCAATACCCCGCGAACCTTTTTATTCCCGAAAACAAGATCAAAGAACGTATTCACTTCAAAGTTTTTCTGCGTAACCGCTAGTGGGACGAAGGTTCCAGAATTGCTGAGGGAGTGAAGCGCTTTGGTCATCACAGGTCCAACGCCTGTGGAGTCGATGACGTAATCCAACCCTTTTCCGTCGGTTAATCCCATAATGAATTCTTGCGGATCATTTTCTTTGCTGTTGAAAATATGACTGGCGCCTAATTCCTTCGCTTTTTCCAAACGACCATCATTGATGTCGATTGCCACGATCGGGTAGCAGCCTGCGATTTTCGCTGCCATGACCGCTGAGAAACCAACCGCTCCCGTTCCAAACACCGCGATTCCTTCACCGACCTTTGGTTGCAGGACACTCAGGACCGCACCGCTTCCTGTTCCTAATCCGCAGCCCAATGGTCCCAATAGGCGCAGATCCACGTCTTTATCTACCTTCACGATATTGGATTCCTCAGTCAAGCTATAGGTAGAGAAGGAGGATTGATTAAAGAAGTTGTTAACCTCTGTACCGTCTTCTGTGTGCAGCACAAATTCTCCCCGAGGATTTTTCCCTATATTGTTCACCGCAAACCATTTTTCACAAGAGGATGGGTGTCCTTCTACACAGTGCTTGCATTCCCCGCAATACGCGTAAGACAGAATCACGAGGTCGCCCGGTGCTACGGAAGTTACCGCATTTCCCACCTGCTCAACGATCCCTGCACCTTCGTGCCCCAAAACATTTGGAAAGTTGATGCTGTTTCCATTTCTTTCTCCGTAATCTGAACGACACAGTCCAGACGCGACGATTTTTACTAAAACGTCCTTCGACCCGACCTCGGCCAATTCTAGTTCGGTAATTTCATAGGGTGCACCCTTTTCCTTTACTAATGCTGCTTTGATTTTCATGTGTGTTGCCCCTTTCCCTGTTCATTTGTTTTTTTAACGAAATGTGTACACTTATTCTGTCCTTTTATTAAGACTGATCGTCTTAAACATCCGAGCTGGTAAATTGCTTCAATTCTTCCTGTCCTAAGACGACCCGTTCTGCTCCTTTTGACAGAGCAATCATTTCATGTTCCCCAGGAACAGTGATGATCGGCGCAATGAAGCCTACCCGTTTCGTTAGTTCAGAAACGACCATTTTTGAGTAAGCGACACCGCCGGTCAAAGCGATGCGATCCACTTGTCCGTTTGTCACGGTTGCCAGGCTCCCGATTCCTTTGGCAATTTGATAAATGTATCCTTCATAGACCGTCTTCAGCTCTTCATCGCCAGCCGCCACGCGTTCTTCGATTTTTTTGGCGTTGCTCGTCCCTGCGTAGGACTTCAAGCCGCCTTCTCGTTTGTAGATCCGCATCATTTCTTCCAATGAATGCTCGTAGCACATGGGCATCACGTACTTCAATGGCAATCCGCCCGTACGTTCTGTTGAAAACGGCCCTTCATCATCAGAGATCAAGTCGATCATCTTGCCTTTATGATGAATACTGATGGTATTTCCTCCACCTAAGTGAGCGACGATCACCGTCGCTGTTTGATAATCCAATCCTTCTTCTCGTGCAACCTTCATCGCCACCGCCCGCATATTCAAAGCGTGACCGATACTCTTGCGTTCGATCCCCTTCAATCCAGAAATACGAGCCACATCCTCAAATTCATCTACTGACACCGGATCATAGATCAAGGCGAGCGTTTTTTCATTTCCCTGTTCTTTGATTTCGTTTGCTAGAATCGCCCCTAAATTTGAAGGATGCTCGATCTTCGTGACCCTTCTTAAATAGTCGATCATCTCTGCATTGACTTCATATGCCCCAGAAGAAACCGGCGGCAAACTCCCTCCGCGTCCAGCTACAGCGTCTAATTCTTTAGGATCAATGCCCTCCTCCTTCATAAAGGCTAATAATATATCTCGACGAAATTCCATTTGATCGACGACCTTTTGAAATTTTCTTAGTTCTTCTGTTGAATGAGAAATGCCCTGTTCCTTGATGATTTCTCCATCCACATAATAGGAAACTTTCGTAGAGGTCGATCCAGGATTGATTGCTAAAATTTTCATTTGTCATCCCCTCTTGCTGCAATACATAGCGACTAAAATTGAGTAGACCTTCTCCTCTTCCGTTGACCCGCGTGACACCATGACGATCGGCACGCTGGCGCCCATAATCAGGCCAGCCATTTTGGCACCCGCCAAAACAGTGAGACTTTTGCCTAAAACATTCATCGTAGTGATATCTGGGCCTACGACGATATCCGCATCGCCTGCAACAGAACTTTCATAATGCTTGATCGCCGCCACCTCTTTGCTCAAAGCCAAGTCCAACGAAATCGGGCCATCGATCCAGCAGCTTTCTGGTGCTTCAGACTGTATTTCCCGCATGATTTCTTCGGCTTCTACCGACGACGAAATTTTCGGATTCACTGTTTCCGCCGCAGCTAAAAGGCCTACTTTTGGTTTGGCAACGCCGATCTTATTCATGACTTCGATTCCGTGGGCGATCAGTGTCTTTTTCTCTTCTTTACTTGGTGCGGTGACCATCCCGCCGTCTGTTGTCAGTAATAATTTATGGTAGGCAGGAATTTCATTCAATGCTACATGGCTCAATAAGCCGCTGGCAGCAATGCCCTTTTCACGATCCACTACAGCTCTTAAAAAGGTCCGCGTTTGAAGATGGCCCTTCATCAAAAAGTCGATCTCGCCCGCTCGTACCATTTCTACCCCTATCGCGGCACATTTTTCCTCCGTCTCCGCCGCAACGATCCGTGCAGAAAACGCATTTTGGGTGACGATTTCGAGTATTTTTGCCTCGTCTCCAATCAAGACCGGCTCCAAGTAGTCTCGAACCTTTTCATGAAAGACAGATTGAATCGTCACCTCGTCGTTAGCACAAACCACACCGATGCGAATCTTCTCCTTACTAGAAAAATTTGCGAGCAACGCATCAAATTTCTGCATCGTCGTCACCTAATTCCACGGTTCGCCGTCATGCTTCGGCGCAATCGGCATCGCAACGCGGGAAATATTGATCAAATGAGTATAATTCAGATTCTCTGAGATAATATTATTTCCCCAAGAGCCGCAGCCTAGCGAAACAGTCGGATTCAATCCATTAGCTGGAGATCCGCCCGCATCAATCGTTGGCTGATTCACCACGACACGACTGACTGGCAATACTTCTCCTGCATAAATTCGGTGCTCTTTGCTGTTGCTGAACAATCCTGCCGAGTGTCCTGAACCTTCCCACAATAGATTTTCCCGAGCAAAAGCGACAGCCTGTTCAAAGGTATCGTAGCTCTTCAATGCGAGAACCGGCGCCATTTTTTCTTTACAGAACAGCTCCTTCTTGCCGACCGCGTCGACCTTCACAGCGATGATTTCGCTATCTGCCGGAATGCTGAGCCCCGCCGCTTCGGCGATTCGTTGAGGGTCCTGTCCGATCATTTCCGGATTTGCTTTTCCTTCTATAAAAAGTACGTCCCGTAATTTTGCTAAGTCTTCTTCTTCTGTGAACAGTGCTGCCTTTTTATCCTTCAATTGTTCAAACAATTCCACTTCTTTTTCCTCTGGGTAGAACAAGCTTTGCTGACACGCGCATACGATGCCGTTATCAAAAGAACGCCCGATCACTGAAAGCTCTGCGGCAATCTCTACATCGTAATCCCGGTCCAAAATTGCTTGTACATTTCCTGGTCCTACCCCATAGGCTGGGTGACCGCTAGAATAAGCCGATTTCACCAATCCTGGTCCGCCTGTTGCTACGATTAAGTCGACAGACCGCATAAGTTCTTGTGACAATTCGATACTTGGCTCTTCAATCACCTGCAGGAGGTCTCTTGGTGCACCAATGCTGACAAGTGCTTCGCGCATCAATTCAATGGTTTCCTTTGTTGTTTTCTTTGAACGAGGATGCGGGGATACGATCATGGCATTTCTTCCTTTTAATGCCATCAAACCATTTCCCAAAGGTGTGATCGTCGGGTTTGTCGTTGGCGTGACTGATCCGATGACGCCGCGAGGATGTGCAATCTCAATTAAGCCTTCCTCTGGAATCTCTCGAATCACGCCGACAGAAGGTTTGTTTTTTAAGCTCGCAAAGATGTTCGTCGCCATGCCTTGGTTCTTACCGATTTTATGATCCAAACGCCCTAATCTGGTCTCTTCGATCGCTAACTTTGCTAACGGCTCTGCTTGCTCAAATACTGCTTTCGAAATTACGTAAAGCATCTCATCCACTTGTGCCTGATCGTACCCACTGATTTTGTCCATTGCGATACGTGCCTGTTGTACCATTTCCTCAATTGCCATTTTCCCAAGCTCCTTTCATTTTTACATACACACATGTATGTATCTAACAATTCCAATATACGAATTAATGAAAGCGCTGTCAATTTAGTGAAAAAAAGAACTTGTTCGCGAAATACCGCTGTGAACAAGTTCTCCTTTTTTTTAAATGTTCCTAAAAATAATCGAAATACTGCAGGTGATGGCCTCTGGTGTGTAATTTTTTGTGACCTCGTCTGGCGTTCCAGAACCATACATTCCTTCAAAATAATTGTAAAGCATACTGGAAACAGCCGCTGCTTCATTCTCATTTAGTCCTTCTTTTCTCAATCCCGTTAAAAAGAACTCGTACAGACGCCCGCGCGTCTCACGGAAAATATCCAGCAGCTCCGCAAATTCTGGATAGACCTCCATGGTTTTCAGTGATTGCTGCATAAATTTGAATTCCGCTTGATTTTGTGACGGTACGATCAGTATTCTTACGACTTTTTCCTCAAAGCTCAAGTCCTCGTCACGCATGATCGCCCGTTTCTCTCCTTTGATTTTTTCGATGGTCATTTTGATCACTTCACTAAAAATCTCTGACTTATTCTTGAAATGCCAGTAAGCCGCACCGCGACTAACATTGGCATCTTTTGATATTTTGTCTAAAGAAGTATTTTCAAATCCCACTTCATAAAAATTTTGAAACGCGGTTTCTAACAAACGCCGCTTCGTTACTAGGCTCTCTTGTTTTCTTTTCATTGTCATCTCTCCTGTGTTAAAAAAACAAAAATAGAGTCTTTTCCTCTCTTTTTCTATTTTTCTTACTTTCTAAAATAAATTCACGAAATGTGTTACTTTGTGAAATTTTTCTTTTCTAAATCCTTCATTTACTTACTTAAATATAAAAAGAATACGATTACATTTTCACACACTTTTCTTCCTTTTAAAAGAGAAAAAGCTGCTAAGTTTTCACTCAGCAGCTTTTTTATAATGATTCTTTAGTTGATCGGCGGGATGATCGCCAATAATCCATTGCTCAATGTGATGGAGATTGATGCGGCTGTCGGCAACGTGTCTACCGCTGCTTTTTTCGTTGGCAGAGCAGTCGTTGCTAACGCGATCAAGCTTTCACCACGGAACAAATTAACAAATTGTTTCGTCGACATGATCTGCGGAATACGCGGGCTGTCGATCAGACTGGCAATCAATTTAGATTGAATGCGGTCATTGACATCAAAAACTGTCTTCGCAGACTGAACTTCTGGTCCAGCCGCTTTTACTTTCGTTTCTTTTGCATGATCAAATTCAGTTAAATCGTAGGCAGCGATGATCGCATTAAGCTTTTCAGCGTATTGCTTGTCTGTGGCATAGCGGCCCTGCAAGTGATTCGTCGCATCCTTGTAAGAGTCCGTTTGGTCTTTCCAAGCAGACTTATAGAACTCCTCGTTGCCTGAGATTCCTTTTTTGATCAGCTTCGCATAATCCTCCAGTGATTCTTTATAGGAAGGATATTTTCTGAATTCTGATGTGATTTGGAAATTCGCGCCATCATTGTCTTGTTCAAGCGTTTGGAATGTCACGCCTTGATCCTTGAATTTCCCTTTGATCCCGAACAAATTATAATTTGGTTTGCTTGCCAATGAGCTGTTTCCTGAACCACTTTCCAAAATGGCTTGAGCGATCATAACGGAAGAATAGATATCGTTCTTCTGTCCGATCTCACGAGAAGTTTCTCCGATTTTCTTAATGAATTGATCGGTCGTTTGATTTTTATTAAAAATGAATGGTTGATTGGTGCTGTATTCCCCGAAGGCATTTGATAAGGAGCCCGTTGCCTTTGGTAAGCCGGCAATGTTCACTCGAACGGCAAACGTCGGTGTGAAGTCGCTAATGTTTCCGATCTTAACGACATCGCCAGGCTGCGGTGCGTGAATATATTGGCCATTGCCAATATAGATCGCCACGTGAGTCGTGAAACTTGTTGGCGCTCCCCCAAAAGAGTAGATCCCCCGGTTGTGCTTCGCTAACCGGAATCTGAGTCCCAGCGTATTGTTGGTCGCCCGTCCAGCCGCCGATATTGTGACCTGTTGCATTTGCATAAACAACGTAAGCTAACCCAGAACAGTCAAAGGCATTAGGTCCTTTAGCTCCCCATACATACGGTTTGCCAAGGTAACGATAAGCCTCTTGAACGATCGCGGTTTGTACATCGTTGCTAAATGTTGGTGCTGGTTGATTCGAAGGCACACGAACATCTGCCGGTGCAGCAGAGGCATCCCCTTCTGGCTGCCGTGCTTCCTGTTGCGTTGGCTGACTAGAAGCTGCTTGATTTTCTGCCGGTTTTGGTGTGTTTTGAGCACCATTGTTGGCTGACGTACCTGTTCCGCCAGTGTGATTGTTTTGATTATTTGAGTTGCTGCCATTGCCATTGTCCGGTTTTGGTTCTGGTTTTGGAGTCGGTTTTGGATTGGGCTCTGGTTTTGGTTCCGGTTTTGGTTCTTCCTTCTTTTGGACCTCTAGATGGACAGAAGCATCTGCATCGGCCATCGTAAATTGACCATTGACAGCCGAGCTTGATGTCAAGACAGTTTGCGTTGCTGTATCAATGACTTTCACTTCTTTCAGCTCAAATCCTTCAGCTAGGGAAACAGTATAATGAACGAGTGTACCAGCCACTAACCCCTTGTCAGAGGTGTATTGAAAGGCGACACTGTTTCCATTACCATCGACAAAAGTATTATTCGCGATAGGTGTGCCATCTGCTAATAAATTATGCTGTTTCACTGGTTCAGGAGTTGGTGTTTCAGAAGTGTCTGTTCCTTCTGTACTCGAATTTTCTGTTGGCTGCGGCGCAGGAGTTGTACTTGCGACGGTGCTGCTTTCATCCGCAAAAACTTGTTGTGAAGATAAAAGAGTCGGCCCAAATAAAGTTCCCAGCGCTAGCAAGCTTATCATTTTGTTGTACTTCACATGTATACCTCATTTCTTATTTAAATACACGGTGGTATATAATTATTTTCCTTAATTACTCACTATATTAACATTAATTTAATGGTGTGTCTAAAGACACGACCATACTTCATAGAATCTTCAATTTTATCAAAAATAAAGTATATGTATTGCTGATGCACCTCCCCCTTCACCGCTCAAAATACTGATAAATCAGCTTATTTATGTGTTTATATTTTCTTCTTAAAAGATATATTCAAAAAATATGATTGCGAATGAAATCAATTTATTAATAATAATTTTAAAATACGAATCGTTTTAATTATTATTTTTTGACATTTTTATATAGTAAACATACGCATAAAATGAAAGAAACCTCGGATTATCATAATAAATACGACAATCCGAGATTTTTTTAAAGTATCGCCTGTATCCCTGTCATCAGCAGCGTGCATACCACGATCGTCAATGCCGCGTTGTCTACGTGGCTGTCAACATTCGTATTGAAGCTCCGTTGGAAAAAATTCCCCAAAAAGCCCGCAAGTAATCCAAAGGCGATCGCAATCGCCATATTTCCAAACATCAAGGTCGCTGTTCCCGTCACTAAAGTAATATGATGGGTCACTGGTATCGGCAGTCCAAAATATAAGACGATCAAGGACAATCCGCTAAATCCGAACATCAACACATCTACTTGAGTCATGCTCACCACTTGGAAGGTGACGACAGCCAGTGCAGCTATCCAGATAGCCGTGAAAACTAAATGATTCGCCGAGAGATCATAACGCTTTTCCCCGGTCGAAAACTTTCCAGTCAGCCCGCTTTTGCCAAATAGCAATCGCGCCAATATCCCTGAGGCAGCTACCGTGGTTGCACTGGCATCCATCGGCGATTCCATCACTGTTAAGGCAGTAACGAGTAGAAAACCCACCACTCCGAACAAACCGCCGACAAGCAACGTCGGAATATCTTTCATTTTCATTAAAGGGGTGATGGTGTCCGCCCCGGTAAATCCTTCGATACTTTTGGCAAATTCTTCATCATGAGACAAATTCATTCGGTGACGTCCGTAAAAGGCCGCTGCCCCTACACCACCTACAAAGGCGATATGAGGCGCAAAGGATGTTCCAAATGCGACCTGCAGTAAAAATGTATCACCCCCACCAGATAACGCGATCGCTGATCCCAAAAGCACCATCAATCCCATAAAGATGAAGAGCGTCGTGCCGCCGAACAAGGCACCGAAGACCCCGCCGGCAAAAGCGCCTACCAATGCTAAAAACATATCCATCGTTTTTTCCTCCTATTCTTCGTAGAAAGGAATCGGGATGATCGTCCCCGCATTCATCGTATTGTTTGGATCAAATGCCTGCATCAATTTCTTTAATACGATAAATGAAGATTCATATTCATCCTTCACATACGGCGCACGCGCTTTACCGATTCCATGATGGTGACACATACTGCCGCCGCGCTTCAAGGTTTCCTCCACAATGATTTTATTTACCAAATGATGGTATTTCGTCACTTCATCCTCTGGATCATCCGATTTCACCTGATAGCCATAAACAAAATAGATATTCGTTCCATTGATATAGCTGTGAGACGAATGCCCGCCAATGCCATCCATGTTCGGCACTTCCTTCATCACCCGTGCGACTACTGCTTCAAAAATCGCGTGGATCTCGCTCCAGCCCGCTGATATTTCCGTGGTGTAGCCGACATGGCCGGTCCGTCCAAACTCCGCGATTTCCTCATTGATCCGCTGGTGATCCCAGTTTAAGTTATTTAGCCAATCAATCATT
This sequence comes from Enterococcus gilvus ATCC BAA-350, assembly GCF_000407545.1. Lineage (NCBI taxonomy): Bacteria > Bacillati > Bacillota > Bacilli > Lactobacillales > Enterococcaceae > Enterococcus > Enterococcus gilvus. The sequence goes on along the minus strand of NZ_ASWH01000002.1, from coordinate 422,923 downwards.
ACTTGATTGTCCATCTCTTTAAATTCAGCATCCTGCGCGACGATTTCTTTGATCCCTTTTGCTGTCGCCTCAGAGATCAAGGCATTTCCTTCTGTTGAGAACATCAAGATGTGCTTGTCCTCGACTCCCTTTGAGAAGGAGTGGATACTGGCATCGCCCGCATCATAGACCCGAGCAACAGCAGGCTTGTAGCCAGCTACCATGACCTCCCGCAGCATTTTCCAGCCCTTTTCTAACGTTTCAAACTGCCAAATCATGTATTGGGAATTCTCCGGCAGATAGCTGAACAGCTTCACCGTCACTTCGGTGATGAAGGCGATCGCCCCTTCATTCCCAACAAAAATATGACGAATATCCGGGCCTGCTGCGCGTCGCGGCACATTCTTGATGCGAATCACTTCCCCCGTCGGCAAGACCGCCTCGAGACCAACGATCATATCCTCAATTCCCCCATATAAGGTAGACAATTGACCGATACTGCGCGTCGCTACTAATCCGCCGAGCTGTGCGGCCGGCTTAGACTGGGGTGAATGCCCCGTTGTATAGCCCATCTTCCGCAGGTGGTTTTCTAATTCCTCTAGGGAAGTCCCGGCTTGTGCCGTCACCTGCATATTTTCTGTATCGATGTTGATGACCGTATTCATTTCAGAGCCGTCTACTAGAATGTACAGCTTGCGGGCACTCTCTAGGCCTTGCTCGATGCCGGAATTTCCCGTCCGCGGAACGACATTGATCCCGTTTTGATCCGCAAAAACGAGAATCCTTGAGACTTCTTCTGCTGTGTGCACCTTGACGATGGCTTCTGGAATCGGCCGTGTGTAGGATTCTTGTGCCTTTTGCCATTTTCGGAAGGTATCGATACTGTTCTTTTCTCGTTCCTTCTGATCCGTCTCGACATGGTCTTTTCCGACAATTTCAATAAGTTTATCGACAATCTCTTGATTCGTGATTGTTTTATTTTTCGCTTCTTCGATCGTAATATCTGCTACATAGTTTTCTGTTGTTTTCATTCTGTAAACGCCCCTTCTGTTACTTCATTTGCTGTTTTATAGTATTGATCGGTGATGTCGCGAATAGACGCATAGTTTTTAACGGCTGTTTGATAGACGTCTGCGTTTTCCGCATTTGGTTCAAAGGTATCTGCTTGACGCACCATTTTTTCGATCGCTGTTTCATAATCGGGATACACACCCAATCCAACAGCGACATTGAGCGCTGCCCCGAGGGAAGCTGCACCGTTGATGACATTTCGTGTAGCTGGCAGATTGAAGACATCCGCAAAGATCTGCATGAAGAGATCACTATTTGATCCCCCACCAGTAATCACTAATTTACTGCGAGTGATTTTCTGACGATCCAGCATGGCATCTACATTTAATTTCATCGTGTAGGCGATGGCCTCTAGAATCGAACGATAGATATGGGCATTCGTATGCCGTTCATCAAAGCCAAGGATCGTTCCTTTGCGGTACAGCGCTTGCTGATGGGGCAGCCAGTCGAGGACGGTCATCAAACCATCGCTTCCGGCTGGAACATCCAAGCCTGCTTGGTTCATCAGTTCTTCAGGAATCGTCTCCAGAGACAACGCCTCTTTCTGCCACGGTTTTGCTAAAATATCATTGATGAACCAGCTAACCATCCACATCCCCCGACGGATGCCGCCAGATTCATTTAAGAAAACATTCGGTATCGATGCTGGATTTGACCAATAAGGCAATTCGGGATCAAAGGGGGTGTACTCATTCGCGATCATTCCCGCGATATACGTCCCTAACGAGATCAAGACCGTATCCTCATCAATCAAGCCTGCCCCCAATGCCTCTACCGCTTTGTCATTGGCCGTCGCGATGATTGGTAAATGAGCGGGCACATTCATTCGTGCTGCTTCTTCCGGCAGCAGTGTTCCTAAAACGTCGCCAGGCATTTTCAACTCCAATAGCATGTCTCGCGGCATCCCAAAGTAGTCAAATAGATCAGGATTGTCACTCCAATCCCATTTTTCAGGATCGATCGGCCATGCTCCTGCGTAATTCGAAAAGGTATCCACAAAATTCCCTGTCATCCGTACCGTCAAATACCCCGTGTCTGCCGATAAATAAGCCACTTCTGGATTTGTGCCTTGATACGGATAACCGATCCGTTCATCCATCCATGTTTGGATCGGCTCTGCCAATGTACCGTCTTTCTTCATTAATACACGATCAAAACGGATACTCCCCAGCCCGATTCCGATAATTTCCTTTGGATCACCAGTGAATCTTTCCATCAGCTCCTGCATGGTCTCCACGATGCTCTCGTAAATATCCTCATGCTGTTCAGCGATCCCGCCTGGTGCCGTGACCATCGCCTGTAAAGGGTGTTTGGCTGAACACAGCTCATTGCCTTCAAAATCAAACACACTGATTTTTGTCGATTGCGTCCCCTGGTCGATGGATAAAATATATTTCCCCATTCTAGTTCCTCCTAATTTTTAAAATAAAAAAAGGCACACTCAATGAAGAGCCTGCCTTTCCCTCGTTTCTAGCAACCTGTCAGTTTCTACTATTTAATTGTTAAATGCTCCAGCACTCTTTATTCGTCGTTGAGATGCCGATCGCACCGGCATTCAGCGCATTTAAGATATCCTGCTTTTCACAGACCAGTCCGCTGGCGATCACGGGTGTCGGTCCCGCTTCATTCACCTGCTTGATGATTGAAGGCATCAAGCCAGGCATGATCTCAACCACGTCAGCGTTTGAGATCTGGTATTGCTTTTTCAAAGCGATCAACGAGCGCGAATCCATCATAGAATAGCGATGGACTGTCATCAAGCCTAACCGTTTCGCCTCAACGATCAAGGTTGCCTTCATAGAGACGATGCCGTCTGCCTTCGCCGTGCGCCGAATATAGTCGACAGCGATTCGATTTCCTGCCAGACCGTCGATCAAATCGATGTTGATCAAAACAGTCTTGCCTGCATCCTTTAAGCGTTTGACGATTTTGGGCAAGCTCATGATGTCGCCGCATAGTACGAAAACGACCTCCGCATCAAGCGCGATCACTTCATCGATCTGCTTCATATGGTTAATTGCCGGGATCACCGGATTGTCCTCAATCAATTCTTTCAAATAAGCCATCTCTTTTTCCCCCTGTTAAGTTGTAAAACGGTGGTGTAGATCGGGTGCTGTAGATCGATAGTAGCCCACAGAGGAAAACGCTGTCAATATTAATGTTTCTCTTTGTACGCCTTCACGTAGCGATCCACTGCTAAGATCGCGTCTATCACACTCTCCGCAGAGACTTCGGCTGGCAATTTATGGATAGACTCCCATGGGGCCGTCGCCGTTTCTCCAACTGCTCTTAATTCATCCGCAGTAATATCCTCAAGCCCTTGATCGGCTAAAGTAGTCGGCAGATTCAATTCCAATAATAGCTCAAGGTAACGATCGAATTCTTCCGTTTCTACCCCTTCCATCATCAATTGGCACAAAATACCAAACGCCACACGTTCGCCGTGCATTAAGTTTTTGCCGCGACCAAGAACGAGAAAGGCATTTTGGATCGGATGAACCGCACAAGTCCCTCCACTTTCAAAGCCCAGTCCGCTCATTAAGATATTCGCCTCAATGACGTATTCTAATGCGGGCGTCACGACCTTCGCTTCATTCGCCTGGATGGCTTGACGGCTATAGCTAAAGATGATTTTCTCACATTTTTCCGCGATGGCAAGTGAGGTCAATGTTTGATTGGCTTGCAATATCGTAGACTGCTCGGCTTTTTTGATGGCTCTCGCTTCGATCCACGTGGATAACGCATCGCCAAACCCAGCGGCTAAGAATCGAGAAGGGGCATTTGCGACGACTTGGCTATCTACCATGACCAAATCAGGATTCTTTCCATAGAACAAGTAATTTTCTAAACTGCCGTCTTCTTTATAAATAACAGACATTCGCGATGTCGGCGCATCTGTTGACGCCAAGGTGGGGATGATTACTAGTGGGATGGATAGATTGTGGGCCACGGCTTTCACGGTATCGATCGTCTTTCCTCCGCCGATCCCGATAATGAAGTCCGCCGCCAATTCTTTAGTTTGAGAGGTGAACTTCTCGATCGCTGCCATCGAGGCTTCCCCTTCAAACACCTGCTTCTGCACATCAAATTCTTCCCCATTGAGATAATCGGCAAAGTCGTTCCCGACCATCTCCATGACGAAAGAATCCCCTAATAAAAAGGGCTTCGTTCCGAATTTCGTTAAATAGTCTTTCCCAGTTTTTAAAATATTTTTTCCTAATATGAAATCTGATGGACTTACAAAAATTTTGGTCATCGTTTCTTCCTCCTCCATTTTTAGACACAAAAAAAGGCACACTCCAAGTAGGAGGTTGCCTTTCGCTTGTTTGTCTGTCAACCACTGACAATATACCACGTCAAGAAATCGTTTTCAACCCTTTTGCTTTTCTACCTAATCCATTCAATGAATAAAAGCTGTTCTAGCGCGCCAGAGCAAGGATCGTCACTCGTTACTTCTCTTCGCACGCTCGATCCTTCACGATTTTTTGCATCAATTTTGAGATGGAGCGCTCGTGGAAATGGGTCATCCGCACACTTTCGCCGCTTTCTGTGCGCCAAATCTTATTTTCATAAAATCCAACACAGTCACGGTTGCCATCCATTAACTCTTTCGCATAGCCCAAAACAAGACGGATAGCTTCTCGTGTCGGCTCGTCACTCTTGAAATACCCTGGGTAGCTGCGCAGGTACTCATCAAGGTCACTGTTCTTTGAAACTTTCCAATCTTCAATAAAATCATCTAGCGCTGTCACAACGTTGTTCGTTTGAATTTTCCATAAGGTTATATCTACATGGTTCTCCTTATGTTTGATCCTCCCGTTTTTGAATCCCTTTACAACTACATTATAAAGTGTTTACATTTTAAATGGCTGAGATATCTGCAAATTTTTTATTAAAAATCGTCAAAAAATGACATTTGTTTTAAAGTAAACTCCAAACAAATAAAGTTTACCCAAAAGAATAAGTGTTAATAGATTTAACTTCTTATTGTCAGAACTTTCAGTTATACTGGTACTAATTGATTTGAGAAGGATGATTACGATGTTACCATTTTTAATAAACAAAATTACCCAACGCTGGAAAGGCAACAAACGGACAAGCGTTGGCATACTAGCAGGGATTTTAGGGTTGATCTCTAATCTCATGCTTTTTTTAGCCAAATTTTTTATCGGTTCTATTTCAGGAAGCGTCTCGATCATGGCAGATGCCATGAATAACTTGTCGGATACCGCCTCTTCGGTTATCACTCTGGCAGGCTTTAAGATCGCGGGAAAACCGGCTGATGAAGGACACCCCTACGGACATGAACGGTTTGAATACATCAGCGGCTTTATTATTTCTATTTTAGTCACCTATGTCGGCATCCGTTTCTTGGACAGTTCCTTTCTTAAGATTCTTCATCCCAGCAGCGTGTTACTGACCCCAATTGTCTATATCGTGTTGATTTTATCCATTTTAATGAAATTTTGGCAATCGTTTATGTATCAAAAATTAGGCAAGGAAATTCATTCAGATACGTTAAGGGCCACTGCGCAGGACAGTATCAATGACGTGTATACGACCATCGCTGTTTTGATCTCCGCGATCATTGAATGGTTCAGCGGTTGGCGCATCGATGGCTACATCGGTTTTTTGATTGCCCTGTACATTATTTACTCAGGAGTCAAAATGATCTTAGGCTTTATCAATGATTTGATGGGGGTTCGTCCGCCAGATACCGAGGTATTAGCCATTCGGAAGCACCTCGATAATTTTCCTAATATTATCGGATACCATGACCTGTTGATTCACAGCTATGGACCAAACAGCATCTTTGCGTCTGTCCATATCGAGGTCGATCAGGATTGGACCTTGTCACACGCCCATGAGGTGATTGATTCCATCGAATACGAGGTCAAAGAAAATTTAGGCGTTGACTTGGTGTGTCACGTGGACCCCTACCCCCTTGACGATCCAGACTTCAAACGGATTGCGCCGGAACTAAAAAAGGTTTTAAAAGAAAGCCATCAACACCTTCGCTTTCATGACTTGAGGGTAGATAAGACCACCACGCCTGAAACGATCTATTTTGACTTGGTGGTTCCTGAAGAATTAAAGAAAGTATCGAACTCAGAATTACAGGACCAAATCAGCGCCCGCTTCATCTCACAAGGGGAACCCGCAAAACTAGTGATCACCTTTGATCGCACCTATCTTCTATAAAACGAAAGGCATTGGTCGAGAAACGACCAATGCCTTTTTATGCGTTTCGTTCAACTAATTGATAATAACTTCTCGCCGTCAGACGATACACGATGAAATACAAGACGGCAAAGACGACCGTCACGACTCCGCACACCATCAAGAAAAGCTGCCCGTTTACCAAACCAAATAAAATCAGTAATTTCTTGATCAAAGGAAACGCAAAGCACAAATGAATGATCGCCATAAGTAATGGGAAGGAGAACACCATCAGAATTTGACTGCTGATCACTCGTTTGACCTCCTGATGACTCATCCCCACCTTTTGCAGAATCTCAAAGCGTTCACGATCCTCTAATCCCTCAGAAATTTGCTTGTAATAGATAATCAACGCGGTCGCTAAAATAAACGTTCCGCCAAAAATAATCCCTAAAAACATGAAGCCTGCGGTGATGAGGCGATTCTCAGAAACAAAAGTCGCTTTGTCGTCAAATTTAAAGTTTTCAACGCCTACCTCCTGCTGCAGCCGATTTCTCAATGTATGAGCGACGTCTAATTGCTGCTTTTCACCGCTGTTCTGTAAATTGAAAGAGAAGCTGTATTTAGGAAGATGCAATTCACTCTTTGCATTTTTGGGCAGCCAATTTTTTAAACAGCGATCAATCACTGCCTGATTGGCCATCACGACAACATAAGAATCCGTCAATTCGACCTGCTGATTGATACCTGGAAAGGCGTCAATGCGCTTTTTGATTTGAAAGGTCTGATCACTCAATGTCAATTGTTTTCCTGAATGCGTACCGCTGACTGGATAAAAATAGATCTCGTCTTGAGATAATTCTGCTTTTTGATTGGTTTGCTTCTCGTATTCTTGCGCAGTCATGAAAAGCATCATCGCAACTTTCGCTGATTTCACCTGATAAAAGTCATCAATATCAATGTATTGATACCGGTTCTCCTTCTTCAAAAACATCATACTTTGTGTTGATGTCAGATAGACCTTGTCAGAAAACGACAGACTATCTTCTTTACGAACCTCTTCGATCACCTTTTCTACCTGCTTCGGGTGCTGATTCGTTGAAATGGAAATATCCCGCGGATAACGACCGTTTTCGACATCCTGTTTTCCGATATAAAGACTTGTCGTCGTCGCAACGGTCACTAAAACCATGGTCGATAGAATGCAAATACTTGCTAACCCTGCTGCGTTTTGCTTCATTCGATACATCATACTTGAAATAGAAATGAAATGATTGGTTTGATAGTAAAATCCCGCATTCTTCTTTAAAAGCTTTAGTAACGCAATGCTCCCTGTCGTAAATAAGAAATACGTCCCTATGATTACTAAGAGTACCGCGATGAAAAATTGTGACAAAGCGGCTAATGGCGCCTCAATGGTCACCGCGATCCAATACGCACTCCCTAAACAGCCCAACCCGATGAGTGCCAAGAGCCAATGAGCTTTTGGTTCCTCTTCGCCTTTTTTGGTTCCCTGCAAAAGAGTGATGGGATTGGTTCGATGGATGTGAATGCAGTTGATCACAAATAACAAAAGAAAGACCGCAGCGAATAAAGCCACGAGAAGCCCTATGCTTACAAAAGACGTATAAAAAACAAAATTCACTCCCGCACTGATCATCCGATGCAAAACAAGGAAAGAAAATTTTGCCAACACCAAGCCCGTGATGACGCCGCTGGTGATCACTAAAAGAAAGCTGAACAAGGATTCCCACAGCAGCAATTGATAAATCTCCCGTTTTCCTAAGCCTAAAATATTGTACAGTCCCAGTTCCTTTTTCCGTTGCTTCAATAAAAAGCTGTTCGTATAAAACGAGAAGATGACCGTAAAAATAATAATGATCACCTGTCCTAATCCGAACATCGTGCTTGCGGAAGCTCCCCCTGGCAAGGTACGCATTCCCTCATTTTTAACGAGCATTAGTGAAATCGTGTTTACAGCTACCAGAAAGAGCATCGACAGCAGAAAGGGCAAGTAGCCGCGATGATTTTTTCTCAAGTTCGTTAATGCTAATTTTGCATAAAACATCTGCTACGCCTCCTTTGATAGTAAGGCTGTCAGTGTTTCATTGATCGTCTCCAAGAACTCGTGATTGGCCTTGTTTCCACGATACAATTGATGATAAAGCTGTCCGTCCTTAATAAAAAGAACCCGATTGGCATGGCTCGCAGCGATCGAACTGTGGGTCACCATCAAAATCGTTTGGCCCTTCTCGTTTAACCGTTGAAAAACCTGAAGGAGCTGCTGGGAGGTTTTAGAATCCAGTGCCCCTGTCGGCTCATCTGCCAAAAGCAGTTCAGGGTCAGTGATGATCGCTCGTGCAATCGCGACCCGCTGCTTTTGCCCGCCTGATAATTCATAAGGAAACTTTTCGATCAATTTTTCGATTCCTAGAGCGCTGACAATGGGCTTTAGTAAGCCTGACAGCTCTTTGACTGGCGTGCGGGATAGCACCAGCGGCAATAAAATATTGTCTTTGACCGAAAAAGTATCTAATAAATTAAAATCTTGAAACACAAAGCCTAAATGATCCCGTCGAAAAGCAGCCGCGTTTTTCTCCTTGATCGTATTCAAGCTTCTTCCATCTAATAAAATATTCCCAGAAGACGGCTTATCCAGTGTCGCGATCAAATTCAATAAGGTGCTTTTTCCAGAACCCGACTCCCCCATGATTGCGACGTATTCTCCCTCGTCAACAGAAAAACTGATCGTCCGCAGTGCCTCCACCGGCAGCCCTTTAAATTGTGTTTGATAAATCTTTTTGACGCTCTCAACTTGCAATAATTCATTCATTGCGGCATCCTCCTAGTTCTTTTGATAGCAGTAAAGCAGCTTGGAGCTGCTCGTTTGCTCCTCTACTTCATCATAGAACCTTCTCTAAAAAAACACGACTTACGAAAATAAATCCAAACTTACAATCATGAAAGTTTGGATTTATTCGAAGGCAGGGATTTCTTCAGGAAAGATGATCGTTACCGTTGTTCCTCTATTTACCTCAGAGTCGATAAGTATGCGACAGCCCAATTTTTCAGCCGCCTGCTGGCTAAGATACAGCCCCAGTCCACTCGCTCGTTGCTGTTCCCGCCCATTTATTCCCGTGTAGCCCTTTTCAAAGACCCGCGGCAGGTCCTCCGATCGAATGCCGATACCGGTATCTTGAATCGTGAGCTGATTTTTCATAAAAGAAATCGTGATCGTGCCGTTCTCCGTATATTTGATGCCATTGAAAATCACTTGCTCCAAAATAAATATCAGCCATTTTTGGTCCGAATAAACAGTGCCTTCCAGTTGTTGAAGCTGCAGACTCAAATTTTTTTGAGAAAAAAAGGTCGCGTATTTTTTAACAACGGTTTTAACGATCGCTTCGATAGACAGTTGCTGAAACACAAAGTCTGTCTGGTCTAAATGCTGCCGCATATAATTCAAGATCATTTGCAGGTACTCATTGATTTTAAACACTTCATTTTTCATCGTTCGAGGGTCCAACTGGCCCGATTGGATCACTAAGTCTAAGGCCGCGACAGGCGTCTTGATCTGATGTAGCCAAAGCCCAAAATCATCCATCATCGCCTTTTGTTTTTGCTGCAGCTCCTCTTGCTGTTGATTTTTCTTTTCTAAAACAACCTGCAAAGTTTGTTGGTACGTCTCTTCTGCCAGCGTCTCGGCCTTAGGTAAAAACAGCAGATTGCTCACCTGAAGATCCTTCGTTGCCAACAGCTCCAGTTGCTGTTGTTTTCGAGAAAAGCGATAAAAAGAAACGATGGAATAGACCGCTAATACGAACAGTGTAAACAATAGACTATCCCAAATCGGTACAAAACTCGCGTCGTGGAGAAACGTCGTTAGGTAAATCAATCCCCAGAAAACAACGTACATGCCATAGAGGACACGCCGCTCAAAAAGAAAGGCTTTTAGTCGTCTCATGGCGTCTCCTCGATCAAATACCCTTTATTTTTGACCGTTTGAATCAGGCTGTCGATGCCAAAATCCTTTAATTTTTTTCGTAAACGCGTCAGGTTGACCGCCAATGTATTGTTATCAATAAAATCATCACTCTGCCACAGCTTCTCAATAATTTGCTCGCGGGGAACGACCTGTCCCTGCGCAGCAAATAGGACACTCAAGATGCGTGACTCATTCGGCGTCAAAGGCAGATGATCCTCCGATGAACGAAGCTGGTTCATTGAAGGCAAAAACTGATACGATCCAAAGGAGTAGCTTAGCTGCTGACCGTACTGATAACTACGCCGTAACAGCGCTTGGATTTTCGCCTGAAGAATCGTTAATTCAAACGGCTTTTCAATAAATTCGTCCGCCCCCATATTCAAAGCCATCACTTGATTCATCTGGTCCTTAGCCGACGAAAGAAAAATGATCGGTACCTCCGATACTTTTCGGATCTCCTGACACCAATAAAAGCCGTTGAAAAAAGGCAGCGAAATATCCAAGACAACCAGGTCCGGCTGCTCTGCCTGATACTCCTCAAGGACCCTTTGAAAATCCGTCGCCCTTACGCACGTGAATCCCCACTGTGTCAAATGCTGCTGAATCACAGAAACGATTGTTGCGTCATCTTCTACTAGAAAAATTTTGTTTGTCATCGTTATTCCTTCTGTTTTTCTTTCTATTATACTAAATATGAATCCGGCTCACCACTTAGGTAAGACGATGGGACCTTTAATTGACCGGCTGCGCAAGACATATAGTTACCCTTGTTATGGTAGTGATACCGTTGTTCCAAAGTTATTCCTCAAGGTATGTATGAGTACTGGTTTTGATTTTTTGCAAAAAAAACGACTTTTAGGCGGATTTCCTATGAAATCCGCCTCGTTTAGCTATAAAGTTAGTGCTCATTCCTCCTCAACGGTATTCTGTCTTGGCGGTAATGCTGTTTTACCCTCTCCGCTCAGTAAAAACCTTCCATTTTAGTCTTTTTTGTTATCCATTGTCAACGAGCAACTTCGAATGCTTCTAGCCAACTTAGAGTATTGCCTATTGATAAAACAACGTTTTCCCTTCACGAACACTCGATTTTCGGGGGTAACCATCGAAATTGCGGTTCGCTTTCTTTTTGAAAATCCGTTATCTTATAGTCACCGGCCGGAACAGCAACCTGATTACTAGAGAAAAACAAAGGAATCAAAAATTAGGCAATTAGCTACAAGAATTAATGGAACAAAGACTCGAAAAAGAAGAAGCGCCTAAACTTGTAACATACAATTGATACTATCAATTACCCTAAGAAGGAGGAACAGATCCCATGAATGACCCGCTTTTGACCCACCGTCAGCTTTTTTCCATGAGACCAAAGACACTTGAAAAACGAATTTCTGAACACTATTATACGACGCAAAACAGCAGCTTGACGATCAAGTATGCCTTGGCTTTACGGGTACGCTTTAAGCTGGGGGCGCTGGAATTCAAGGACATTCTGCGGGATCTGGTCCGTAAAGTCTTCTTAGAGACCAAAGCGACCCGCACCATGAAGCGCTTCTTCTACTATTTCCAAGATTACTTCATGGCGCCTGAATGGCAAGCCCTGACCCTTCGGACCTTTCCGATCCGTAAGTTCGGACAAAAGGCGTTAGCTGTTTTGCGTTCATTACTACCTGTTGCCCGTCCTGAAGAAACAAACGAACCGTGAGTTTAATGATTTTTCTGCGCAAAAAAACGAGAGAGGATGACAAAGATGACCCATGATCTAGTAACGACCTTCACGAAAGGCAATGGCAAGAACCATCGCTGGACCTATAAAAACATCGACACGACCCTGTCTGCCCACGAGATCAAAGAAGCTTGCGAACTCCTGACGACCTTAAATATCTTTGAACAAGACGGCGTAAAACTATTTGATACCGTCGTAACAGCAAAGATCGTGACGAAAAAAGAGACCGTGATTTTTGACAAACACGTAGAGAATGGGACATCTGAGCGTCCTGCCGCCTGCTTTCCTATGGCGGGTATGGTGGGTACTTTGCCGCCTTTGGCAACATCTAAAGCAGTATGTAAAGCAATATCTGAACCAATACCTCAAACAGTCCCTGCCACAGGCGAATGCGCGCCGAAGTCCGGCTTTCCGACGGTCACACTGACAGACGGATCAGACAACCAAGTCAACCAACAGTCATTAATAAAAAAAGCATTACCAATCGGAGCCACGCACAAAAACGTCGAACAACTCCCGACTGTCAGTGAGTCGAAGGCCTGGGAGGCGTCATCCAACCAAGTGACGGCCTCCCCGCCAAAGCCGCGAAAACGTCTGTTACAGAAGCTGTTTCACAAGAGTAAGCAGCAGGAATAACCTCACATCCTCTTTCGTAAAACGCGGAGAAAAAATTCCCTGTCGCTCACTGTGACAACCTCCCACACGGAAAGGAGGTGATGCATTCGTGAGCGATCTGATTCGATACTTCTTCGCCCCTCTTTTCGTGGGACTGATCATCGCCCTCGTCAACCACTGGCTGCGGGGGCGTGATCCATGACGAGACGCCAACGATCCCCCTACGTATACGCAGGGGGATAAACGTGTTGCATTGTTTTTTTAAAACGCGCGATACACGTATTGATTTTTTGGTGCGCTGATAGTCGTTGCTTTCGTTACAGCAACTGATGGAATCTGCCGCTGAAAGGGTTCAAAGAAATCCAGCGTGATCGTCCCTTCGACATGCAGCCACTCATTGTTTTTTACAGATATGTTTGGCGGCAGCTTGGTCATCAAGCCAAAAACGCCGGAATCAGCCACACAATGAATGATCCCAAATCGGAACAAGAAATCGTAGGTTTGGGTGTCTTTTTTTGTTTCATAAACGAAACCGTTAAAGGAAATCGTCTTACCGACAAAGGAATTTGGATAATTGTAAATTAATTCCATTACTTCTAGATAATTATCATCGGTCACTTCTAATTTTTGATCGGTCTCATATTTTTTCATTAGTTTCGTCATTTGATCATTATAGTCGCTCTTATTGTAATAAATACTTGTATCGGGTTTTAAATATTGCGTCGTCATTTCGGGATCTCCCACCGACTCTTTGCTGATTGGGAAGCTGAAGCCCTTTGCCTCAACGATCGTCGTATCTAAGCTGATCGTTGGAAACAGTGTCCCCACCACCAAAGGCAGCGCCAGTAGAAGATAGGCAATTGCTCTTTGATAAGGCTTTGACAGTCCATGGTCATGTCCTGCGTGGTCATGATGAGCAGGATCATGTGCCCCCTTTTTCTCGCTTCCCGCCCAAATTTTTAATTGGACCAAGGCCAATACTAACGATAAAAACATCGTTAAGAAAATCAGATAGCGATAATGGACATTGATATATTGATCCAATCTGCCGGAAACCTGTAAATACATCATCAATTCAAAATAGCCGGATAAAATTAAAAAGCGTATCATGGGTCTCCTCCTATATCACGAATGCGTAGATCGTAACGATCACGCTGATCAAAGCAATCAATTGAATGATAAATTTCGTGTGAAAGCTGCGTTTCATCATTAATAAATTCTTGATATCTACCATTGGACCGAAAACTAGAAAAGCCACGATCGCATTTGTTCCGAAAAGACTCAATAAAGAAGAGCCTACGAACGCATCGGCCTCTGAGCAAAGGGACATTGTGAAAGCCAAAATAAGCATGACTAAAATTCCGACGATTTTTGTCGAAGTCAATTGCAGCATAAAGTGTGTTGGCAGGTAGACCTGCATCCCGCTGGCAATCAGCGAACCAATGATCAGATAGCGCCCCGTATCGAAAAATTCATCAATCCCATGGGTAAGCACGGACCAGCTATTGCTGCGAAAAGTCTTTTTCGTTTCGGGCTCGTGTGTTTCTTCATGAAGGTGCAGCTCCTTCTTTAAAATCGGCGCGTGCTTGAAGTATGCCAGCCAAGAGCCAATAAGCAACGCAACAAGTAAGCTGCCTACCGCACGTAAAAGCGCGAATTTCATACTATTCCCAAAAGCGATGTATGTTGAGAACAACACAATCGGATTAATAATGGGAGCCGTGACCATAAATGCGAAGGCTGTGTGTTCAGGCACCCCTTTACGCATGAACTGTGTGATGATCGGCACGATCCCGCATTCACATGAAGGAAAAAAGAATCCTAAAAATGAACCCACTACAATAGCCAAAAATTTGTTATTTGGTAGAATCCTCTGGACTCTCTCCGGGGTCAAGAAAACCTGCAGAGCACCTGAAATGATGCACCCTAATAAAACGAAGGGAATCGCTTCGATCACGATCGATAGAAAGATCGTACTCATCTGCAAAACTGAATGTGGCAAAAAATTAAACATGGGTGTCCTCCATTTTTTTTACTGTTTTAAGATATACTCTTTTTGCTCAAAAGACACAAGAAAAATTTAATTCACAAACTTTTTTTTAGACTTTTTTATGCTTTTCACAACTTTTTGGGACAAAAAAAGCCCACTCAGATGAGCGGGCGTTCGTTGACTATTTTACAGCGTCTTTTAATTGCTTACCAGCCTTGAATGCTGGTGATTTGCTTGCTGCGATCGTGATCTCTTCACCTGTTTGAGGGTTACGGCCTTTACGAGCGGCACGTTCGCGTACTTCAAAGTTCCCAAAGCCGATGACTTGAACCTTTTCACCCGCTTTTAATGATGATTGGATTCCTTCAAATAAAGCATCTACAGCTGATGTTGCGTCTTTCTTAGTCAATCCAGTTTTTTCTGCTACTTGTTCAACTAAACTTTGTTTATTGATCATAATGTATAGCCTCCACAATCTTTTTTAATGTATTCCAAAGACAATTCTATTCGTTATTGGATAGAAAGGCAACCGTTAACACTCTTTTTCTGCTTTTTTCAATTCTTTCTTTTTTGTTTAATAGAAATTAAAAAATAAAAAATTTATTCAAATATTTTTAAATTTATAGTTAAAAAGCCTTATCAAATCGCGAATCTAGTTTATAATAATTCTTATCGGGAGTTAGTGAAATAACGAAAATAAGATAATAATAAGGTTTGAAGGCTTGTATTACCCCTTTTTGAACATTATATTAAATAAAAAAAATTCAAGGGGTACGATTATATGAATCTAAGAGGGTTAATGAAAAAGGAAACGACCAGACGTCTAAGACTGGTTGAAGAATTATACTATTCAAAAGAAATTGTTACTTCCGATTATTTAATGGACAAATTAAAGTGTTCACTACCGGCACTGATCAGTGATATCCGTTTTTTAAATAGCGAGCCATTGCCGCTGAAGGTGACGAAAATCAAAGGGGTCTACACGGTGGATTTTGATTTTTATGCGACGATCGATACCGTGTATGCCTATATTCTACGCACCAGCTTGGAGTATCAGACGATCCGTAGTCTCTTCTTCGAGAAAAGCAGCAGCATCCAGCCTGCGGCGAATCGTTTAAATTGTAGTTTTTCCAATATGCAGCGCTATTTGAAATCCATTGACAGTGAAGTAACCGGCTGGGATATCTCTGTTGAGCATCGCCCTATCCGGCTTGGCGGCGATGAGAACGCGGTCCGTCATCTTTATTATTTATTTTTTAAAGAATCGCGGCTTGCTTTTACTGAATATCCTTTTTCCAAAGAAATCATCAAAGTAGTCGATCGATTGATCCGAAGAATTCTTGAGGACAATCACATCACAAACAATATGACGATACATTTTCAATTGATGCATAGTTTTCTGATCGGCCTGCAGCGTCAAAAATGTGGGCATTACATCAGTGACCTTCCTTTAGACAGCGGTCTGATCATCCCGGATGTTAGCAGGCTTCAATACATGACTCGATTGTTCAAACGTGAATTGCGATTGGACTTCTCCGATCTTCAATTAAGAGAATGTTTGTGGCCTTTGTTTTCCCATCAGCTTATTTTAAATCGGCAACAGCAGTCACTGGCACATAAAAGAAACAAGCGTTTAGCGCAATTTTATGAGCTTCATCATTTGCTATTAGAAGAAGTGAGTCGTCTATTGGCGGTTCCGCTCTCTCAATCCGAAATAGTCGAAGCCTTGAGACTCTTGGGGAATGAATTGTTTTGTTATTATCCTCACAAAAAAACCATGGATATCCTGCAGGAAACGGATCAAATCATGGTGGATCTGATCGACAACAAATTTAGTCGCGAGATCCGCAAGTTGGAAGACATCGTCAGAAGATTTCTGATTCCTCAGGAACGGGAAGACTTTATCCCAAAATATATTCGCTGCCTGGTTACGAGCATTGACAATTTATTGCAGCGTTTGGTTGACTCTGATAAGCCAATCAAGATCTTATTATTATCTGATACCTCTACAACTCAGGAACGTTTTTGGCATGCGACGTTTCCTGCTTTTATTAAAGGCTCGGTTCAATATGAATACTTTGAAACGCCTTTTATAAAACAAGACCAACTAAATGAATTGACCAAGCAATACGATCTGATCGTCACAAATGTGACCATGCCAGATCTCATGCCAGCCTGCCCGTTGATCGCGGTCAATGCCTATCCAACGGCAAAAGATTTTGAGCGCATTCAACGATTTATTAATCAATATGAATCGCTCCCCTCACGAAAGGAACAATTTAATGAACTTACGCCGTCTACTTAAACGAGAAAGTCAGCGACAGCTACAAATGATCGAATTGCTTTATTACTCCAAACACCCTCGTTCTAGCGAGGAATTGGCAAAATTGATGGATTGTACGATACCGGTTATTTTAAGCGATATTCGATCCATCAATCTGCAAAGTGAGTATTACAAAATCACACGGGACAGCAGTCTGTATCAATTGGAATTAAAGGACAATGCGACGATCGATGTGATTTTTTCAACCATGCTGAATAATTCATTGGCCTTCAGAATTTTGGAGGCCCTCCTTTTCGAAGAGAGCTATACCCTTAAGGAGCTCTCTAAGAAAGCCTTTTGCAGCTTATCCAACCTTCAATACACAATGAAAAAAGTGGAAGATGCGTTAGCGAAATGGAAAATAACGATTTACCGACGTCCCTTTCGGATCGTCGGAGATGAAGTTGCGATCCGTCATTTGTTTTTTTTATACTTCTCAGAAAAAAAGGTGGTCCGAGAAAATACCCGTTTCAGTATGGAGTTTTTCAAATTTGGCGATGGTGTGGTTCGATCCATGATCGAAAAGAATCACTTATCGGTGTCTTTGGGGCAATACAATCGTTTGAGTATCACCTTTTTTGTTAGTTTGGTGCGAATCTCCAGAGGGCACCGGATGATGTATCGGAAGCTGAGATCAACGGCGATCGTGCCGCCAAGCTATCGCTCCATCAAAAATTTTAGTCCCTATTTACGGAAGGAATTGCATTTGGTGTACTTAGACGATGTGATGAAGGACAGCTTCTGGCTGCTCTATTCCGATCTTTTTCTGCTAGGGGAAGAACAGAAGAACCATGTTTTGCTGACGAACCATGCGTTGGCCTTTCACTATGAGGTCCATTACGAACTGGTGGAGCGACTCAGCGGCATGCTTGTCACGCCATTGAACGAGGAGCAGCAGGAACAGCTCATTATCATTTTGATCAATCAGCACCTGTTTCACGCTAGAACAAAGGAGTTCATCAGCGTGCTGCAAGATCCGAAGAAGGATTGCATCACGCTTCTAGAGACCTTTCACGCCCACTGTGTCCATCAGCTGCGTAATCTAGTGATTGATTTCACGGAAGAATACCAGTTGTTTCGTTCACCGGAATTTGTTGAAAATTATATTTACCAAATCATCGCCACGATCCCAAGCTGCTTGAACGGAATGAAAAAATCAGAAAAACCCGTCAACCTTTTGGTCGTATCCACGGATTCAAAAATGCAGGAAAGCCTGCTGACGGAGCTTTTGCGCCTTTCTATCCGCGGAAATTATGCCATCCATCAAATAAATGTTACCCAAATACATAAAAGAAGCTATCGGGATGTCTTTGAAGAATATGATTTAGTGATCAGCAGCTCGACCTTCGATGTCCCCCGCTGTAAAACGCCGATCATCGCAGTCGAGCTGTGTCCAAGTGTCCAGTCCTTGAATAAGATCCAAAGCCTGGTGGACCAAATGAACGAGCAAAAAAGCAAAGCGGTATACGCATAAAAATGGACCTGAGCGCTTACTGCTCAAGTCCATTTTTAGCTGCTATTAAACGTGCCAGTTCCTTTTCCATCGAGGCCTTCTCCGCCGTTAAACTGTCGATCATTCGCTGATATTTTTCGGTCCCGTTTCTTTTGCGGATGACATTCAATTCGACGAAGGAATACAGGATGACGACGGCTGACAAGCCAATGATCACTGCAAAAATAATTCCTGTATTTAGTCGTAATAATGTATATAAAAAGACGATCGCCGCAACCACGATTTCAATGATACTCAGTTTGGCTCGGCGTCCTCCTCCAAATAGTACACGCTTCAATGTTGAACCATGAAGCAATTCCTCATAACGAGTCAAGCGCGCTTCTAGAAAGCTGACCTGCTCTTTTAGTTGATCGATTCGTTGATTATCTGACATAGTGTTCTCGCTCCTTAATATCTTGACTCTTATTATCCCTAGTAATCTCCGCTTTCGCAAATATTTTATTTGTTATTATAGAAATAATAACTTTTTAACGGCATTGGCGAAGAGGCATGTCCGTCGCTAAAAAAATGAGAATATGTAAAGGGTACCATTTGGTCACAATGACCCTTCTGCCAGAAAAACTTCTTAAATTCTTATTTGAATAACCGCGAAAGTCTTGTACAATAATTTTGTAAGCGAATTCAATTCGCCCGCTATCAGCAAAGAAGGAGTGTGTCAAATGATTATTGGAATTCCAAAAGAGATCAAGAACAATGAAAATCGTGTTGCCCTGCCCCCATCTGGCGTATTTGATTTGACCAATCGCGGCCATCAAGTATTAGTAGAAACGAATGCCGGTAAAGGCTCCGCCATTTCAGATGATGAGTATACCGCGGCAGGCGCTACCATTATCGAGAATGCTGCAGATGTTTGGGCAGCCGAGATGGTCATGAAGGTCAAAGAGCCCCTTCCAGAAGAATATCAGTATTTCCGTAAAGGATTATTATTATTTACTTACTTACACTTAGCTGCAAACAAACCGTTAACAGATGCCCTAGTAAACAGCGGGGTCAACGCGATCGCCTACGAAAATGTGCAGCCTGCGGACAACACACTGCCTTTACTAGCGCCAATGAGTGAAATCGCAGGACGAATGGCGGCCCAAATCGGCGCGAACTTCTTAGAGCGTGTCAATGGCGGCAAAGGCATCTTGCTTTCTGGCGTTCCCGGTGTGAGACGCGGCAATGTCGTGGTGATCGGCGGCGGTGTCGTTGGGTTGAATGCTGCGAAGCTTGCAGTCGGACTCGGTGCTAACGTGACGCTTCTTGATGTCAGTGTGCCTCGTTTGAAGGAACTGGATATTATTTTCGGCAACAGCGTACAAACCATGATGTCTAACCGCTTCAACATTCAGGAATGCTTGAAGACAGCGGATCTAGTCATCGGGGCTGTCTTGATTCCAGGACACAAGGCACCGACTTTAGTAACAAAGGAAATGGTAGCGACTATGCCGGATCATGGCGTGATCGTCGATGTGGCCATTGACCAAGGCGGTATTTTTGAAACAGAAGATCGAGTGACCACCCACGACGATCCGACTTATGTCAAAGAAGGCGTCGTCCACTACGCGGTAGCCAATATGCCAGGTGCTGTGCCGCAGACCGCTACCCACGCCTTGAGCAACAGCACAATGACTTATGCAAACCTGCTGGCTAACAATCCGCTAGAAGAAATCTTGAAAACCAATCTAGCCCTGCGTCGCGGAGTGAACACATACGGTGGAAAATTAACGATCGAGGCAGTCGCCAACGATTTAGGTATGGAGTATACGCCAATCGACGAGTTATTGAACACTGAGCTATTGATGAATTCATAAAACAGGAAGGACCTGTCAGCGAGCTGCTGGCAGGTTTTTTGTTATAATAAGGTACATTCTTTGATTACAGGGAGGTTCACGGATGATTTTTTCAGATATTACCTATATACGCCCTGATTTGACGCGCTATGAAACGAATGTCGATCAGGCCATCCAGCAGTTTATCGAAGCTGGCGATTATGAAACGGCGAAGCAGGCCTTTGAGCGATTGGACCATCTGCGGGGCGAAATGTCAAAATACATGAAATTGGCGTATATTCGTCACTCGATCGATACAAAAGACAGTTATTACAGCGGAGAAAATGAGTATTGGGATCATCACACCCCTTTGGTCGAACAGATCCACAATCGCTTTTATCAAGCGTTACTAACCTCCCATTTCCGATCTGAATTGGAGGAGGAATTTCCTGCAACACTTTTTCTATTTGCGGAGGACCAACTGCGGCTGTTAGACGACTCGGTCATCGAACTGATGCAAAAAGAAAATGACGTCATCAGCCACTATACGCAATTGATTGCTTCAGCCGAAATAACATTTAACGGAAAAACCTGCACGTTGTCCGAATTATCTGCTTTCTTCAGTGATCCAGATCGGGCCATTCGCAAAGGGGCTCATGAGGCGTACGAGGAGTTTTTTGTCACACATGAACAGGACTTTGATAACCTCTATGATCAGTTAGTGCACCTGCGCCATCAGCAAGCCCAAAATTTAGGGTTTGATAATTATGTTGACTATGGCGACCGGTTGATGAATCGTTGGAGCTACGACAGAGACGCTTTAAGAGCCTTTCGCCAATTTATCATAGAGGAAGTCGTACCGATCAATCAAACGCTCTACCGCCGCCAAAAGGAACGTCTCGGCGTCGATACGCTTCTGCATTACGACTTGCCCCTCGTCTATCCGAAGGGCAATCCACGTCCTCAAGGAAACGACAAAGAGCTCGTGGCACGTGCACAAAAGATGTACCATGAATTATCAAGTGAGACAGGCGCCTTCTTTGACCAAATGATCCAGCAGGAGCTGATGGATCTCGTCAGCCGTCCGGGCAAGCAAAGCGGCGGGTATTGCGAATTCATTGACGAAGTCCAAATGCCCTTTATTTTCGCTAATTTCAATGGCACTTCAGATGATGTCGATGTCTTGACCCATGAAACAGGCCACGCCTTCCAAAGCTATTTGTCTCGCTGGATCAGAGAACCAGAGCTGGTCTTTCCTACTTCGGATACCGCAGAGATCCATTCCATGAGTATGGAGTTTCTGACGTGGCCCTGGATGGACAACTTTTTTGGGACGGATAGTGAGAAGTATAAATATGCCCATTTAAGCAGTGCACTGCAATTTTTACCTTACGGCGCGCTGGTTGACCATTTTCAAGAAGAAGTGTATACCCATCCAAATTGGACGGCTTCAGATAGGAAAAAATGCTGGCGAGAATTGGAACAGACTTATTGTCCTGAAAGAGACTATCGTGCATCTGAGGCCTTGGAGCGCGGCATCTATTGGTATCGCCAAGGACATATCTTTGAAGTGCCTTTCTATTATATCGACTACACGCTAGCGCAGGTTTGTGCCCTGCAATTTTGGAAACGAGCGATTGTCGAACACGATCCGACTACTTGGGAGGATTATCTTGCCATTTGCCGGATCGGCGGAAGTCAGACATTTTTAGAAACCGTGGCGCTGGGACAGCTTGACTCTCCCTTTGATCGCGAAAAGATGCGTGACCTATTGGCCTCTGCGGCCAGCTACTTATCCGACGTACCAGAGTCAGAATTGCAGTAACAAAAAATGCTGAAGAAGACAGGCTATCTAGGAAGATAGGTACTGCTTCTTCAGCTTTTTCTTAATTGTCCAGCGGGTGAATTCGGGTTAAAAGGCACTTATTTCTTTTGCGATATTTTTAACTCTCATTAACAAACCTAAAAAAATCTACTCATTGAGAGCAGATTTCTATTTGGGAATCACCATCCGACGGTCATTGCTCATTTCGTGAATCATGATCGGTCGCTGATAAAAATCATTTAAAATAGGTTCTTCTAACAGGGCGTCCCGAGGGCCTTGCTGAATTATTTTCCCGTTGCGAATCATCAGAATATGCGTCAATATCGGCAAAATTTCTTCCGTGTGATGGGTAACATAGAGCAAGCTTGGGGCGTCTGCCGCCTGCTTCATTCTCTCAATGCGTGCCAGCAGATCCTCTCGTGCAAATAGATCCAACCCGTTGCAAGGCTCATCTAAGATCAACAGCTCTGGTTTAGCCATCAGCGCTCGCGCGATCAGCACTAGCTGTTTTTCCCCTTGGGACAGCACCTGATAAGGTTTACCGATCAGTTTTTCAGCGCCCAGAGACGACAGCATCTGCTTCGCTTCCTTCATTTCGTCATCCGAAACCTGCTGATAAATCCCGATACTGGCAAATTTCCCCGATAGAACGATCCATTCCGCAAGCTCTTCTCGGTGGATTCGTTCTTGCAGAGACTGGCTCACCCAGCCGATCCGTTTCGTCAAATCGGGAATCGATGTCCGCCCAAAGACTTCTCCTAGAACCGTCAACCTCCCGCTTGAGGGCCACAAATTACCAGAAATCATATTTAGCATCAAACTTTTCCCTGCACCGTTCAATCCTAAAACTGCCCAATCTTCACCTGCTTTGATTCGCCAATCAATGTCCTGTAACAATACGTTCTGCTGACGGACAAACTGAACGTTTTCAAAAGATAAAATATCCATACTTTCCTACCAACCCCTTCCCTTTTTACAATTTTAACAAAATTTCACAGGAATGATATGGGAAATGATATAATTTAGCAAATGTCTCGAAAGGAGTTTTATCGATGAATTATGAAGTATCAGCCAGCACCTTTGCTCCAATCGCAAAGGTCCGCTTGCAAAAGGGAGAGAAATTACGGATTGAACCAGGAGCGATGGTCTACCAACTCGGTCAAATCGAATTAGAAGGAAAAATGAATACCAATGGAAAAAAAGGTCTCGGCGGTGCGTTAAGCGCTCTAGGGCGATCCGTGACTAGCGGCGAAGGCTTTTTCATCAGTAAAGTTACGGCGAATTCCAATGACGCGATGATTGCTATTGCTCCAGCCGTTCCAGGAAAAATTTTTGCTTTAGATGTCGGTGCTGAACACTGGCGCTTGAACACGGGGGCCTTTCTGGCGAGCGAAGAACAGGTGAATTATCAGATGAAGCGTCAAAAACTATCTGGTGCCCTATTGGGAGGAACCGGCGGCTTGTATGTTATGGAAACCACTGGCAGCGGCCAGATTCTTGTTTCTGCCTTTGGCGACATCGAAAAGATTGATCTAGATGGCGAGCAGCCGGTCATTATCGACAACCAGCATGTCATCGCGTGGAGCAGCTCGTTGGATTACAACATTAAGGTCGCTTCTGGCACGTTTGGCTTTACAACAGGAGAAGGCGTCGTCAATGAGTTCCATGGGCGCGGGTCTGTCTATATCCAAACGCGAAATTTTGAAAGTTTCGCGGAGCATGTCAGCACGTTGATCCCTAAATCTTAAATATTTTTAGGTAGGATTGTAAGTGGGCGGCAGAACAGGTAAAATATGGAGGACACTGTTGTAGAAAGCTGGTTTATATGACTGAAAAAAATACTTACGGAAACGGGTCTGTTGAACATCCTTCACGAATGGCTCGTTACCATGCAGATACGGCAATTCCGCCGAAAAAAGAAGTAAAGAAAACACTGGAACCGACTGACGAAGCAGATGCAATCGGAAACGGTCCTTCTAAACCGAAAAAACAGGCAAGTGCACAGGAAAAAATGGTCCAAAGCACTGCTTGGCTGACGGTCGGAAACATCTTCTCTCGATTATTAGGGGCGGTTTATGTGATTCCCTGGATCGCGTGGATGCAGCCTCACGGACTAGAGGCCAACTATTTGTACACCAAAGGATACAATGTGTACGCCCTGTTTCTCATGATCTCCACTGCGGGAATCCCTGCTGCCGTGGCGAAACAGACGGCTCGATACAACTCCATGAATGAATATGGACTTAGTAAGAAACTGTTATTTTATACCATGCGGTTAATGACTATCGGCGGCATTATCTGTGCCGCTATCATGTTTTTAGGTGCGCCCTACCTGTCTCAAGGAAATGCGGATCTTGTTCCTGTCATGCGCTCGTTAAGTGTTGTCTTGCTGATCTTCCCAGCGATGAGTGTTATTCGCGGGTTTTTCCAAGGAAACAACAACATGAAGCCTTATGCGATTTCTCAGATCGTTGAACAGATTGCCCGTGTTTGCTACATGCTGGCTTCTGCCTTCATCATCATGCAGGTCAACAATGGCAGCTATAAAACAGCCGTCGTGCATTCCACGTTCGCTGCATTTATCGGCGTTGCCTTTGCCATGGCCGTGTTGCTGTTCTCATTACTGAAGGAACGAACGGCTTTTCGAGAGCTGATCAAGGAAAGCAACAACCAAATCAGCTTCTCAGGCCGCCAACTGGTCTTGCAAATGATTGCCCAAGCGATCCCCTTCATCATCGTCGGCAGCGCCATCAGCATTTTCAAACTGATCGATCAATATTCCTTTGAAAAGATCATGCTGCTTGTTTCCGATTATTCTGCTGCAAAAAATGCGGATTTGTTCACGTTGATATCCGCGAATCCAGATAAATTGACCATGGTTGTTATTGCTTTGGGAACGGCGATGGCGACAGCGGGATTGCCGCTGATCACCGAACGCTTCAACAAAAAAGATCAAGCGGGTCTTGCGCAATTGGTGACTAATAACTTACAATTGTTATTTTTTGTCATGATGCCTGCTACGATCGGAATGATTGTCTTAGCTTATCCGTTGAATACGTTGTTTTATTGGCCTAATCCTTTAGGCGCGGAATTATTGGCAGCCTCTTGTGTCGTCGGCATCATGATGGGCTTGTTCATGGTCTCTTCAACCATGCTTCAAGGGCTAGACGGCAACATGCAAGCGGTATGGTTCCTGTGTATCGGTCTTTTCGTTAAGGTAGTCACACAATTTCCGTTGATTTATATGTTCAAAGCATACGGGCCTTTGATCGCGACTTTTGTTGGCTTATTCGTAGCCAATCTGTTCTTGCTTGACCGTATCCATGTGTTATCGAAATTCCCTTTCAGAGAAACACTAAGCTCTATCGGAAAGGTCACTGTGATGTCCTTGGTTATGGGTGCTGTTGCTTTCGTCGCCAAATTTGGCTGTGAACTGTTTTTAAGTTCAGACTCGAAAGTCCAGTCTATGATCATTATTCTGATTGTCGCGGCTATCGGCGGCTTTACGTACATTCTCTTAGCTTTAAAAACTCGGATGGCGGATAAATTATTAGGCCCTCGGGTCGACGGTATTCGACGTCGTTTGCGGATGCGTTAACAATCAATCTCCTCTTGGCTTTACGGTCAAGAGGATTTTTATTGAAAAAAACAGCCTGACGCTTTATGCGTCGGGCTGTTTTTCGGGAATCGTACAATACAGCGGCTCAATACCCAGTTTTGCCAAAAAAAGGGTGAAATCACTGAAGGCAATGACCACTGTTGCGGTATTCGTATTTGGGTGAAAGCCGATTTTTTCCCTTTGGTCAATGGCTTTATCGATGATCAAGGTGATTTGCTGCTTGGTATCATGGGGCAAAGCGAGAGGTGTGACCGAGCCTCGCTCAAGGCCAAGCAACTCAAAAAGCTCTGCTTCCGAAGCAAAGGACAATTGCCGCTCCTCTAATTTCTTGGCAAGCGCCTTGATGTCTAGCCGCTTCTGACCAGGACAGATCACAAAATAGTAGTTCTTCGTTTTCTTGCTTTTCATCAATAGGTTTTTCACGTCGCTGCCGTCGATCGTAAAATCGATCTCAGCAACCGTATAAACAGCTTGATGATCGATCCGTTCATAAGGGATCTGCCACTCTTCAAACAATTGATACACTTCTTGGTCTGTCGCTTTTGGCACCCTTCTCACCTGCTTTCTTTTAAGAGATTTCGCCATGTGATGATCGTTTTATTGACATGGTTCAAGACTTCCAGCTCCAGCTTTTTCGTATCCGATACTTCCCGCTGTTGAAAATCAAGCAACGCGTCGTAATTTTTATATAATTGCTCCTCTATCGACTGATTGGCCTCTGAAACGATCAGACTAGACGCTTCCGCCTTCAATTGTTCAAGAACGATCGGTGTCGTTTCTTGAAAATAGACATAGCCATAGCTGTTTAGATTTTTTTTATAGGATTGCAGCGTGTCTAAGGAGTGTTCAAGCACCGTTAGACCATCGTCGGTTTGTTTGGGAATCTGAACAACCGCTTCTTTCGTACGCGGAGACGCTAGTTTTCGTTTCAGGGCCCACCGGGTGATCAAAAAGGTGATGAGACAAACGATCACATTTGACAGCAGCACCTCTGGACGCAAAAGATTTTCGAGCATAACTATCACTTCCTCTAAGAGATGTTTCCATTATACCCAACAAGCCTCGTTTAATATATCCATTTCTCCAAAAAAGAAAGAAAAAGCCAAACCGATTTTTTACGCTCTCAATAGAACGTAAAAACCCGTTTGACTTTCGCGCGGTTCAATTTTCCGCTATACTACTTGTTCGGTTCGCTCATTCTTGAGGAGACCTTTGACAATGCCTGAGCTAGATCCTCCAACAAATCGTCTGTGTCCTCGATGCCTACAGATAAACGGAGCAGCCCTTCTGTAACGCCCTGCTTCTCCCGTTCTTCCTTCGGTACACACGCATGGCTCATCGTCACGGGATAGGATAAGATGGACTCTACGCCACCGAGACTGACTGCGGCGATCGGCAGCTTCAAGGCATCCGCAAATGTGTAGACCGCTTGTTGATCGGCTAATTCAAAAGACAGCACGGCGCCGCCTGAGGTTGCTTGCCGTTTGTGCACCTCATAGTCGGGGTGGCTCGGCAGCCCAGGGTAATGGACTTTTTTCACGGCAGGATGTGCCTCCAGCATTTGGCTGATTCGCTCAGCACTGGTCGCACTCTGCTCCATCCGCAGACCCATCGTCTTCAATCCCCGCATCGTCAGCCAACAATCCTCTACTCCTAAAATCCCCCCCAAAACTTTTTGCTGAAGGGTGATTTGATTGTGCCATTCCTCATCATTTGTCACAACTAATCCTGCGACCACATCGCTGTGGCCATTAATGAATTTCGTCGCGCTATGAATCACGACATCCACCCCCAACGCAAGGGGCTTCTGAAATTGCGGTGTCATAAATGTGTTGTCCATCATCGTCACTAAATGGTGCGCTTTTGCGATCGCCACGACTCCAGCGATATCCGTTACTGACAACAGCGGATTAGACGGTGTTTCTAAGTAAAGCCCACGGGTATTTGGGCGAATCGCTTGTTCCCACTCGTCAAGATTCGTCTCATCAATAAAGGTCACTTCGATGCCGAATCGATTCATGACCTCATTGACCAATTGGAAGGTCCCGCCATAAATACTTTTGCACATGACTAAGTGATCGCCCTGATTAAAGCTTAGCAGGACCGCCGAGATTGCCCCCATCCCAGAAGCAAAGGCTGTCGCATATTTTCCATTTTCCAACGCCGCGACTGCTTCTTCCAGAGCCGTTCTCGTTGGATTGCCAAAGCGTGAATAGGTATAGGCCTGCCCATCTTTGATGGATGCCTGTTTAAATGTTGAACATTGATAAATCGGAATGGAGGAAGCGCCGCTCTCCTCATCAAATGCATGATATCCGTGAATATATTTTGTCTTATCCTTCATTACAAATCCCCCTCAACCATTACTTGTAAGCCAAGCTTAACACCAATCGAAGCGTTTTCAGCGATCGTGTATAAATTCCCATAAGAAACTTAGCTTATTTTTAGGAATTCTACGGGCTTTCTAATGGATGAAGAAATAAAAAATACCGCCTAATAAGAACAGCAATCCGAAATTCACAATACTAAATAAGCCTAAGAATTTCTTCGTTTCGTTTGGAAAATAGATCCGAAACAAATTGTAGCCGATCAGATTCGCTAAAGAGGCCAAAAGGGTCCCCAAGCCGCCAATATTGACGCCTAAAATCACCGCCTGCTGATTCGTCGTGAACGGTGCGATCAAGAACGCCGCTGGGACATTTGAAATCACCTGACTGAGCCCCAAACCTGCCAAATAAATTTGTTTGCCATTCAATGACTGTAAAAACTGTTTGATAAATTGCGCTTCTCCGATATTTCCGACGATTAGGAAAAAACATACAAAGGTAAGCAGCAAACCGTAATCCACTTCCTTGAAGAGTTCGCGACGATACACCGCAACGATCAGCGCGACCAAAGGAATGACCCCTTGATAAGGCAGTACATCGAGCACCACCAGAATCATGATAAGCATCAATCCACTCAATAACATCGTTTCTTTACGGTCGAATCGGTGGTCTTCCATGTCTATTTCTTTTAAAGAATCCTTTGCGACTAAACGCGTCAACAGTCCTAATGAAAGAACGCTGACCAGCAAGACTAAAAACATCCACGTCAAGAATTGACCCAACGGCACATGATAATAGTCATATAAATACAGATTTTGCGGATTGCCAAAAGGAAAGAAGCTGCTGCCTAAATTCGCTGCCACGATAATCAAGACACTGCCCAAAAAGCGCCCTTTGAATCTCGGAAGAACAGCTAACAGCTTTAAATAAATCGGCAGCAACGTTAAAATCGCAACATCATTTGTTAAAAACATCGAACCAACCAACGATAACAAAATCATTAGCTGAACCAATTGCCGCGTATTCTTTGAATAATGAAGGAGCTTCTGTGCAACGAACCGCAACACTCCCACCTGCTCAAACCCCTGGATCAGCAACATTAAACCAAATAAACTAAAAATCACTTTGTAATCAATAAATCCAGCGGAAAATCGACCGATCAAACAGCTAATGATTGCTAGAAGTAACGAAACACTCATCAATCGATTAGTTATAAAATAGTTTGCCATACGCTTCACACGTCTACACCTTCTCATTCTAACTTTCTTTTCAATAGAATACTCCAAATACTTAAAATTAGGCAAAAAATAGACCCCCGACGAGAGGGTCTAAGCGTATCTTCTATTTTGTTTCCAAATCATGTAAAAACAACCCGCTCAACAGCTTTGGTTCAAACCAGGTAGACTTCGGCGGCATAATTTTTTTCGCATCCGCCACATCTAACAAATCGGTCATTTGGGTTGGATACATCGAAAAGGCTAATTTCCACTCACCAGAATCAACTAATTTTTCCAGCTCTTCGGTCCCACGAATTCCACCGACAAAATCGATCCGTTTGTCGGTGCGAATGTCGTTGATTTCAAAAATATCTTCTAAGACAAATTTTTGCAGCAAGGCTACATCTAGTTTCTCTACTGGATTATTTGGTACCTTCTCAGGCTTAATACTCAATGTGTACCAAGCACTCCCATCGTATAATTGACAATCCCCCGCTTTTTCAGGTTTTTTAGTCCCTGTTTTGGTAACATGATAATTTTCTGCCAAGCGTTCCATAAAATCGGCAGGCGGCGGTGTTTTTAACACGCGATTGTATTCCCAGATCGCTAATTCATCTTCCGGGAAGATGATCGACAAGAATTGCTCCGTTTCAGGATTCTGTTCACCGGATTGACGTTTTTCCAAACCGATTTTTACCGCTGATTCTGTCCGATGATGACCGTCAGCAATATATAACGCATCCACTTTTGTAAAAAGCTCTGCTAAACGATCGCTCGTTGCTACGTGATCGATCACCCAGACGCGATGTGTAACTTCATGATAGCTCACGAAATCATAGACAGGCGCGTGCTCCTTCTGCCAAGTGTTGATGATCGTTTGGATCTCTTCCTGTGGGCGGTAGCTCAAGAAGATCGGACTTGTATTTGCATCGCAGGTGCGGATATGATTCATCCGGTCGATTTCTTTTTCATGACGCGTAAATTCGTGTTTTTTGATTTTTTCATCAATGTAATCGGTAATTGAGGTGCAGGCTACTATGCCTGTTTGACTGCGGCCATTCATCACTAATTCATAAAGATAAAAGTTGGCTTCATTTTCCTTAAATAGCCAGCCCTTCTCTAAAAATGCCGCCAAATTGTCCGCCGCCTTTTGATAGACCTTTTTGTCATAAGGGGAAACATCGGCAGGCAGATCAATCTCCGCCTTGTCAATATGAAAATAGCTGTAGGGATTCCCGATTGCCAGCTCTTTTGCTTCCTGTGAATTCACGACGTCGTAAGGAAGTGCCGCCACTTGCTCGGCTAAGTCCTCTGCAGGGCGAATGGCTTTAAATGGATGAACTTGTACCATTAAAATTCACACTCCTCATCACGTTTGATCGCCCGAACACGGACGATGCCGTCATTTTTACTTAATTGTTCCACGATTGCTGCTATTTTTCCTGGATCTGTTTCAGAAACATCTACCAACGTGTAGGCATGCTCGTCTTTTCCGCGATTCACCATGTTGTCGATATTGACCTCTAAAGAAGCGATCTCAGACGCAATCAATCCCAGCATATTCGGCACGTTGCGATTGATAATGGTGATACGGTAGGGTGAATCAAAGGCCATTTCAACATTTGGGAAATTGACCGAACGCTTGATGACTCCTGTTTCCAAGAAACGCTTCAAGCCCCGCGCCGCCATTTTTGCACAGTTTACTTCTGCCTCTTCTGTTGAAGCCCCCAAGTGAGGCAAAACAGTGATCTTGTCATTATGAAGTAATTTTTCTTCCGCGAAATCGGTGGTAAACCCTGCGATTCGTTCTTCATTGACTGCCTTTACCACCGCACAGGTATCCACGATCTCCCCACGAGCAAAGTTCATTAAATGCGCCGTTTTCTTCATTTGCATCAATTCTTCCGTACTGATCAAATGATGGGTATGCTCCGTCAAAGGAACATGAATCGTCACAAAATCACAATTCGTCAACACTTCCTTCAAATCCTTCGCTCGTTTTACACGACGAGAAATACTCCACGCCGTATCAACAGAAACATACGGATCGTAGCCGGTCACTTCCATCCCTAAACGGTAGGCGTCGTTTGCCACCATCGCACCGATGGAACCTAACCCGATCACACCCAATTTTTTTCCTTCTAATTCTGTTCCTGCAAATTGCGCTTTTTGCGCTTCTGCCTGTTCATCGACATTGCTGCCTTCTAAGGTCTGTACCCAACTGATCCCTTGAACCATCGGACGAACAGCCAATAACAGACTAGCGACGACTAATTCTTTCACCGCATTCGCATTCGCTCCTGGCGTATTAAAGACAACGATCCCTTTTTCCGTGCACTCCTTGACCGGAATGTTGTTCGTTCCAGCACCCGCACGCGCCACTGCTAAAACAGATTCAGGAAAGTCATAGTCATGCAGCTTTTGGCTTCGCAGAATGATGCCATCTGGTTCTTCACTTTCATTGATTCGGTAATTCTCTTTATCAAAACGCGTCATTCCTTCAGGAGCGATCGCGTTGAATGTTTTAATCTGAAACATCTATTTTCCCCCATTTTCCTTTTCAAACGTTTCCATGAATGCGACCAACGCCTCGACGCCTTCGACTGGAAAAGCATTGTACAGACTGGCCCGCATCCCGCCGACAGATCGATGGCCTTTCAAATTTTCAAAGCCTTGTTCTAAAGCTGCTTTATTGAAGGCCTTGTCTAGTTCGTCGTCGCCTGTCACAAATGGAATATTCGTGATTGACCGACTGTCCTTCGCCACTGGACTCGTGAAGAGGTTCGATTTTTCGATCGCATCGTAAAGCAATTGCGCTTTTTGCTGATCCTTCGCTGTGATCCCAGCGACACCGCCCTGCTCCTTCACCCATTCAAAGACAAGCTTTGCAATATAAATGGCATAGGTCGGAGGTGTATTATAAAGAGAATTATTTTTCGCCTGTAGGGCATAATCCATCATTGGGGCGAAAACAGCTTCTTGATTGAGCAAATCTTCACGAATGATCACGACTGTAAGCCCTGCTGGACCAATATTTTTCTGTGCGCCGGCATAGATCACACCAAAATCTTCTACGTGATAATCATTGGCTAAAATATTTGAAGACATGTCAGCGATCACGGGAACTTTGCCCACCTTTGGAATCTTTCCGTAGGCAGTTCCTTCTATTGTATTGTTCGTTGTGATGTGCAGGTACGCAGCCTCTTGATCGACGGTCTCCGGCAATTCAGGAATATACGTAAAATTCTTGTCTTCACTTGAGGCGATTACTTCTACCTCTACCGTTTCAATGGCTTTGGCAGCGCTGATGGCTTTTTTCGACCATGATCCTGTATTCACGTACAATGCTTTTTTTCCTTGTGCAAGATTCAACGGCAGCATAGTGAATTGCAGGCTGGCTCCGCCTTGCAGGAATAAGACCTTGTAATTGTCTGGAATCGCCATGAGTTCTCTTAATAACGCTTCAGCCTGTTGAATGATGTCTTCAAATAAGGAGGAACGATGACTCAGCTCCATCACGGACATACCGCTGTTTTTGTAATCAAGCATTTCGGACTGTGCGATCTCCAATACTGTTTTTGGTAATACCGCTGGACCCGCAGAGAAATTATAAATCGTCATACTTATTCGCTCCTTTTCATTAGTGACATCCATTTAGATGTGATGATAATTATAACAGATGTCTTTATATGATAGAAGGCTAATTTAAAACTAATTTCTCTATAATATGGTTTTATACTGAAAAATTTCATCTTTGTTTGCAACAATCAAAAAAGCTTAGCACTTTCGCGCTAAGCCAATTGGTCTTCTGCTCGTTTTAAAAAAAGTTCAAACTGCTGCCGTTCTTCTTTAGAAAATACCGACTCCATTTGACGACCCAATTCATCGAAAATCGTCTGGACTTTTTCTACCATCTGCTCCCCTTCAGGCGTCAGATAAATATTTTTTTGCCGCTCATTGTTTTTCGGAATTTTGCGATAAATCAATTTCTTTTCCTCAAGCACTTTTAGAATATTCGTTACGGTCGCCTGCTGCTTTCCTAAATAGTTCGCCAATTCTCGCTGCATCGTTCCCGGATACATTGCAACAAAATTCAGACTGCGAGATTGTAAGCTATTCAAATGCAGCGTCTTCAAACGTTCAATAACAAAATTCTGCTGCAAGGTGCTAACCGCATAAATTTTTTCGGCTAAATCTTCTCTTTTTGAGATCATCTGCTCCCTCATTTCTTTCTTAATAGTTTAAATCACAACTATTTATTTGACAACTGTTTTCAATCGGCGTATGCTGTCGATAGTTAAAATTACAACTATTTATGTTTAAAGAAAGAAGCGAATACTATGTCATTAACACCACAAGAAATGCAACACACAAAAGAAGAATTCAAAGAAAATGTCGAACGAACAGGTCTTAGCCTCGAGCAAATTGCCGCTGACCTCCATACGACGCCTCAAACGATTGAAAATATTTTGACCCTTGATGTCAGTCATATCGAAGATCCGTGGATTCTCAAAAATTATTTAGAAGAAACACTAAAAAAGCAAGGCAAAGCCGCGGTTTCCTTTACTGCATTGACGGGTGATCACCACCGCTATTGGTTCTTGAATAGTCGTCGGATCGATAAAAAGAAATTAAGGTGATTTCTTCTTTTGATACACTTTCAATCACATGCTGCAACAACTAGGTATAGTTTTTAGTGCTCGACAGAATGTACTATATAAGAAAAAAAGCCTGTCAAAGCTTTTTCTGATGCTTATCCATCGTAGCAATGATTATGACGTTCTGAACGAACGAGGGCCGTGAAAAACTCTTTTTGAAATAAAAATAAATCCCAGCAATAGGCACCTTCTTAGATGCTTTTTGCTGGGATTTTTTCTTATAAGAGTCCGCTTACCCATAAACTTAGGAGTACGACACTTGAAACAATTGCTGTAAATACGACAACGATGAGGGTTTTCGCCATCAGATCTTTTCCAAAATGTCGTTCTTTCCGCTTCGCTTCGACGTCCTCCCCCTCCATGTAGGCGACGATTTCTTTGTAGGTCTTCACATTAGTTGCTTTCTTGATTTTTTCGATCTTTATTGCCGCCCACATTCCGATCGCCCATAAAATAAATGGAATCCATAGGCCTTTCTCGCCGAACAGCTTCCACGCAGGTCCAAATAAAATCGCCGCTGCACCGATCGTTCCAAGCATGATCCAACTATACTTATCCATCTCATCTTTTTTGATCATTTTTTTCATCGTTTCCACGTCTCCTTTGACAAGCTCATCTAAAGTCACGTCAAAAAGAACACTTAGCAATAACAGGTTATGAATATCGGGATAGCTCCGTTCGTTCTCCCAATTGGAAATGGTTTGACGAGAAACATAGATTTTTTCCGATAATTCTTCTTGAGAAAATCCCGCCGTTTCTCTTAATTTTTTAATCTGTTTGCTTAAGTTCATTTCATCCGCTCCTTCATCCTTACCCTAATCGTTCCCTCTGATACTCACTAGCAAAAGTCTTTGTCATTAGGGGTTTTCCGCTTGTCAAAAGCCTTTATCATGTTTAAAAACCTTGATTTATCAAGTCTAACGGAAAAATGGACAAAATAAAAGTCCCGACGAATTTTCGTCGAGACTGTTTATGATTATTCTGCTTTAGAACGACGGACATAGTTTTGGTAAAGAATAATACCGACAACTGTAAATCCGACTGGACCTGCGATCATCCATAATGTATCGCGTGCGCCTGCTCCTTCGATGATTGGTTGGAAGATCGTAAAGACATTCGCACCCAATACTAATAGGAAGACTACGACACTGATGACCATCGTCATGCTTTTAGATTTGTATACTTCGAATGGACGATCCAAGCCCGTTTTGTTCTTGAATTTAGGGAATGCATAGATCAAGAACAAGTATGGCAATGTCATCGAAACGTTTGCCATCAACGTTAAAATATTGTAAAACGCTGAAGGGTCTGGCGTTGCGAATGACGCGATCAAGATGATCGCAACAACGATCGCACATTGTGCCCACATTGCGTAGCTTGGCATGCCGTTTTCGTTCAATTCAGTGAATTTCTTCGGCCATAATTTCTTCGGTGTTCCCATGATCAACGTCTTCAATGGTGAATACGTCAATGTAAAGAAGGCACCACTATAGGCTAAGAACATCCCTAGACCAGTATAACGAGCAAACCAGTTACCCATACTGATCGCAGCTGCTTGACTAAGGCCGATGCCTTTACCAAATTCAACCCCTAAGTTGTTCATCATTACGTAAGAAATATTTCCCAGGTTTGTTGAATCGCCTGATAATACGTCTTGCCAGTTTGTGCTTACACCCCATAGGAAGATCCCCAGTGCGTACCCTACAGAAATGATCAAGGCTGAAAGAACGACCGCTTTCGGGAATGTTTTTTCAGGATTGCGTGTTTTGTCGACCATCCCACCAACAGCTTCAAGACCGCCGTAAGCGAAAATCGCGAACACCGCAAACCCTAACAAACCGATTGGGCTTTGGTAACTAGGATTTGGAGAATGTAAAATGTGGTCAAATGGTTGAGCCAAGTGTCCACCATTTACAACCAGAATAATACCTGAAATCACAATAAGAACCACGTTCAAACTAGTTACTGCTAAACCACCAAGACTGGTGATTTTAACGATTCCTTTGACCCCTTTGATTGAGACCAACGTTACGATGATCATCCACACACACGCTAAAAGCCCAACCATTTGTGTTGAGTTTAACCCGAACATGTGCAGTTTTTGCGTTTGGTCGCTTCCGGCAAAAGCCGTTGTGAAGGGAATCCAAACTTTTGATGATGTTGACACCATCCAGACAACATAGGAAGCAAACCACATGAATGTTCCGATAAATGCGAAACGTGGGCCTACGCTGACTTCCAACCATTTGTACATTCCGCTGTTTTCGCCTTTGATCGTTGAACCATATTCAGCCATCATTAACGCGAAAGGAATGAAAAATAGAATTGCAGCAATGACATAAAAGACGATTGAGCCATACCCCATCAAGTAGAATGCTACTGGACCGTTAGCAAACCCGAATACTGAGGTAAAGATCATCATGACCAGAGCGCCAAGCGTCATGCCTTTTTCTGCTTTGGACATTGAAACCACTCCTATTCAATTTTATCTCGGGTGCTCCTTCGTCTGGTCTATTCAAAACTTCAATTAGTTATTAATTGAGCAAGAATTTTTTAAAGACTAGAAAACCCTAAATGTAACTTTACAATGAAAAAACACAGAACGCAAGAAACGGACTAGTTTAAATATTCAGAAAATTCTTGTCAAAGAAACCTTTTGCGCCAGAATAGAGCGGAAATAATTAAATGATAAAATAACTAGCCTTTCCCAGTAAATACTAAGCAAATTATAGCTGTTTTTTTATTGTAATTATTCGCATCACATTAATGCTGTTATATCAAATTTTTATAATGTATTTAAGCATAGGCAAACGCTTCCTTTCCAGATGTTTTTTTATTTAAAATTAAAAAACGACAATGTATTTCCTAATAAACCTTCGTAAGAACGTTTATTAAAAAATTTTCCGCTTTATTTATGAAAAATCCATTTAAAATATTTTAGTTATTTGCCATTTAGACACCATCATTTAGAAACGGAAAAGTCCTCCAATTTTAATCTTTCTTGTGCATATTTTTGACCAATGTGACACAAAAAAAGGACGAAACGCCCTCTCTTCTGAGAACCTTTCGTCCTTTTTAACCTATTATTCGCTGATTTTTTTCCAAAAATTACTTTGATTGATCCACAGCCAAGCACCAGATAAAATCGCCAACCAAATCATCACTCCGCCATTTAGAAGTAACGGATTGAGATTCATCACTACAGCGATCACATAAAGTGCGACTACGATCACGCCCAAGATCAATGATCCGAAGAGCCACAGCATGAGCCCATAGTTTCCGACACCTCGAGTAAAGAGCTGGCTGACATTGGTCCATGTAATGTTCAGTAAACGGTAATCGCGGCTGAAAAAGTATAACGACAACAGATAAGTCCCCCAGAGTATTCCTGCTAAAAAAGGAACCAGTAAGTACAACGGTGCTTTCAGCACGAGGGCAATGATCAGCCCAACGCCGCCTGCGATCCCCATTTGAATCTTACAACCGACCCAGAATTTTTGTCGAAGATATTTTCTCATGGACAGCGGCAATGACTGGATGAAGAAGAAATTCTCCCGATCCAGCGAGATCAAGTTACTGACAAAAGACGTTTGGTTCAACATAACACTGGAAAAGACTATACCTGCAACAAAGAACACGCCAATAAATGTCATCGGCAAGGTTTGCAGATCGACCGGGTTCGTCGTCACCAATGTTCCCACCATCACGACAGGCATGATCAAGGAAGACGTCAACACCTGCATGATCAGATTGGGATTTTTAAGCAGTTGCACATTGTAGCTGCCTAATTGCGTTTTCAGTGATTGATTGGTTTTACGTTTTCGTTTGGTCGCAATCGTGCGAGAGCCCTCATCACTGAACTGTTCATATAAACTTGGAACGACGAAATAGCGTAGCGCAAGTAACAGCACCGCGGTTGCAACAAGCAGTCCAACAAGGGTCAGAAGTCCTTTCGTCGTAAACAAGGCGTGCATCACATGGTAGAACGGCATAAATATCGCGAAGGGATGGCGATCCGTAACACCCGCTGAATGATTCACGGAGTTTTGGGAAAAATTGATCGCGAGGATTCCTCCAACAGAAACGACCATTGAGAATCCCAGCATCAAACTCGTAAATAATTTTTTATGTTGTCGGAACAACTTGGTTTTCGTCATTCCAAACACGATCAAGCTGCACAAACTAAAAAGCAGGATAAAAAAGATGATAAATAGTAGAATGGCTCCAATCACCGCAAAGACAATGGAATAGCCGCTTTTAAACGCCGTTAAGAAAAATAAGATCAACAGCGGCAATAAAAAGGGCACGATCGTCATCCCGACCGCCAGGAATTTTGCGATGAAGACCTCCCCTTGCTTGATCGGCAACGGCAGATAATCCTGCAGGTCTTTGCTTTCAAAAAAGACGTTGAAAATGGCAGACAAGGATTGAGAAAAGCCGATCAACGCAAACAATGCCATATAATACGTAAAGAATCCCGGCAACTTTGAAAAATCGATCATGACCATCGTCAATCCGTAAATAGCTAAAAAAATGACCCCAGACAACAGATACTGCTGCACGATACTGCGAAGGACCTGCTTTCCTTTCCGTCCCTTTTTTCGAATTTGATTCGTTGCCGACGGATTGACATACAGCATATTGACGCCAATCAACCGTTTGATGATTCCGCTATTCATGAGCATCCTCCTCAATTTCAGCCACCAAATCCCCGTTCGCCTGTCGACCGGCCATCTTCAGATAGATACTCTCCAGTGATTCATTTGGATGTTCCGCTAACAAATCATCGACGGAGCCATTATAAATCAGCTCTCCTTTTTTCAAAATCGCCAGATCATCGCACAATTGCTGCGCAGTGTCTAACACGTGTGTCGAAAAGATGACGGTTTTTCCTTTTTCCGCATGACGTTTGATCATTTCTTTCAAGTCGAAGGCGGCTTGCGGGTCTAATCCTTGCAAGGGTTCGTCCAAGATCCAGATATCCGGGTCCGGCAGCAGCGCACCAATAATAATGGTTTTTTGCCGCATCCCATGAGAAAAGCTTTCCAGCGTTTCATCTTCATGTCCCACAAGATCGAACAATTCGATCAGCTCTTGATGCCGCTTTTCTTGCCCCTTCAGCTCATAAGCTGCGGAGATCAAATCCCAGTATTCATTAGCAGTTAATTGCAAAAACATATCTGGAGAATCCGGTACATAGGCGATTTTCTTTTTGATTGCCAAACGGTGCTCTTTTAAATTTTTACCGTCAAACAAGATCTCGCCGCTCGTTGGTTCAATAATACTCACTAAGCTTTTGATCGTGGTGGATTTACCAGCGCCGTTATGTCCTAAAAATCCAAAGATCTCTCCTTCTCTAATCGTTAGGCTTAACTGATTCAGCGCTTTTTTCTCTCCATATACTTTCGTGATCCCTGTTAATTCAATCATTGTTCCATCTCCTCGTTTCCCCTACCAGCATCCAGAATGGCCTGCTAACTTAAGATTTTGGTCACCTTTTTAAATATAACGCGTGATTGCTTTTATTCACTATACGAGAAAAAGCGGCGACTTACAATAGAATGGGCCTTATTAAACAGTGGGGTCTTGTTTCAGTAACAACGCCTTTTGCATCATTTTATGATAATAAGGCCGCATCTCCTCTTCGGCTACCGCCTCGTCCAGCTCCGCCACAGCGATCCATTTGACATCGCTATTTTCGTCCTCCTTGATTGTTAATTGCTGATCTTCCTCCGCCATAAATAGAAAGGTCGTATTGACGTGCACGTGTTTTTTTATACGCTTTCCATTTTTATAGTGTTCCTCCACAGGTAAAATATCGAAGGCAAACAGCCCGTCATACATTAAGTGATAATCTGTTATCCCGGTCTCCTCCTCCAATTCCTTTTTAGCAACGCGCAGAAGGTCTGCATCACCGTCAGCGTGTCCACCGGTCCAGGAGTAGGACTGATAAATATGATGGAAGACCATCAACACCTTGTCATACGTTGGATTGACGACCCACGCAGAGGAAGAAAAATGAACCTCTGGATTGTCACGGGTCAAAAGGTCCTTTTGAAATTGCAGCTTCGTCAAAAACAACGTCTGATCCGCAGCCTCCTGTTCCGTGAAGGGGACGTATTCGCTGATTTGTTTTATTATTTCTTGCATTCTTTTCACCTCATACCATTGATTTTGACTCCTGTATCTACCGATTATAACAAAAGACCTCCGGCATCAGGATAGAAAAAGACTCGATCAACGTGATCGAGTCTTCTTGTCTACGGGATGAATCGGTAGCCAGCCCCCCAAACCGTCTGGATATGTACAGGCTCTGAAGGATTCTCTTCGATTTTTTCTCGAAGGCGGTTGATGTGGACCGCTACGGTGCGAATCTCTCCAATCGATTCCATTCCCCAAATTTTTTCGTACAATTCTTCCTTGCTGAATACCCGTTGGATGTTTTCCATTAAAAACAGCAACAGCTCAAATTCCTTGTGCTTCATCACCACTTCTTTTTCTCTGACAAACACCTTCATCGCTTCCGGCTGGATCACGATATCTCCCGTGCCTATCATGTGTTGCTTTTCAGGTAGCGACTGCTGCGTATTCAGGCGTTCAACTTGTGCGAGGTTGGCACGAACACGTGCGACCAATTCTGTTGGCGAAAAAGGTTTACTGATGTAATCGTCTGCCCCTAAGCCCAGTCCGCGTAATTTGTCTAGCTCCTCACTTTTTGCAGTGACTAGAAGAATCGGCACCCGCACCTCATTTCTAAGCTGGCGTAGGACCTCGATGCCATCCATGGTCGGCAGCATCACATCCAATAAAATCAAATCATAGATGTTTTTTAGGGCTTCGGTCAAGCCTTCCCCGCCATCATGGATCACCGTACTCTCAAAATGATTGATCGTCAAAAAATCTTGTACAATATCTGCGATCGCCGCATCGTCCTCTATGATCAAAATCTTCTTCATCGTTTTCCCCTTTACCTGCTGCAGGTTGTTTTTCTCTAGTTAATCCCTCATGTTGCTTCGCTGATGGGCAATTGGATTCGAATTTGCAGCCCGTCGCTATCAGAAGCTCGTGCTTCGATGGTTCCCGCCTGACTTTCAACCACCCGACGAGCAATTGCCAGCCCCAATCCACTGCCTTTTCCTGATTGGGTTCGTGATTCGTCCCCGCGATAAAAAACATCAAAAAGCCTTTCTCGTTGTTGAAGCGGAACCCCTGGACCATTGTCACTGAAGGTAAGGACCACCTGTCCTGACTGCTCGTACTGTTCGATGAATAATTGATTGTCCTTTTCGGCGCCATACTTTACTGTGTTTTCAATAATATTGAGGATCACATTTCGCAACTGTTCCGAGTCGATCGCTGCCGTCGTTCGATACGAATGCACGCCAAGTGTGAGCGTCAAGCCACGCTGCTTGTACTCCTCTGAAATCCCCTGAATCAGCTCAGCTAGATATTTTCCAATATTGACAGGCTGTATCCTCAAGGCGTATTCCCCTAGATCGATCTTTGAAAATAGGAAAAGCTGGTCCACCAATCGTGTGAGGTTATCCGTTTTTTGAGTAATAATCTGCAAATACTTGTTCTTCATCGCAGGCGTTGTGGCAATCCCTTTGTCTAAGCCTTCCACATAAGCTTTGATCGCTGTCAGCGGCGTACGAAGGTCGTGGGAGATCCCGGCGATCAATTCTTTGCGGTTTTCACTCGTTTTTTCTTGTTCCGTCACCATCATTTCTAAGCGCTCAGCCATTTCATTGAGACTCGTCACGACTGGACGAAATTCATCATTCGCCTGATACGTTGTCCGCCAACTCAAATGGCCATCACGAATTTGTTCTACACCATAGAGTAACGTGTTCAGTCCTTCATTGATTGGTAGGAAAATGAAACGCGCGAGCACATAATTGGTTAAAATAACAAAAAGAACCACACAAAGTACAGTCAAAAAAGCGATCAAAAGAATCATTTCCTTGTTATCAATGATTTTTTCTTCCAAATTCATATGGTAATTCGGATTGACCAGCAAAAGGGTGAAATCCCCGATAGGAAGTCGATTAAGCAAAACGTTATTGACTACAAGAGTTTCTTGTTCTGGATTCCCCACCATACCAGTGACAATGTTATTTTCTTTGTACGTTCCTTCATGCGTTACCAATGTGTGTTCCTTATCATAAAGAAACAAACTATAGGCATGACGAGGGTGCTCCGCGGCTAAACGATCGAGGGCGGTCGTTAACTGCACTTCTGTCGGCGGCTTCGAATCAAAGGATTCCTGCAGGTCTTCGAGACGTTCGTATTCTTGCGCATACCCCTTATTTTCCTGCCACTGAGTTATGAAATCACTGCCCAGCGTTTCAGAGAAAATAAAAAAAACGCCTCCTAAAACAATCGCCGTCAAAACGATCGGCATGACGATCATCAAGACATTGGAAAAATATAATCGTTGTCGAATCGTCATTTTTGCACTCCTCACTGTTCGTTTCTCTCTCTTCTTATTTAACACGAATGTTTTATGTTTTCACGAAATAAAGCAAGTATTAATAAATAGTTTATAAATTGTTTATTCTTTCCACCCTATTTATTTGCTTTTGTTTCTTATCATAGAAGGTGCTTTATCGATAAGATATTGACTGAACTGCTTCGGAGGAACTTTTTATGGATGAATTTACAGGATTAACAGAAAAACAAGTAAAGGAAAAAAATGCTGCTGGGCAGACCAATGAGCATCGGATGAATCCCGCGAAGTCGACAACGACGATTATCCGGGAAAATACGCTGACACTCTTTAATTTGCTGAATTTTCTTTTGGCCTTGTGTCTTTTCGCTGTCGGCGCCTACAGCAATATGTTTTTTATCTCGATCATTATTCTCAACATGATCATTGGGATCGTGCAAGAGATTCGTGCAAGAAATATGGTCGAGCGCCTGACTTTATTGGCTCAACACGATATCACTGTGATTAGAGAAG
The DNA here is from genome assembly GCF_000407545.1 of Enterococcus gilvus ATCC BAA-350. Taxonomy (NCBI): domain Bacteria; kingdom Bacillati; phylum Bacillota; class Bacilli; order Lactobacillales; family Enterococcaceae; genus Enterococcus; species Enterococcus gilvus. The sequence continues at coordinate 380,205 of NZ_ASWH01000002.1, read as the reverse complement.
GAAAGAAACAATCCATCTCACCAGAATCATTGGTACTTGGAGACCATGTCTTGCTGAAGGCGGGGGAACAGATTCCTAGTGATATGCTGGTCTTGGATGGATTGGCAGAGGCAAATGAATCTCTGCTCACCGGCGAATCGGATACGATTCCCAAAAGAAAAGGATCGGAAATTTTATCAGGAAGCTACTTAACCAGCGGGCATCTACTCGCAGAAGTTCAACATGTGGGAGCTGAAAACTATGCCGCAAAAATCATCAATGAGACAAAAACGGCAAAACCGATCAAATCGGAGCTGATACAGTCCATTCGAAAAATCTCAAAATTTACAAGTGTTATCATTCTACCCATTGGACTCTTACTTTTTATTGAAGCTTTTTTCTTACGCGAAAGCTCTACCCATACCGCAGTGGTCACTTCTGTTGCGGCGCTTTTAGGGATGCTGCCGAAAGGATTGGTCTTGCTGATCAGCATTGCATTGACCACAGGCGTCATCAAATTGGCAAAGAAACAGGTTCTTGTTCAGAATATGTATGCCATTGAAAATTTTGCGCATATGGACATTCTTTGTTTGGATAAAACGGGAACCTTGACTGAAGGAAACATGCAGGTGGAGAATCTCTATTTGCTGGATGAGGACTATCGCGAGGCACTGCCTAATTTAATGACCAGCTATTTAGCTGCCACCGAGGATAGCAACCCAACAGCTCAAGCCTTGAATCGGTATTTTGGCTCAGGGGCGCACGACCCGGCAAAGCAAGTCTTGCCCTTCTCGTCCGAGAGAAAATACGGCGCGGTCACCTTTGAAAACAATACAACGCTCTATTTAGGATCACCAGAAAACCTGTTGCCTGCAGAAGATATCCCCAAGATCATTCAACACTATCAAGAATCCGGACTGCGCATCTTAGTGATTGCCTTATCGCCAACAGTGCTTTCAGAGCAGCCTAACAGCTTAGTACCTATCGCCTTCTTGACCTTGAGTGATCCCATTCGCGAAAATGCAAAAGAAACCTTGGATTTTCTAACTGAACAAGGTGTGACACTAAAAATTATTTCCGGCGACAATCCGAAAACCGTTGCTGCGATTGCTGAAAAAGCAGGCTTTAAAGACTACCAGCAAGCCGTCGATCTTTCGGTATACACAACAGAAGAAGACGTTCGTGCACTCGCCCACACCCATTCGATTTTTGGACGGGTAACGCCACAACAGAAAAAGCTTTTGATCCACGAATTGAAATCTCAAGAGAAAACAGTTGGTATGACGGGGGATGGCGTCAACGACATCCTTGCCCTTCGCGAGGCGGACATCTCCATCGCCATGGCTGAAGGCGACGACGCGACTCGTCAAATCGCTGACGTGGTGCTTTTAGATTCCAACTTTGGCAGTCTGCCGAACATCATTTTTGAAGGCCGCCGTGTTATCAATACGATTACGCGTTCCTCTGGCGTGTTCTTCATTAAGACGATTTATTCCTTGCTAGTTTCCTTGTTCTGCATTTTGACTGTCTCGACGTTCCCTTTTATTCCGCTTCAAATCACCTTGATTGATTTAGCGATTGAAGGCTACCCTTCTTTCTTCCTGTCCTTCGAGGAGGACAACAGAAAAATCAAGGGACGGTTTTTACCGACCGCGATCAAGCGCGCGCTGCCGAGTGGACTATTGGTCTTGGTCAATGTCATTCTCGTTTGGCTATTTGGACAGTTCTTCTTGTCAGCATTAGATACACGTACCTTGATGTACTATTTACTAATCGGAATCAGCTGCTTTGCGGTGATGAAGTCGTGCCAGCCCTTCAATCGTCTACGACTATTTTTAGTTGTTACGACGACGATCGGCAGTTTTGTAGCAGCTTTACTGTTCCACAACCTGTTATCTATCGGCTTGGTCACATTTCCGATTTTCCTCTTCTTTTCAATAATGATGATCGGCAATGTTCTTCTTTGGCAACCGCTTGCCAGCAGAATCAACAAAATGAAGTTGGCGTTTCTCTAATTTATAAATAACAAAAAACCTGTCCGATCGGACAGGTTTTTTTGTTATTTCGCTCTTACCGGCAACCAGACTTGGAATGTTGCATTTTCTGGATTGGCGTCCAGATACAGTTCAATATCCGGCAGTTCTGCATATTCAAAACCAGATGTCGGAAGCCATTCGGTGAAGATTTGTGTTTGAAGCTCTTGGATCGCACCGGGCATAGGTCCCGTTCCAGAAAAGATCGCCCATTTAGCTGCGGGAATTTCGTATTGCTTGAAGTTTTCAGGCACGTCATCACTGGCAACACCGATAACATATTCCCACTCTTCTTGACTTTCTGCTGTCATTAAACTAATGCCCATGACCCCTGGATTCTGCTGGTCCATGATGGGAATGAGCTGCTCCAAACGGCCGTCCTTACTTGTTTCCGCCCAAAATTCTGGAATCTGTTTTTTAAACTTCTCCATGTCTTTGCCTAACGTGATCCCTACTCCTGTTACATTGAAAACGGACTTGTCGATTAATTGATATTCCATCGCATAAACTCCCTTTACTGTAATTTTGAAGGTCAACATGGGATAGCTGGTTAATTTAGCGCCAGATTGCTTTGCTTCTTTCGGGGTGATTCCGTGGACACTCTTGAACACCCGATTAAACGACGTCGGTGAATCATAACCGAATGCCGCCGCGACATCAATCACCTTTTCACCTCGTTGCAGTGCCACACCTGCCAAACTCATCTTACGGCGTCGAATGTATTCACCCAAAGTTACGCCGGCGATATACGAAAACATTCGCTGATAATGATAGGTCGAGCACTGCGCCAATTGCGCGATCCGATCAAGATCAATCGTTCCCGTCAAGTGCGCCTCCACATATTCAATACTATCGTTAAAATGATCCAACCATTCCATTCATCTTCCTCCTACATTTACTATACTGGGAAATGGAGCCGTATACCTCTTAAAACGTGCCTAGTTTGAAGAGCTTAAAAATGCAGCTTCACCAAACGATCAAAAGCTTCCGCCAATACCTCTAATGGTTGTGTCGCTGCCAAGCGAATATAGTCGTCCCCCACCGTTTCACCAAAGGCTTTTCCGGGAACAAACAACACACCGCTTTGTTCCAAGACCGTTTCAACAAACGTCACTGAATCTAGCCCGCTTTTACGGATATTGATAAACGCATACATGCTGCCCGTCACGGAACGCAAGGATAAATAAGGAATCTCTGCCACTCTTTTTTCAATATACGTCAATCGTTCCTTAAAAATCTCGACTGTCGGCGGCACGAGTTCTTCATAGTGGTTCAACGCATAGATCCCGCCGCGCTGAGAAGCTGTCGGTGCCGAATACGTGATGCTCTCATTGATCATGCCGGCGACTTGATTAATATAGGCGGGTGCGATCATGTAGCCTAGTCGCCAGCCAGTCATTGCAAAGCCCTTCGACACCCCACTGATGGTGATGGTGTGTTCAGGGGCAAGACGCGCCATCGGGACAAATGTTTCTTTAAAAGCAAAATCCTCGTAGATTTCATCAGAAATAATGAATAAGTCATTTTCAATAGCAACTTCTGCGATTTTTTTCAACGTTTCTTCAGAGAAAACCGCACCTGTAGGATTGTTTGGCGAATTGATGATGATTGCTTTCGTCTTATCTGTGATCGCTGCTTTTAAATCTGCCACGTCTAATTGAAAGTCATTTTTCTCATAGGTCGGGACAAAAACGGGCCTTCCGCCAGATAAAACAACTTGTTCGCGATAGGGTGAAAAATAAGGCTCATGGATGATCACTTCATCGCCTGGATCAAGCAAGACTTGCATGACGAGGTACATTCCATGAAGGGCCCCTACAGTTGCTCGAACCTGATTGATCTGAAAACTCAAATCGTATTTTTTTTGATAAAAGTCAACGACTGTCGTTAAAAATTCTTTACTGCCATCCGGTGCCGTATAATTTGTGGCGCCCTTTTTTACGTCTGTATAGGCCGCTTCAATGATTTTTGGATTGGTGATCAAATCTGGGTCACCGATCGACAGATCAATAATATCTTCTTTTTCCTTTGCTAAAACAGCAATCTTCATCAGCAAATTTTCTGCCGGCTGCTGGAAGCGCTGTGCAATTTTATCTTTGTTCATCCTGGTTCCTCCGCCTCTGTTTACAATACTTTATTTAAGAAATCCTGTGTCCGGCTGTTTTGCGGATGCTCGAAGATTTCTTCTGGTGTCCCCTCTTCTTGAATGATGCCGTCCGCCATGAAGATCACACGGTCCGCTACCTCTTTTGCAAAGCCCATCTCGTGGGTCACGACGACCATCGTCATGCCTTTTTTGGCTAAATCCTGCATAACCGCCAACACTTCGCCGACCATTTCCGGGTCAAGGGCGGAGGTTGGTTCATCGAATAGCATCACATCTGGATTCATTGCTAAAGCCCGAGCGATCGCCACCCGCTGCTGCTGCCCGCCAGACAAACTCGCAGGGTAGCTGTCTGATTTTTCCTTCAAACCTACTTGATCCAACAGGGCTAATGCCTGTTCTTTGGCCTTTGTCGGATCTTCTTTTTTGATTTTTACTGGCGTGATCGTTAAATTCTCTACTACACTCATATGCGGGAATAGATTGAAGCTTTGAAAAACCATGCCCATTTTTTGGCGAATTTGATCGATGTTGCTGTCGGGTGCTGTGATATTTTGCCCCTCGAAAAAGATCTCGCCAGAAGTCGGCTCTTCTAAAAGATTCAAGCAACGCAGAATGGTACTTTTCCCGCTTCCTGAAGGACCGATGATGACTACCACTTCGCCTTCTTTGACCGTTAAATCAATGGCTTTTAAAACTTCATTGTCGCCAAAACTTTTCGATAGTTGTTTTACATTAATCATTTAAGCCCATTCTCCTTTCAACTAATCCCAATAGACGGGAAATACAGAAGGTCATTACGAAGTAAATCAGCGAAACGAGCACGTAGGGTAAGAACGGCTTGAAGCTGGCTCCTTGTACGACTCCTGTTTGGAAGATCAGCTCGGACACCCCGATGACTGAAACAACTGAGGATTCTTTGATGATCGTCACGAATTCATTACCTAATGCTGGGAGAATGTTCTTAATGGCTTGCGGGAAAACGATAAAACGCATCGCTTCTTTTTGATTCATCCCCAAGGAACGCGCCGCTTCCATCTGACCTTTGTTCACCGCGTTGATCCCGGCACGGACGATTTCTGCCACATAAGCCGCACTATTTAACGAAACGGCGATACAGCCGGCTAGAAGTTTGGATAAATCTAGACCTAATACGCCTGTCCCAAAGTAAACGATAAAGATCTGAACCAATAGCGGGGTTCCCCGAACATATTCAATATAAATTACTGCAAGAGCCTTCAAGATCTTGCTTTTGCTTAACTTCATCAACGCCAGCAAGCTACCAAAAATCAATCCGAAGAGTACACCAACAAATGCTAATAAGAAGGTATATTTCGCCCCATTCAAATAGTATGGACCGTATTTTTGCAAGAAAGATTGGTCTCCTTGAAACATTAATTCATTGGCATCTTTTTGATAACCTTTCAGAAGGTCTTCATCATTGATCGTTTTGATTGAGGCATTGACGTGCTTCTTCAATTCTGGGGTGTTTTTTGACATCGCGATCGCGGTCACTTTTTCACCTTGTTCAAATTTCACTGGTGCCAGCTCCACATTGTCGCTTTGCTGTACATAGGCTTCAGCTACTGGCTGCTCCAGCACAACGGCTTCCACTTTTTTATTCAGCAAATTATTCACTAGGTCGGGCACTTTTTGCAGAGAAGTTGGTTCTGCCCCCGTCATTTCATTTTTGACGAGGTCTTCTTGTGTCGTTTGTTTTTGAGCTCCGACGGCTAACCCGTCAAAATCAGCGGTCGTTTTGAATCTGTTTTTGTCTCCTTTACGAACCAATACCTTTTGCTGAACGACAAAATACGGATCAGAGAAGTCTACTTCTTTTAACCGTTCCTCAGTAATAGACATCCCTGAAATAACTAAGTCGATCTTTCCAGTCTTCAAGGCACCGAGTAATGCATCAAAACCGAGCTCTTCGATTTTTAGTTTGACCCCCATATCCTTTGCGATTTTCTCTGCAATCGATATGTCAAAGCCAACGATTTTATCTTTTCCATCCACTTCTGCGTGGAATTCATAAGGCGCATAGTCTGCCGATAGACCAACGACCAATTCCCCGCTTTGTTGAATGCGTTCGTAAATTTCATCTTTTTCTGCTCCTTGTGCGGTTGCCGGCAAAATGCTCAACAACACGAACAGCACGGTGATCAACGCACCTATTTTCTTCTTCATCCGTCCCACTCCTTCTTCCTATCTACTGATTCACTCTTTTCAATGCAACCATCAATTTTGATCCTTATTCTTTGATCCGCGCGATTAAGGCTGTTGCAAGGTCGCAGGTGGAAAGACCTCCTGCCGACACTTTATGAATAATAATATAACTATGCAGATATTTATAGAATAAATATTCAAAATCAACTTGCATTTATACTACCACAACTATTATAATAAAAAAAGATTTATCTAAAAAAATAATGAAAGAAGTTTTTCGATGACCAAACAGTTGATTGTACGTGGTGCACCACAGGAATATGAACTAAAAATCAATGCCTGGAATTCCTTAGAATCCCACCTAAATAGAAGAAAGATCACAAACATTCTCGTCCTCCATGGCGACACCTCTTGGAAGGCCGTAAAACCCTTTTTCCCTGAGCTATCAATAACAAAAACGTTTCATTATTATGGCGGTCAATGTACGGATTCTGCCGCTGAAGAATTTGCGTCTTTATGCAAGAAGGAACAGTTTGACGGTATCGTGGCAGTCGGTGGCGGAAAAGTGGCTGATTTAGGAAAGTTTGTCGCGTTCAAAGCACAGCTGCCGATCCTTATTTTGCCAACGTTGGCTGCAACCTGCGCCGCTTATACCCCATTAAGCGTCGTCTATGATGAGGCGGGCGTTATGCTCCGGTATGATATTTTTCCAAAGGCCAGTGATCTGGTTTTGATCGATCCCACCATTCTTTTGCACTCCCCTCGTGAATTGATGATCGCCGGGATCGGTGACACGCTCGCGAAATGGTATGAATCTCATGCCATCATTTCTCAACTGGAGGTACTTCCTGTCGAGGTTCAAGTCGCAGCCTTTGCTGCTGAAAAGTGCCGCGGGATTCTTTTAGAAAAAAGTACCGACGCATTATCAGCAATGGCGAAAAACGAACTGAATCAAGCCTTCGTCGATGTCGTTGAAGCAAACATTCTACTTGCGGGCATGGTCGGCGGATTTGGCGATGAATATGGGCGGACAGCCGGCGCGCACTCGATCCACGATGCGTTGACCGTTTTGCCTGAGAGCCATCAGCAGCTTCACGGGAATAAAGTCGCCTACGGAATTTTAGTGCAATTGATGATCGAGGACAATCTAGCAGAGATCCAACGGCTGCTCCTGTTTTATCACCAATTGAATTTGCCAACGAGTTTGGCTGATATGTCCATGGAGTTGTCAGAGGCAGACTATCAAGCCGTGGGGGAACGTGCTTGTGCCCCCGGTGAGATGATCCATTTAATGAAGGAAACGGTCACACCAGCGCTCGTCATTGAAAAAATGAAAGCTCTGGAGTCCTTGATGAAAAAATAAGAAAGCGGAACTTGTTTTGACAAGTTCCGCTTTTTTGGTCTAGCTTTAAAAAAGTGCAAAAAAAAAGATACGAATGAAACGTATCTTTTTTAGAAAAGTTTCCCAGTTCTAATGGCAAAAACAGATTAGAACATTTCAGTGATGCCTCAGTGGTAGTTCAACACATGCCACTACAAGCTTTTTACCCTCTCTATACTCTTTTTGATTATTCATAGATATGTCAGAGAATAAGAGCATTTTGCCCCTTTTCTGTCCCTATTTTTATTCTTAATAATTTGTTCCCCTTTACAAACAGAACAAACGTTCGTACAATGAACTTACAAATTTAAGGAGTGAGCTACTATGAATAAAGAAGAATTTAAGTTTTTCCTTCAAACTAATTTAGACAATTATGATCAATTTATTCTTGATGGTATTAAATTTTTTACGAGTAAGTATTCTGGTGATTCTGAAAAAGCGAAGGATCGTATTACTAATTTTTGGAATGAAAACGTAAATACCTTTTATGCTGTAGCCAGAGCAAATATATTGAAGGATCCCACTCAAGGCATTTCCTGGGGTGAATACATTGGATCCAATAATGTTTTAGAACAAATTAACGAGGGGATTAAAAATGTAGATTTTTCTTTTTTGGAAAATGAAGACCATTTATATAATAAATTCGACGAAAGAGGTCATAGAATAACTACCTATGAAGGGTTTACTGGTTATATTGCCGAAGACATGAAGGAATACTTTTATGAAATGTATTTCCAACAGGATTGGGATGTTGTCCCTGGTCACTGGCCATCTATGGAAACGAAACAAGATGTTGATGATTGGATTAATAGTATGTCTGAAATGATGGAACATGTTATGGACAGAGTTAAGAGAAAAAAATAATAATTTTAGGAGTGATTACATGCAATCAATAACAGGAACAGTTAGTAAAGTTAAAATTTTGAAAATGTCAGAACGTCCCCTCGTCTATTTTAAGCTTGATGTTACTAGCTGCTTGATTGCTGGTCACTCGTTGAATTTTCTTGCAGATGTAGAGGATGTAATGCGGATCGCTGTTGCTGGGGAGTTCAATAGTAGGAAACAGTTTGTGGTGAAGAAGTATGCGGTAATTGGCAAGACGAAGATCATGATGGAGTTTGAAATGATGAGAATATAAATACCCACTCTCTAGTAAGGGTAAAGAGTGGGCAAAAGAAAGTGAGAGTGGACTACTCTCTACTTAATAGTTTATCACTTTTAGGTTTCAGTGCAATAAAAAACAGGCACCTTTCGCCAGGGTGCCTGCCCTCCCTAAAAGGGAGTAGAAATGGATAGTTTCTGAATGTTAGTTTAGCATAAAACGGTTTCATAAACAAGAATTATACGATGTAAATGGATCATTGACCGGTTTTAAAAGTATGTTAGAATTTGATTCGAGTAGAGTCCAGCGAAAGAAGGTAGAACATGAAGGCTAGTGAATTTCTAAAAAGACTAACGGAAAATCCTTTTCACGAAGAATATAAAGGGATATATACACAAGTGGGCAGCACCCTTGTGCCTTTGACTACTGCTAAACCTGATGATGAAGGAAACTTAGTATTTTTTCATCTGAACAAAAAATCACCTATGAGTATAAAAACTTTCTTCTCAATTTTATTAATATACAAAAATAAAAACGTTTTCTATTGGAGTAATCAAAAAATTTCTATTTATAGTTACCGAATAAATCGTGGGAAAATCATTGTATAAAAAAAGAGCACCCGATTACTCGGATGCTCCTTGCAGAAAATAAAGATTTTCTTGGATTGGTTTTATTATACAGTGTAACGCTTACATGTGCAATAGAAAAAAGACCTTAGCTCTGCTAGGGTCTTCTAACTAAGGTACTCTTCCCAATTCTCAGGAAAACCTATTTTATCAATATCTATATAATCTTCATAAATACCAATCAAGTTAGCTAGATTGGTTTTAAACATTCCAAAATACTCGGTATCCAAGCAAATTTTATAGCATATATAAATAGCTACGAACGCTCGATTATTTAAAATTCTACTATCTTTTTTTGATAACTGCGCTTGTATTGGAAAAATCCTGTCATATATTCTCCCATTATGCGCACATACATTTCTAGTAACCGATAGAACATAAATCCAATTTGAAAGATAAAAACTACTAAACCCATAATTTTCTTTCGAAATCTTATTTCTCAAAGATCGATTTATGTTGTAAAAAAATTTTGATAATGATCCAAAATCAGACATCTCCATTGCAACCCATATAGGAAAAATGTTATCGTAATTTTTTATGTAATGGTCCGTATATAATTCTCTTCTCTTCGAAGATTGAGAAGTTAATTGTTTAAATTTTTCTAACCAACTCTCATGAAAATCCAGCCTTTCAAAGTTAGTAGGATCATAAAAACCAAGCGGACTAGTCTCCAAAGCAAAATCTCTAGCAATAACAGATTTCAACTCTACTTCGACATGTTCAATTATTTGAAATAGCAACAAACGAAACCTTTCGTCAAATCGATAATTCTGATAGATAGTAAAAAATGTCACGTTTTCCATGAATTTATCTTTTGATTTGTAAAATGGTAGGCAGTAACCTTTAAATCTAAAATACCCGATTTTTCTCAAAGACGATATTGCAAATGAACGGTCTTCAATTATTAAACCTCTATTTTCCAGAATGTCTACTTGCTCCTCAATTGTCGTTGCGCATCTATCATATTTCATATGATTATATCTCCTAAATATAAAAACGTCCCCGCTTGGGACACATTGCTAAGAGGTGTGCGGGGTTCTATTAATTATATTAAACTACAAAAAACTTACGCTGTCAATTGGCGAAAGCTCTTTATAACCAGTTTTCATAAATTTTACATTTAATTTCATTTACGTACCCCACAGGCCTCGAACCCGCATCTTCCGATATGAACCGGAGTATTCTACCAAATGAACTAAGGGTACTCTTAAAAGAACTATGATTATTTTTCCAACATGTTACAATACAGAAATAGAACGTCAGATTTCCCCACAGTCCACTTCCCCAAGTAACTGTATCTGACGTTCATTTTTTTGGGCGAGTGACTTCCCATGACAATAAACTTACTCATAAAACGTTTACTTTGCAAATGATACACTCATGACAAAGTGATACACTACACAAAGAAACAACCAGCCCGCACACGACTGGTTGCCGATCAAGATGAAACTTAGTTATGAAAGAAGTAAGGTTTAACGAAAACCTTATCTATATTTATACCTCTGTGCTTGGATTTTTGCAAGCGGTCTCTTCTTATTTTCTAACTTATTGATATAAAAATAAACGCCCTTGCTTGCTTAGATATTTATTATTTTTAACCTTAAATGTATATGATTTGCTTTAACTTTTGAACTACTACTATAATATGATTAGAAATAAAAGGAGGGCTTTATTATGACAGACAAAGGTTTTACGGACAAAGCTAAGGGTAAAGCGAAAGAAACCACAGGAAAAGTAACTGGTGACAACAAAAAGAAAGCGGAAGGCCTACTTGATCAAACTGTTGGTAAAGTAAAAGAAGTAGCGGCAGACGCAAAAGAAAAAGTTGAAGATATCACGGATGACGTTAAGAAAAAATTAGACAAATAATTGAATCTACAAAAGTAATAAAAAAACAAACACCCTCTACAGCCATAATTGTTGTAGAGGGTGTTTTAGTTCTAATACTTAAATCCCTTAATATGTGCTGGATTAATGCCAACATCCTTTGCTTTACCCATCTCTTGAATTTCCTTCAATACAATAGGCGCATCATGATCATTGAAGCCTTCGCCTTTGATGCGAACGTCATAGGTTCCATAAGAATTCGCTTCTGCGTATGTTTGACCATCTAATAAGATGTCTTTCAAGAAGTTGCGCATATGAACATCAAATGGATTTTTCCCAGTAAAGGCGCTTGCTGGCATATTGCGCGCTTCGATTCGAATAGTAGGCTTATCTCCATCTGGAGTTACGATATTTTGTTGCATGTATCCAGGATAGTAAGATTTAAGCTCTTGCTTAAGACGCAAAACACTCTTGTCACAACGTGCTTTGTTTCCAGTCTTAATCACTAATGTATAGCGGCCATCGTTCTGTTTAACAGCTTTGACTTGTTCACGCAGTGTGGTCCATGCGTAATTTGTTTGCGTTCTTTGAACCATTTTTACCGCCTGATCTTTGGTGACATTATCGATCGCAATGCCGTTTTTGTTTCCGGTTGGTTGAGGCTTAGGTGCAGGATTTGGTGTAGAACCATTCATGTATTTTTGAATTTGAGCAATAAAATAATCTTGCATGATTGTCCAATCTCCATGCACCGATACCGATCTATGCGGACAGGCGGTAGCTGAGAATTGTTTGTGCAAGATTACTGTATTTCTATTCGGTTGTAGTCCATAGCGTTTTAAAATTTCAGCAGCTAATTTTACTGAACGATCTTCATTATTTCTGAATGTATCTAGATTCCCCATAGATTGACAAGCTTCTATCCCTATATAATTTGCATTGCCATTCGCATTCGCTGTATGCCATGCCATATTGGCTTCATTCTCAACTTGTAAGATACCGTCACTACAAACATACCAATGGGCGAAACCCAGCTCTGCATTATGACTTGGCAACCAATTTCTATAAAAAGTAGTAGTAGCGCCTTGGGAAGCTGCATCATTGTGTATAACCACTCCATAGGGATTTCTTCCACGGCTGCCTGCAATACCTGACATTAATTGCATGTTAAGCCACCTCCATCAATTTATGATTAGGGAGAGATAACATGTATTCTCCTGCTTGAACCTTCGTAAAAATGTCATTCGAACGGAGAACCTTATACTTCCCGTTTAACTTGAAAAAATCTCCAACAGTAAATCCATCAAATTCTTTTTCGATCCCTTCCGAAGTGATTTCCGAAAATCCATTTTCTATATAGGTATCTGTGACTTCTACGCCACCTTTTCCGAAAGAATCTAATTCAACGAATTCGTCACCAACTTCTTTCACAATAAAACTGCCAATTGCTGTGACAAACTTCCCTTCTTCAAACATTAGTCATTCCCTCCTAAATTCAATAGTTTTGTAAAGACTTGATGTAACCCTGTAGAGGCTAACCCGCTCACTGCACCATAGACAATGGATTCCACACTGACGCCATTCATTACTGCGCCTAATGCAGCTCCTAACACCGCTACGATCAATGGGATATATAAATTAGCCAATTTATTAAATAGTGGTGTCGCTTTAATTACGTAGCCTACGATCAAACACGCGACAACAATTACCGGTACAAAGTTTTCTGTAATAAAAGATAGATCCATGTTTATCTTCCTCCTAAATATTTAAGTAGCTCCATAATAAATGCAAAAATAACCGCTGCAGACCCGCCAATACCTAAAATCATTTTCCAAAGATTTTCCGTATTTAGTCTCTTTAATTCATCCGAACGCTTTTCAGCGTCCGTGTTACGCGTCAGAATCGCATTTAGAATTTCATTGTTCTGTCTCATCTGTTCGGTGTTTTGTTCTCGCAAAAACTTATTTGATTCATCTACACGAATCAAACTTTCATCCATTGTTTTTTGCATTGCTAAGGATCGCTCGTTCAATCGTTTAATATCTTCGTCATGTTGTTTAAGCTTGTTTTCATGCTCCTTCACCTGCGTTTCTAGTTCCATCCACTTGGCTCCCCCTTCCAATCAAAATAAAAAGCACACTCGAAAGTGTGCTACTCTGCCAATTCAGGTAAATCCATATCCACCAAGATTTCTTTCACTTGTTCGCGGATCAGACCAGGTACTTGTTCGATCGTCTTCTTACCTTTGATAATCAAAGTCGCATAGACTACTGCCATTGTATTCACCTCTTTTCTGAGCAAATAAAAAGCAATCTTAATCCGCAATGTCTGCATCCAAGATCGCTTGTACTTCTTTTCTAATTGTCTTTGGTACTTCCTCAATAGTTTTCAGACCTTTCTGAATCAAATTGACGTAAATATTTGCCATTTATTTAGCCTCCTTGTTTGCAGGAACCAGCATTTCATAAACTTCGGCTATCGCTAGTTGTGTATCCGTCATTTGGATTGCTTGCTCTTCAGCCGCCTTCTTAAGCTCCTCGTTTTCTCTTTGAACTGCTTCTGTTAAGGTTTCAAGAAGTTCCAATTTCTGTGAATAATCTGGAGTGACGACTTCTTCCCATTTATTTTTAGAGAAATTATAGAACTGAGATTGCGGATTTTTCAAATTCTGAAGCGGCACATCTTCCACAAACGGAATAGAAGTTGGAAAATCATCTGCAACCTCGTGTTCCTCGTAACCTACTGGATATAGGACCTTATAAATAGTTTTCATTTCTTTCCTCCTATAATTTATTCTTCGCAAAGTACATAGCAGAGCCAGCATAATAACTATTCGCATTAAGCCCCCATAAAGCTGTCAATTTACCAGACGTTTCTACAGTTACTGCTTTATCATCTGTAATATCTATTTGAATGGAATTAGTAGGAAGGATATCGGATTCTAATACTCTGATAATATTCCCTCCTGAAGCAATATTTACGCTTTTGCACTGGAAATTAAAATTAACCAAGATAAAATCCCCAAAACGAATAAACCTTATCATTCCAGACTGAATAGCGGAATCGGTAGCGCTCGTATGATCATAAGTTTGTAGTCCATTTTGGGAAAGAACATTTCTTCCCCCAACTTGAAGACCATTCGCAAAATTCTTGATTCCCAATACTGTTTCATTTTCAGTCAAAGATACGAACTTGTCTTTCGTCCATTTAGCAATTGCTTGAAAGACTCGCAGAGGAGTCATCGTTTTGGAATTATTCGCACCGGTTTCTGCCTCTTCTTGTGTCGCTAGATTTTCTAGGTGATGAGTCTTCATCAATGCTTCAATCACTTGTTTCGCAGAAATTTTCATTTTCACTTCAAGCGTTGCGTAGTCGCTGTAAAGTATAGAATAAAGGTTCCCATCCGACTTGGTAGAATAAATTAAGCTATCAATTTGCCCCGCCGAACTAATCATGTTACGAATTTTTTCAACGTCTGTTAATTGGTCAGTTATTTTTGAAATTTGAGAAGTGGTGTTGCCAGAGCCTTGGGCCTCTAATAAACCAGAAACATAAAATCTATGGTCTAGTTTGTTTCCGCCAGACCCAGTGCCTCTTCCGTAAATAGTTGATTTCACAGAAGTGATCTTTTGCCTTAAGTAATCGATTTTTTGATTGTTATCATCCGTTTCAAAGAGTAAAGGGATATTTTTATCAATAAATTTTACTAATTCCCAACGCAGCCTGACTTGAGCAATCGCTTCATTCGTAATAGTTGACACAGTTAACAATTGATTATCAAGAACAGCAAGACGATCATAGTAGGCTTGCGTCCCCTCTGATCCACTTATTGTAAACGGCATCAACGCATTTGAAACGTTGTAAAACATTTTGTTAGGATTTTCAATATCAGATTTAGCAATTTTATTACTGTAATCTAGTGTTATAGTAATTTCAGCTTCATCACCTAAAATCTGGTAGACCACGTTTGCGGAACTTTCCGCTTTCGTTAATATGTCATATTCTTCTACCAAATTTATTATTTCCATTTGCTTTTCTTGTAAACTTAGGGTTTCGCCTGTCATTTTTTCCAACTTAAGTAAAAGATCGTTGTACATTTGATATATATACTCGTATTCGATTTCTTTTGCCTGAAAAAAAGTTTTGAATCTTTCTTCGAAGTCTATAGTTTTATCTCCAAATTGCTTTTCAAAATCTTCTAGCAATAATTCTAGGAGTCTCACATAAACAGTTGCGTGTTCTTGATTAATATCTGAATTTTTAAGAACATCCACATAGAAATCTTGGAACGTAACCCTATTTCCATCTGCATCTGTTAACTGGAAGTACGCTCGTTTGAATTCACGGATAACACTAAAATTTTCTTTTGTAAAGGTATACCTGATTTTTCCGTTTTGACCATCGATGATTTCTGGAACTCCATCGGTGTACTGACCTTTTGAATTTGTCCCAACAAAAAGCAACTCATGATTTGAAAAAATTGAATATGGAGTTTTTCCATCAGCTTGAAGTAATTCAACGTCAATAACAGTCAATTCTCCATCACCATGTCTACCAACAACACGTTGTTTTCGATATGGTGATGCTTTGTTCTCAGTAAGTATCAATTTTATATTACTCAAGTTTTCACCTCCCTATTTTGCTAGATAAAATCCTGTCCCGAGATAGTAAGAATTCCCTTTTAAACCCCATTCAGTACGTACCGACTGATTTTGAGCATCAATAACTAAATCTCCTGTTCCTGTTAAAGAAATATGGGAACTGAAATCTACTTCCAAGTTAGATGGTATTTTATTTATAATATTATCCTTTGGTTTGAGTCCCCCATCCTTAGTTTGAAAATTGCAATGTACAACTACTAAATCCCCTGCCCTAATAAATCTAATCTGACCATTTTTTATTGCAGGATCACTATTTTTAGTTCTATCAACAATGACATAACCTTTGTAGTTTCCCTCGTTCAGCTCGTAATTAACATTAGATCCACTTGAACTAAAACTGCATAGTGAAAATGTGTAGATTTTATCCCCTTGATTGAGGTTTCCATTAATTAAAGAAGGTACCCATTCCAAGTTTACTTGATTATTTGTCCACGTATATAAATCTGTTGCAGGATCATTCTCCAAATCTGGGACTACCTCCTGAGTCAAATCTATTCTTAAAACAATGTATCCATTTGCATTTGCAGGGACCGTTATTGATTGCGCCTCTTTTAAATAAATAAATCGTCCTTGGACCAAGGCACACCCGGCACCAACAGTAATATTTAAACCGCTTTTTGAAAGTCTAAGTTCTTGTTCATATCCTTTGATTACGTAATTCCGTCGTTGTGCTAATGAATGGTATAGCTTAGCATCATTTGCTGCACTGATTTTTACATTATCAAATTGAAAACCATCTACATTTTTTGTCAAATCTCTCACTCCTAATTTTCGTCAAAGTAATCACTTACCCTACTTCGGATATTTCCGAAGGTAAGTTTGATTGATCTACTACTGCTGCTTATTTTCCAAGCACTTAATACGGATTTATAAAGCTTTTCTTTCACGGTCACATCAAATAATAATCCTGTTTGCAGATCTCTTATATCGAAATTTTTAGAATCCAAGATAATACTGACATTAATTTCGTGACTATAAGCGTTTCCTTTAAGCTCTGAGTTCGCTACTTCCTCATAAGTTGCCTTATCTTCTTGCTCAGTATCATAAATAGATACAATACTAACAGTAGGTTTTATAATGCCGACATTTGTCTTATCAGTTGTCAATTCATTTTGATCATCCAAATAATACGTTGAAAGGATTCTTGGATCCTCAATATCAGACATCTTTTTGTCTACAATCAGCAACATATTCTCATTTCCGTTACCCGGCTTTTTGATAAAAATATTCCAATCAAAAAATTCGCTTGAATTATCCTTAATCTGTTTCTTTGTATCGATTCGCTTGATACTTGAAAAAATCTTTCCGTCTTTAATTTCTTCGAAAGTCCATTTTATATTGTACTTTTTAAATGCGTTACGGAGGTAACTATTTAATTTTCTAGATGTAACTTCCGTTGCTTGATAACTATGATTCGTATTTGTTTCTGTAACTACAGATAAAATTCCAGAAAGATTTTTCGTTGAATCATTCAAAAGATACTTCTCTATCAAACGTTTGAAGTGACCTTCAAAACTTGGGCCGGTCGTCTTGCAAGTCGGAAAACTACTATCGCCAAGCGCTTGGGCTAAATCCCTACAACGTATTTTTGTATCTTCTTGCGAATCAATTACACCAAAATATAGAATCCTACTACTTTCAAAATCTTTTGCTAGTAAATAATCACCTTTTTCAATTTGCACAAACTTGTTTAATTCAAATTCGCTAACCCAATTGGAGGAAATTTCATCAATTCCAAAATCGAATTCTTCACTAAGGTATTCTTCTTCATATTTCGATAGATCAAACCTATATAAATGAATTGACAAAATCAAAATACATCACACTCCTCATACACTTCGACCGTAACCTCTGCATTTGCTGTATGAAAGACTATAGAAGAATTACCAATAGGCATATGAACAAAATTGGTCTTTGTATGATCTTGTTGCTGATAAACAGAAGAAATATTTTCTTGCGAATCATAGAGAAGAGCAGTTCGTTCTTGAAAAAGACTAGAAACAACCAAAGTTTGCCCTTCTTCTAAGTTCAAGAAGAAGCCATCACTAGCGACAAGTTCTCCCTCTTTAAATATTTCCCAATACGGATTTTTACATTCTCCTGAAACTGTTACTCTTACAGGAGAAGTGCGAATATTATTATTAAAAAGATAAACAGAATCATTTGAAATTTTGAAAGTTCCGGTCTTCTCATTGGCATTTTGAGTGTAAACATATGGAAAAGTAAATCCATAAATTTTCCCTCTAGTATATATTTTTTGATTACTTTGCAGGATTTCTGCCTTTTTTATTTCATACCAAGGGGTTAGGTATTCAAGTATCAAAGATTCTTTAAGTAATCTACCAAAAGAGCGTTCAGATTTACTTAACTGTTTTAATGCAACATTTCTGAATTTCTCACCAGCATCGCTCGTGTACTTTAATACAATAGGCGGATGAGATAGAAACTTAACAAACTCAAGATAAATACGATAAGTTTCTTGGTGATTATGCAGTCCATAAATAATATCTATTTTGAACTCTTCAAAATCTGCTTCGCACTCAATTAATCTCTGATGGCCATTTGACCTATTGAACTCATTCTTAATTGAAATGCCAAGGCCTTCCGGATCAACACTCAGAAGGCCTTTCTTGTTATTTAAGGAAATAGCATCGCCATCCCCATTAGTTAGTTCAAATTCTCGACGCATACTATAACCCCTTTCTTACAATTTCTTTCGCTATTGGTTCAGCTAACTCTTTCGTTACTTTTTTCTTATCAATATGAATCGATGGATCTTTAGCAGCAATTTCGGATAGTAGTTCATTATTGATCTTTAATAAATTAATGACCTCATTTAAATCAGTTCTCCCTCCAGATGAAGAATTGACCAGATTTCTTGCAATAAGTGTATCCATTCCCATCATTTCAGCTAAATCAACAGTCATATTTGATGCGAGACTATTAAGCCCGATACTGGCTGAATCAAGGATATTTGACCCATTATTTACCATAAATGAGATTGCTTGACCGATTAACTCAACTGCTCGTGCCGGTTTAGTGACAGGTAGAACAACCTCTGGTTTTCCTTTTTCTCCCGCCCTGTATAAACCGTCTTGTGTAATCCAACCTCCGTTTTCATAACCGTGACCATGACCGATAACTCCAAGCATGTCAGCTCCATAGCGATTTTTTGCATATCGAATAGCAGCCAACATATTGTCAAAGCCTTTCATAATATTACCGTAACCAGCAAAGGCATTTGCTAAAAATGTTCCTCTTTTGGTTTGCAGTAATCCAATTGCCGGCCCAGATCCGTCACCATCTGGATCTGCACCTGGTTGAATAGCTTTTTCATTCCCACTAGATTCGCTCTGAATCTGAGATAACCATGCGTTGACATACGCTTGCGAAGTTGGTAGTTGATTCATTTTCAGTGCCTTCTTTAGATAGGAGCGCCAACGCTCAACTCCTGAACCGCCTAAAGTAGGAAGTCCTCCAGCAACGTCTGTCCCGGCATTATATACACTGCCAGCACCTAATGAACCATTTAAATGTATGTGGTCATAATGATCATTGTCTGGCCATGGGACCCATTGTCCTGTTGCAGCTTGACCTGACATCCCCACACGGTCACGTACTCTACCATTCGTAATCACATAAGCAATCTGTTTAGGGAACTTCTCAAATGCCCAGTTGGCAGCTTCCGTGTATCGTGGGCTTCCGTACGGATAACCGGAAATATCTAACGCTTGATGCTTACCATGCCAATAAGGATCACCCGGTCTATAACCAGAAGTAATAGTTAGTCCTCCGAATTTTGACATGACCTTTTGTGCAATATCCACTAAGTATTGGTATACATTGTTGGCATTCATCGCTCCATCAAAGCTTCCGCCACCATACGCATCCTCAACTTGTTTTTGTGAAAAAGGATAGGCCGCACTTGTCATCAACTTAACGCCTGCTTTTGTCATGTTTCTCCAAGGTTCTACGATACTGTTATAATCTACACGCTGATCAACAAGTTTTTTGAAGGCTCCCTCATCATCTATGAGGTCGAAAATATCAAAATCGCCAACACCATCTTCATATTTAGGAACAATATTTTGAAGAGTATTTCTTACTTTCAACACACGTTCGCTCATCGTGGCATTAAGAACTTTCGCACCTTTTTGCAACCAAACCAAAGAATTTCTACCTTTTGCCATAAACGTGGAACCATCGGGATTTTGAACAATCTCTTGATACTTGGATCCTTTTTGGTCATTGATCAATGCAGGACCGTCAGCAGGGTGCCCATCAGTTCCTTTTGCATATTGTGGAACAGTCCAGTTTCCTAACTTCTTGTCGGATTCAACCTCTTTTAGAACGTAGTTAACACCGCCGATAACCCCATTAACACCTTTACCAATACCACCAACCATCTTATTCGCAACGCTATTCATTGTTGCAGATAGAGAACCGCCCATAGAATTAATGCCGTCTATCAACGATTGCATCAAAAAACGTCCAGCGCTATTAAAGCCGCCCGACTTCGATCGTAAATTATTGATAGCGTCATTTCCAAGTTGATTCACACGATTTATGAATGTTTGATAAAGTGAGTTCCAACCATTTAGTAGATTTTGAAGCCATGTTCTACCAGTCTGGAACATCGCATTATAAAAGCTTCGCAATAGATTCAATACTTGATTGCAGAAATTTCTCACAGTCGTAATGAATGTTGAAAAGAGACTATTCCATCCATTCAACTTGTTCTGCATCCAGGTTCTTCCCATTTGATAGTTTGGATTATTTTGATTAGTTATTAACGTTGCGTATTGGGCAATGAAAGTCTGAACACTGGTAATCATTGCTGGTAAAACAGAGATCCATCCATTCATGAAGTTAGTTAGCCAATCGGCGCCCTGAGTGACCATTGAAGGGCTAATTGAACTAAATTGTCCTAGAATACCATTAGCCGCATTTAAAGCTGTCTGGAGCAACTGTGGCGTTGAATCCGCCATGCCTTGATTACCAGCTTTTGAAGCTTGTTGAGCTGACGCCTGCATTTGAGTAGCATCAGGCATTCCGTAGCTTTCAGTCGCAATAACATCACTTGATAAACCAATAGGTTCAGAATCTTTAACTGCCTTAGTCATCATGTCTGTCATAGTTGAAATAGCATTTTCGACAATAGGCAAGCCTTTATCGATTCCGACTGCTACGCCTTCAGGAATCCATTTTGCAATACCAATCATTACACGAGATGGAGATTTGATTTTCAGCTTATCTTTAAACCATTTGCCCACATTCCCAGCAACATCGGTTACCGATTTCTTAATTGAACTTGCCGCATCTGTTATCCCTTTAACGATACCACGGATAATATCTTTACCGATTTTACCCCATTCAATATCACCAAAAGCTTTAAAAATTGCGCCAATGACTTGCGGTAACATCTTAACCAGAACACCAATTGTGTTCAAAATACCTTTTCCAAGAGCTAGTAGTATTTTGACACCTGCCGCTATGATCGTTGGTAAATTCTGAATCAAGATCGCTACAATCGTGATGATAAGCTTAAGTGCTGTTTCAATGAGTTTCGGTAAAATTTGAATAATACCTTGGATCAAAGCACCCAAGATTTTAATTCCTGCCTCGATTAATTTTGGAAGGCTTTGAATCAATATTGTCACTATCGAAATAATCAATTTGAAAGCTGCTTCCAATAATTGAGGAAGTACCATCATAATCCCACCAATTAGTGCGACTAAGATATTCATACCTGCCTCAATGATCTTTGGAAGGTATGTAACTATTAGTGTAAGGATCATTTCCACAACAGATATGACAGCGCTAATTAGGTTTGGAAGCATTTGAATAATTCCAGTAATGATAGAAGTCAAAATCGTGATACCGGATTCAATCAACTGAGGTAGAACTGAAAGTAAAGTTTCAATAATTGTCTTTGAAATCGTAAATGCGATTGTAATAGCTGCTTGAGCTAAGGGTACGATTGTCTGCATAATACCTTGGATAATTCCACCAAGAATATTTATGCCAATTTCAATCATTTTTGGCAAAATCTCAGTAAATGAGGTAACTAAGTTTAATATAACTTCGGATACTTTCTCTAAGAGTTCAGGAATAGAAGTCCCCATGCCCTCAGCTAATTTCGAAATCAAGTTGCTGCCCGTTATGATCAAACCGGGAATTCCACCAATAAGAATTGCGATAATCTTTGGTAATAATTGTTTGAAGATTTCCATTAGAGGTCCAAAGTCCCCATCAAATGCTTTATTGATCGCCTCTTTGAATTGAGCAAACTTCTCTTTTGTCCCATCGACAAAGTTTCTGATTCCCTCGCCTAATCGATAAATAACTTCAAGTTGTTTATCACTGAATGAATCGCCCAGAAGATTCTTCAACCCTTCAAAACTTGTTATATTTCCAGATACAACAAAACTTAAACCGCTTAGGGCTCGTTTGATTAGTTGAACAATTTCATAAAACTTTTCAAAACGTTTTATTGTTTCTGGACTGAACATGCTGGAGTTGATAGCATCTGAGAAGGAATGAAGATCCAACCCACCAGTTAGCACATCTTTGACAATCTTGAATCCATTTTTGAGTTTTTCCAAACCCTCATGCATGACAGTAATACGATCCATGGTCTTATTTACAGAGTCTTGTGGAAGTATATCTGACAAAGCTAACTTTAAGTCTTCATACTGTTTTCGATCTCCACCATTTAAGATTTGATCAAAACTAGATTTAATGATTGTTGCTGAAGTTTGTACTTTTTCAGTCGCCGCTTTTTTTAAATTATCGAACGCTTTGTGTAGAATGGTCAATCGATCGACTATTGCAAAAGCAGTTTCCTGCGGAAATAACTGAGATAACGTTTGTTTAAGTTCTTCAGTTCTTCCTCGATCACCGCTGGAGAAAATCATTTCGAAGCTACCTTTGATCGCGCTTGCGGCAGTACTTACTCTTTCACTTACGACTTCTTTGAATTTGGCAAATGCTTTATTCATGGAAGTAAGTCGATCGATAATCTCATTGGCGATTTGTTGTGGAAGAATGCGACTTAAATTTTGTCTTAATGCTTCAGTCTTCTTACGATCGCCACCAACAAAAATGAGTTGTAATGAACCCTGAATTGCACTAGCAGCAACAGAAAATGTTTCGCCGAGCTTTTTCACTAAATTAATCAATGGAGCTACTAATTGTCTGAACTTTTCGGAACGTTTGTAGAGATCAGTTATTGCGACTGCTAAACCTATTACGGCCGCTGTAATGATAATAAATGGATTTGCTGATGCAATTTCAACAAATTTCAAGAGCCATTTACCGAATTTTATCAGTGTTGCAAACAGTAATACTAACCCGCCATATGAACTCATAGCAGCAAATAATCCTTTAATAATAGAAATTACAGGGTTTGCTGATTTACCAATTTTTTCCAATGCTTTAGCAATCGAAGCTAATACTTCTTGGACTTTTTCAGATCCAATCGTATTATCTCTAAATAATTTCATTGAAGCGGTCGCAGAACTTAATGCATCAATCGCAACTTTTTTGAAAGGTTCTAATCCTTTAACAATAGTTGTAGTGATAGCCGTTCTGAAATTGGCCATTGAACCAGATAGAGTATCTCCAGCGGTTTTAGCCAGACCTGCCATCTTAGCTGTTGTACCGGCTACTCCAGTCGTTCCTTCTTCAATACCCTTACGAAGATTTTCAATAGCATCTCCAGCAGAAAGGGTTCCATCAGAAACAGCTTCTTTCATATCGGTTACAGATTTTTGGCTAGCATTTGCTAATATCTGCCAAGCAGGAATACCAGCATCAACCAACCTATTGATATCGTCAGCATAGACAACGCCCGCAGATTGCATTCCAGCAATCGCGCTTGTAATCTGATCAATTGATTCAGCACCATTACCAACGCCGTAAGCAGCATCGGCGATTGCCTGGAACACACCTTTTACTTTCGTGCCTTCCATACCAGCTGCAACCATTTTTTTCGCACCCATTGCAACATCATTCAGTGCTATTGGTGTTCCTTCAATTGCAGCAGCTAGATCATCCATGACTGTTTTGGCCATACCGGCACTGCCAGTCAGAACAGTTAATGATTTAGTCGCTGTATCAATTGTGTCAATACGATCAATAGCTCTGCCTATAGAATCCCTTAGAACATCAAAAACTTTTGCGACGATTGCGATCGAAGCTATTGAACTTGCGATATCCTCAATTGATTTTTTTGCATTCTTTGAAGGATCGTCAACGCCAGACTTTATTTGATTTTTAATATTTGGAAAAATGGATTTGGCACGGTCTAGAACAGATTTAAAACCATTTGACAGACTATTTTTGACAGAGTTAGCAGAACTGCTAGCATGATCAGCAATTGATTTCACGCCATTTTTTACAGATTGCCAAATATTTGATGTAACATTGGGAATGTTCTTTATCCCATTAATAAATCCAGTCTTCATGTTTGAAGCAACATTCGCTGCCTTAGAAGGAAGTTGAGATAGTCCATTTCCGATTTTTGATACTGCACCGGCTGTTGAATTAACAACAGAATTAAATCCAGTTACAAAAACATCCTTTGTCCTATTTAAGACTTGATTTGCTTTTGTAGGGATAGACTGTATCTGTGATATTGCTTGATTTTTTGCTTGAGCAAAGCCTGAGCTAACAAAACCAGTAATAGATTTCATCGCGCGTTGAATAGTGCCTGGTAGTTCAATTACCTTATCTACCGGTTTCTTGATCAAGTCTAATAATGAATTTCCGATTGTCTTGAAGCCATTTTTCAGATCAGTAAAACTTGATTTCAAATTCGAAAGACTGCTTTTCATAGAAATGACTAGTGCTTGATTCATCGCTTTGCTGTCTTTCGTCATTTCCGAGTAAGACAGTTTTGCATCGCTTTTAATCTGTTCGAAATTCTTTTTCGAATCAGCCGATAAACTTGCATTTGCACTTTTCATTTTCTGTGTCATAGATTGAAAGCCTGTCGAAACTGTTTTTGCAGATTGGCTACCTTTTTCGCCTAGATCCTTTGCAGTCTCGACTGTATTACTAATTCTACTTGCCAAATCAGTCGCAGCTTCACCAGTTCTTGTGAACCAATTAAAGAACGTGGCAACTGCTTTCTCTGCTGGTGCGGAATCCGCCGAGATTTCTATATAGGCACCGCCAACTTTAGTTCCTTTACTACCTTCTGACATTCGCTCAACTCCCTTCTATATGTATTTTTTATTGGTATAATATTTATAGTTAATTTTCTTTGAAAGAAGGTATTATCATGTTAAAGTCGTTAGAATTTTGGAATTTTGTAATTGCCTTACTTGCTTTAGTCGCTGCAATTTATGCAATCATTTATACTCATCTTCAGAATAAAGTTGAAATCGATATCGTTGACGGTTTCTATGATCGAAGGAAAAACGATCCCTTTCTTTTGGGATTTACTGTACAAAATCTTTCATCCTCAACACTTCGATTAATCGAGTTAAACATTACTGATTTAAGTAATAAACCTCTAAATTTAATTAGTGACTTTGAACCAACACAAACTTTTACCACTATAAATAATGGTTATGGAATAAATGAAACAAAGATTCCCGATATAATTGGTCAGTATTGGTACGCCAATCCTTTTGAAAACTACGTAAATTTGCAGCCAAATTCAGAGACGTATTTCAGCTACTACGTAAATCCAATAACACCAAAAATTAAAGTTAATTTGACTATTTCTCGATCTGGCATTTTTAAAAAGGACCAAAATATTGAATTACTTATGTCTCTTAAAAAAATGAATTAGGTACAAAAGACAAATTAGCGTTAATGAGCTGATTATCATTGTGGCGTATTGCATTGATTCATCCCCATTCTTTGTTTTTTTTGAACAAACATCACTTTTCTTTTTCGTATCAAGAAATATTTCTGACTGCTTCGTGTTGGTACCAATGGATTGGAGCAAATCACTAATTTCTTTTAGTTCAGCTTCAACCATTATTTTCATTGTTTTTGCTTCCTTGCCACCATTGAGTTGTGTCAATACCATCATTGTTAGCAGACTCGGTTAGCTGACCTTTCGACTTTTCAATCGCTTCTTCATAAGGCTTCATCAAGATTGACTCATAGCCATCTCCACCAGTCAGGTTACTCATGAACATACTCACTGAATCAACTATCGCCATTTGAATTTCGTATTGTCTTGACCGGCGTGAATTATACTCTCTCTTGTTTCCCCATTCGTATTTTCTTTTCAGCCAACCGAACGTCTGATCTAATACATATTCTTCCGAAAAAGAATAGAAGTAAGAAACATATTGAATTTGTTCAATTAAGCTTGTGGCGAAGGATTCAATGGCACTACTGATGCTTTGCCCGTTTCTTCCGTATGTTCCTTCTGAGTCGCTTCTTTCACTTCTTCTTTGCTCATAGTGCGGAATTTCGGGCGAATCTTTTTTATCAAAGATGTTAATTTTTCAATAGGCGTATTGGCTAAAAATTCAGCAACAATCAATGAAGTGTCAAAGAAATCCATTTCTTCTGTTTCCTCAGCGGTTTTATCCAAAAGAATTGCCAAAATTTTAGCAATTTTTTCATCAGGTACTTCAGAAAGGAAAAAATCGACTCCTTCTTCAACTGTTGGAAACTTAGTATTAAATAAAGGATTCCCTTTATCATCCTTTTTTTGTGTTCCATCATCATCCAAAATTGGATTTACTTCTGTATGATCTTTTCGCCAATCCGTAAATTTGCTGTAGATGATCATTCCATCTCCTGCAACAAATTTGACCAGCTGCAATACCTTCTTGTTTGTTAAACGTGGAACAGGAATTGTACTTCCATCACCTAAAACCACCATTTTCATTTCAGTTACTACACTATTAATTTGATTTACTGTTGTATTTTCAGTCATATTCTTCTCCTTTTTTTAGACAAAGCAAAAGGCCCTGCAAAATTGCAAGGCCAAAAAGTTACATTACTTGTTCGATTTCAATGAATACATTCTCATCTTCTGGTAGATCGTCTTGAGCGAATGATGTAAACGAAACAGGGAGAGTTGCTTTTTCTTTTCCATGATTCGTTTCAACATTATCACTGATTTTAACTTCATAATAATGAACCATCAAGAATGATTCATCCTTACGTTTAACAATTAAGGTCAGGCTGTACGAATCTACAGAAGTTGGTGCACCATATGAGATTGTTTTGGTCCCTAGCTCTTCGACAGGGGTAAGTGTATCAGTCACCGTATACGAAGCTGTTACACCTTTCTTCAAAGTTATAATATCTCCAGAAACTTGCGCAATCGCAATGGTTTCATCACCGATTTTAGCAAATTTAACTGTTTCAAAATCAACACCCTTATCAGCTGCAACTTTAATTTTTCTAGTTCCTTTATTCACTGCAGCTGCAAGCGTCGCTGGTGTTCCCAAAACTGCTGCCGTTTCAGTAATATTACCACCTGCCCAAGCCAAAGCACGGTTATCGATTGAAGTTTCCATCAATGTAGTACCAATAGTATTAGACCAGCCTGAAATTGTAGTATCAATCGGCGTAACTGATTGATCGATTGTAACTTCTTCGGTTTCATTCCCGCGAGAACGATTGATTCCTTCGTTTGTACCACCTAAATCACGAAATCCAGGTTTCAACTCATATGTGTCCATATCCATAATATCTGAAATTTTAGTTGGACGAACCTCAGTGTCTTCTCCAATGATTAATCGTCCAGCGCCACCTTGAATATCTTTTTTATTAAAACGATAAAATTGATCTTTAGCCATTATTTATCTTCCTCCTTCTTTTCAACTTCTTCATAACTCCATGACGAGCTAGAAAGTTTCAGTTTTTGTAATTTCGTTTTGGTCAATTCAAGAATTTCTCCATGAATAATCTCGTTTGGAATTCCTTGGATTTTTACTTTTAATGTTGTGCCATCTCCAGAATTCGATTTAGCTATTACTTTAACTTTTGATTCCTTGGTAGTTGAGTTTACTTGTTTTGATTCTGATTTTTTTTCTTGTTCTTTTCCTGCCAAAATGATTCCTCCTTAATTTTCAAAATAATTGATGTACAAGTAGCACCATGCTTCGTCTTTCCCTGTTGTTTCATCAACGTTCGGAACTGCTGACATTTGAAAATCAATATCAAAGACATTGACACCCTCTATATCAGAAAAGTTCCTTTTCAAGTAATTACCGACATCTGTGCACTTCTCCAATGCCTCTATATCGCTTTCTGAGCGTACTAAAAGTTGGATGGTATTTTTCCCTATCGTCTTGATTAAAAGACAAGGAAGTGGTGCAATAGCTTCAATTTTCCAAGTTCTAAACGATTTGAATTCATCAAAAAAAGCAGCCTTCAGGAAATCCCGAATACTGCTTGAAGCATCAACAAAATCCATCGAGCTACTCCTTTCTATGTTCGTAAAACTTTCTTCATTGCGGCCATACCAGAACTGATCATGCGGTCCATGCCGTTTTCAAGCCCTCTTGCGTAAATGTTGTAACGCCCTTCTAGATAAATCGCATATGGAACACCCGAACCAGTCTTGAGTGTCGTTCTATTTTCCGCTTCTTCCCATTCATGAATAATTGGACCAACAGCAGAACCACTTGGACCTAAATAGTGAGTAATGAAACCAAGCGAGTTAATATACGCTGCCGTATCAATGTGATTATCAGCAGACGTTACTTCTTTCGCGCTCTTGGCCCACTCCTTTGCCATTTCAGAAACCAATGCTTTTCTAGCCTCTTTCATCGATCCTAGGCCGCCAATCGAATCAGAATCAAGAGAGACTGACACCGCTGCATATTTCGACTTGTACTGAATTTTCTTCTTCATACTACTCAGCACCCTTTAATAAGATTTTGTAATGATGAAGCGTGCGATCATCGTAATGAGACGTGATAGCATCCACTTCAAGTTTCGCTGTCGTGAGCAAGTTCCCTTTATCATCCTTAATGTTCCCAACAATCATTTGCGGATCGACTATTGTATCAGGAGTTAGATGTAAACTCATTTCTATCACTCGATCTGCTCCTGATGAATTTCGTACATAGACTTTTTTTGTCATGTATCGACATTTGACAGTTTTAGGTGCATGTTTTTCATAGATGGGGCGCCCCCAATCATCTTTACCTACATATTTTTCACCAGGCAACGTAAGCTCGCATGTATGAATCAGTAAATCATCAAACAACACCAATTCTCACACTCCTTTTTCGCAGGAGTCCTGTTCCTTCCAGAAACATCAAGCATGACGGTGCAACCCTCCCGGCTTGTCGACCAGTAGATACACCACTTGCAGAACGGCTGTAGTCTCCGATGGAGTATCCCAGTGAACTTTTTGGTGTTCCTGTTATATCTACGTCTATCCCTTCGATTTGGTAATACTCGATCTGAGCACAACAGGCTTTCTTAATGAGTTCTTGAACGCCATCGGAAAATTTATCCAAACCGATCTTCGGAATCTGATACTCAGTTAACGCATCAACTATTTCAGTTGCACGCTTCGAAAAACGAGAGAACTCGCCATCATTGACAGAAGTTCCCTCGAATTTGTCAGTGTAATAAGGTTCATCAACATATGCTTGGGCCATATTACTCACCTACTTTACTAAAGCTTTTTCAGCTTCTTCGGCAGCGGCCTTGTTACCGTCGAATGATTCACCGTTAGATAACTCGTAATGACCTCGACTGATCATTTTGGGAAATTCTTCAATAGTTGAGCTGTCTGGCGCTTGTTCTACAGCAGGCGGTATTTCTTTCGCAGCTAATTTCGTTTGAGCCATCGACAACTCCATTCGTAGTTGATTGATTTCTTCAATTAAAGGAGCCGTCTCTTTGTCAATGGCTTCTTGAACAAAATCGTCAATTTGTCCTGGTGTTTCGGGGACCAACTCGATAAAGTCTGAACCTAATTTTTCAATGATTTCTTCTGCACGATCCTTTGTTATTGTAATTAAAACGCCTGCACTATAAATCTCATTAGTACGAGCGTCTCGGAACATTTTTTTTACTTTATAACGGTTCACTTTACATCAGCCTTTCTTAGATTAACCTGCAGGAATAAATGTATCTTCATCCTCTGAACCAGATCCATCAATATATCCGATCATATTATTTTCACGGATGACAAAATCAATATCTTCAAGCATAAAGTGGTATGTTGCTTGTTTTGCGACAGAAACCGAATCTGCAGCAGCGGTTGTTAATGTAACGTTTAACCCCCAAACAGTAGCTAAGTTTTCAAAAGGTGTAAATAGAATCACTCCATTTTTCATATTATCTACCACTTCAACCGGATAACCGGAGATCATAGTTACTTTCCCATCAGTGATAGTTGCATCACCTAAATTAGTTTGACGATTTTGAATTTCAGCCACATAATGAGCATTTGTCGAACGTGACATGTGCCAAACAAATGTACTATTGATATATTTGTCTTGAAATTCACCAATCACCTTCGTCAATGTAGTGATCTTAGGGAGTTTAGTAAAGTTGTGTTTTACTGCCGCATTTGCTTTTGCTTGAACGATAAACCCATCCTGTAATTTTAAGAATGCATCTGTTTCAGTTTCATCACCGTTGTACGCTAAATCCTGTGTATCAGCAGCAAATTGTGCTTGCATTAATGACAATAAAGCTTGGCGAACATCTTGTCCACGTGTGCGAGCAGTATAAAATGTGTTGCTATTTTCAATCCAAGTGTCTAAATACAAAGGTGACAGATTAAACTTCACTTCATTTTCTTCAGCAATATCCGTTCCCGTTGGTTCAGTTAAGGTACCTTTGTGTTTTTTCAGTGTTCTACGTTTAACACCTAATTTATCGATTGATCCAGTGCCCGAATTTGCAAAGTGGACATATAATTTTTGCAAAGTAGCACTAGACGAGATTGCGTCTAAAACGAATGCACGAGCATTGTCATCGCGCAATGTTACATTATTCCCTGCTTTTTGAATAGCAGACATTTGCTTTAAAATTGTTTCGTTAGATAATACATTTACCATTTATTTTTTCCTCCCTTATTCAGAAATTGGAAAAACGGCATTTACATAATCCGGGACTGCCGATTTTTCTACTTCTGTTGTGTAATTTTGTTCTTGATTGTTGCTGAAACGAGTTTTTTCAAGCGCTTCAACTTTTTTATTCAAAGGAGCTACCGCTTCTTGAACTGCTTTGGTGAGATCTTCAGCAGTGAAGGATTCTTTTTTTACCTTTTTCTTTGCAGCAGCGGCTTCCTCTTCTTCTTTTTTCTTTTTTTCCTCATCTGTTAACTCGTCACCATTGTCAGACTTCGGATTTTCTAATTTCTCTAAGCGTTCGGAAATCGGTGTCAGCGCTTCACTCAAAGCTTTTTGTAATTCTTCTTCTGTCATATCTTTTTCCTCCTTTGATTTTTTCGGATTAAAAAAGGACTTGATCCCTTTGACCACGCCCTGTTTTGTTACTGATTTAGTTGTTTGGATAGTACCTATCAATGAAGACAGTTCACTAACTTCTGATTGAATTTCTGTGACTTTCTCTGCATCATCGGACGAATAGTTGTCTAAAATAGACCACGCAGCGGATTGAAACGCTTCAATAGCTCCATTCACATCGCGGAAGGTTTTTCTACGATTGAAATTATTTGTCGTTTGCTTTTTGACTTCTTCAACTTCAGCTGTTCCGGCCAATGAATATCCGGTGAATTCACCCTTTTGGATATCTTCCCACATTTCGTCAGTTGCTTTAGTCACAAGGACCCATGTTCCCTTGGTGATCGTTGTATCTTCAATTGTCATATCAACTGGTGCAACATAGCTTTCAACTACCTTACCAGCACTGGTTGTAAAGTCATGCTGTTTGTCGATTTGCTGGTAATATTCCATAAAACTATGCGCCGCTTTTTCGATTGTCTCAGCGTCCATATAATCACCATGAGCATCTTCGGTTTCAGGTTCATAAACAACACCATAAACGAGCTTTTGCGGGTCATCAGCCTTAGTCACGAGTTTGACGGATGTTTCAAATGTAGGTTCACCTTCTGTTTTAGTCAGGAAGAATAATTTCTTATTCGCCGCTTTATCAACATAAGACACATGTGTAACTTTAACGTTTTCTAGTTTTCGCATTTTATCACCACCTTTCGATATTCTTGATTCATTAGATATGGCTTCAAGCCGGATCACCTGTCCTTTCTGGCAAAGACTGTCGATCGTCTTTTGCATTTGAATCATCAGGAGGTTTCCGTTCGTAATCAAGAAGGTCCAAATGTGTTTTATGGAATAGCAATAGTAGGCTAGTCAGTGTCATCGGTTGAAAGTTACTGCGGCTTTCTTGGTTCTCCATAACTGAACAACTCCCTATTTTTTTAATTGTTTGACCATTTCCTTGAGGATAATTGCTGTGATATAGATAGAAAATGCTCCTAATGTGGTTAATATTAAAACGCCTAAAATTGTCTTAACCATAATTTTCCTCCTCAATCCACTGGCGGTTTTTCAATCTCATATTCAATTTCATTTCTTGAACGATCAAATATCGGATCAAGCCAGCAGTGACAGTAGATAGTTTCCTCAATCGGAGCTAAAGGATCACGAGGATATCGAATGAATGTCCCGTTGATATAGAAATACTCTCCTTTGGCAGCTGTTAAGCCATCGACCGCAACATGAGCTTCTCGCGGTTCCTTAACACCGGCAGCATGGCGCCAGGTACTCCCTATCACATGGCGGTTTAACATCATAGCTTCATATTGAGAACCTCCATACATCCGCAGAATCTCAAGAATAGCGATTGATCGAGCGCGAACATATCCAAAAACTGCTAGCTCCGCTAAGGAAATGCCTTTCTTTTTCTCCTCGTCGTCTTTTCCGTAGTATTTGTCCAGTTCACGATTGACAGCGCTATCTGTTGTTTCTCGCAACATTTCCGGTAAATTCTTTAGCCATTTTTTTAGCTCTTTGTATGCCTCTGAATTTTCATCGAAGGGTAAATCACTGTCATACTCGTTTTTAAACGCCTCTAGTAACGCAAAAAACGCTGCTTCTAATTCTAGAACGATGTCATCTTTCATCGTCGAATCAAAAGAGCGCTTTTTCATTGCTCGCTTTATTCTATTTTCACTAGGCGGCTTGTTCTTATATTTACTGGTAATCTTATCGATAATCACTTGCAACTCTTCATAATCTGTCTGAAAAGCATTTTCGATTCTTGATTCTATCAGCAGAATGTACTTCATTAGTAAATCAATAAACTGATACTCAGCCTTTTCCAGTAGATTTTTAAGTTCTTTGTCTTCCTCTTCCTTGATCAGAAATGCAAATTCAATCAATTGAGTTTCATTCATCTTATGACCTCACCTCTTTGATCAAAAGACGTACAGCAGCAGCCAAATCACTTGTTGGTGAATCCCCATAAGCTTTTTGAATACCTTCATCATTGATTTTGAAGTCAGAATCTCCAAGAATTTGTTTCGCTTTTTCTTCATCAAAAGGAAATGCAGCTGTTATCATTTGCAATGCACTATCTCGTGGCAGTTTTCCACTAGCTACTGCCTGAACGATATTTACCAACGATGTAATTTGAGCACCATTTAGTGATACTTGTTGAACGGTTTGCCCGAGGGCATTGGTTTCGCCTGGTTCAAGTTGCCCCACATCTATAGCTGTTGATGATGCTTGGCTGTTTGGCAATATACTTTGATTTGATTGATTATTGGAAGGTAAATTGTACTGATCCCCATCAAAACTTTCCAACGGCTTGTTAAGTACCTTTCCAACAATGTCTCTTAAATCGTTTGGAGCGACTGCATTTGCATTAATAGCTGGATCAAGAATCGCTTTGATATCTTCCATGTTCACAATGTTTGATGTTTTGAAATATACTTCAACCAATTTGAAATCATATTCTCGAAATAACGAGTTGATTCGCCACTCATACGTTTCACGTAACGATTGAAAAACTTGTTCTTCTGTCAATTCTTTTGCCGTTTCGACGGTCGCACGATTGTAGTCAGTCGATAACCCAACATAGATGGGCGGTAGCCTAAACGCCGAGAGCACAGCAGCAATGACATTTTTATCGTACTCAAGGAATAATGCATCTTTCTGTAATACATCTGAAAGTTTTTCCAATTTGATCGCAGGTTTATCTTTATTCTCATCAAAAACCATTTCATCAGTCGGGCCTAACTTTTCAGCCTCAATAATCAAGAATTTATGCTGACTTTCACCTTCAGAACCTATACCATTTGCATAGCTTTGTAACGAAGCTTCTGACGCTTCCGTCAATTGTGCGTTTTCAAGAAGAATTGCTAATGGAATATGTCTGCCTTGAGTGAAGTAGCGATAATTCAACTCTTCAGCTTTTCTATTGCCAAGTATCTTTATTAAAGGACCGATCCATCTTGGAGTACCGTATGGTTCCTGAAAATCGCCTATCTTTAAATGAATAACTTCGGTCGCAGTTCCATTTCCTGCTTTTCTAACTGACCCATTTTCATTTAGCGGTGTAGGGTCACCAAAAGTTTTGTACCAAGTTCCACTCTCTTTTGCTGAGTCCATCAACGGATCACGGAAACAAAAATAACGTACTTTAATATCCTGCCCGTTATCGTTAACTACCTTATTTAACTTTGTAACTGACATATATTCAGGTTTAATAGAGTCAATCCCTACAACTTCACCTTTAGCATTACGAATAACTTCTAAAAATCCGTTACCGCATTCTTCAACATGACTTATTACTTCCTCTACAATTTCCTTTGCTGGTCTTTCAAAAGAAAGCTCAGTCAATAATGCTTCCAGTTGATTCCACTCAGACTTCATCGCTTCAGATTCTTCTAAGTCATCCACCTTATACCTTATTCCCATGCCAAAACCCACGACATTGGTAACATATGCTTCAATGCATTGATTTAAAATATCAGATATCTCAGTTATTGATCTTAGCGTTGCTAGATCGTAGGGTGGAGTTAGTAGCGTCAAATCTCTGTTCTGTTCAACACTTCCAGTTGATTTAAATGTAAGCTTTCTATTCTTTTCTATTGAAACTTTGTTTTTTTTCAATACTTTGGGAATAAGTCCACTTTTCCCACCACTGATTATTCTCGAAGTCAATTCATCGCCTCCTAAAATGCGGTTTTTCTTTCTCTACGTTTTGGACCATTGGATATCCCTCTGTCTAATTTCACTAATGCTTGTGACATTGCATCCACATCATCATCATGTGCACCATTTGGGAACGATTCGATCTCGTCAAGAATTTCATCACTCCAGGATTTCCAGAGTGGATGGGGTAAATAAACATTCCCTGCTTCCAAAAAAGGCGCAACTGCATAGGCTCGCACTTCTTTCCCGCCTTTAGGATTTACTGGAACCATCCCAGAAATATGCTTTCTTAACATTTCGATAACTGCTGTTCCATTTGCTTTGTCCTCAATTAATTTCGCCTTAGCAGATGGATGTCTTGCGGTCATCAAAGTAATTGATTTCATGGTATCAACAATGCCCATTCTGTCATGTATACGATCTATCAAAAAGAAATCCGAGCCTTTTTTACTCCATACATGACCAGCTACATAATCTGAAGTGTCCTTATCTTTAAAAGTGCAATCCCACGATTGAACTTGTATATCGAAATATTCTGGTATAACTTTAACATCGTCACCTAGTCCTAGTTTTACCTTCATTTCAATTGATGGAACATAATATTTCGCCCATGACCTTTTGAAGATGTCGCCACCAGCTGGTGTAGGCCTTTGTTGATACAATGACGCCCATCCACGAGAGCCGGTAACAGCCTTGGTTTGCTCTGCCCACTCCTCGTCCTTACCAATTTCAGGAGCTAGTGCTTCGCCTACTTTACGGCCTAACAAATCGTTTTCTTCCGCAATCGCTGGTATCTTAATCTCGACCCAAGGTAATCGGGCTTCTCTAAGTAATCGACCTGCTAAATCATCTTCATGCCAACGAGTCATAATAATGATCACTGACCCATTTGCAGATAAACGAGAATAAAATGTATCTTGCCATTCAGCATATATCTTGTCTCGAATCGTTTTACTTTCTGCTTCAGCACGGTTTTTTACAGGATCGTCTACAATCAAAAGATCTGTTCCGCGACCTGTTGCGCCACCTAAAATAGATGTACAATACAATTGTCCTTGATGACCTTCAATCCCCCACTCTGAGACGCTTGCTGTTTCAGAACTTAATTTCAATTCAAACAAAATATCACTATTCAGTCTGAAAAGTTCTCTGTTTTTTCGTCCAAACTTCTTGTAAAGCTCTTCCGAATAAGACACTACCATCGCAAGCTTATCAGGATTCTTACACAAAAAATAGGTTGGAAATGTCTCTGTTATATATGTTGACTTTCCATGTTGTGGCGGTAATTCAACTATAATGAACAATTGCTCACCATCCGAAATGCGATCCAGGTAAGGAGAAATATATAGCTGATGTTTCAAAGGCTTCATCCCATTGTGAGTATAAAAAAAGAAGTCCGCGTAATTTCTTCTCGCCAACTCCATCAGAGCATCTTTTTTAACTTTTTGAAGATCAACCATCATCGCCATAGGCTAATCGCCTCAATTCATCGGTGGTTAAACCAGCGTAAGGATTATTTATTTTCACTTCTCCGTCATGTTGAATTACCTGTTTGTCACGCCATTCAATTGGCTTACGATTCTTTAACCAGAAAATTTGTGCAGTAGTATCTGGCGCTACTTCTTTAGTCTTCTGTTTAACCAATATTTTTTTAAATCGAGAAAATGATAATCTTTCCTTCTCAATTTCAAGATCAGTTGCTTCGGGATTTTCAATCTTAAACACTTTGATATGGAGGTCGAGTGACTGCCAATACTCCTCGTCGTCCATTTCAACTACTAGGTATTCATCCTCTGTGTAGTGGTACCCTAACGCCCTTTTCAAAAGTGCATTTTCTACCTGAACATCGACAACTTCCTTTCCCTTTTTTAAGGCCTCAGAAATCTCAGGATACTTATTCTTCCAGTCGTATAAAGTTCCAGCAGCAATACCTATGTTGTGGGCTAGTTGTTCATCGGTAAGACCATCGCGGGCCCATCCTTCGAGAACTAATAAACCATCTTCAGTTATCCATTCTTGATATTTACCTTTCGCCACGACCTCACCACCTCGCTATCTGTGTTTGTTTTGTAAAAAAAGGCTTCTAAGAAAAATTAAACTCTAATTGTTTTCGTTCTCTCTTCTAATGTATTGTAAGCGTTATTATGGTATATTTTTTCTACGATTGGTAATTAAAATTTGTTTTATTAGGCTGCTGCGGAAACAGCGGTCTATTTTGTTGCCATGAAGGTTATAAAGTCGTAAACTTTAGTTGTAACCAATTTTTATCCTGCATTAGACCATTGCTTTGCCGAGCAGTGGTCTTTTTTGTATCCAAAATAAAAAGACCGCCGAAGCGATCTTGATTATGTATTAAGCAACCTACACGTCTCATAGAGACCCGCCTACTGTCCTTTCTTTCGGACTCTACCACCCTCGGTTGCTACTGACGTGACCGGATCCGAACCAGCGACCTCCTGATTAAAAGTCAGGCGCTCTACCAACTGAGCTACACGTCAACCGGAGGAGCTACCTCCTAGCATATGCTTTCGGGTCAGATACTTAGCGTTGGCCAGTTCACTAAGTCCTCCCTAAGTCACTGACAAGGATTCGAACCTTGCACTTCGGGAACCGAACCGAGTCGTCACCTATCCGTCCCTCATATAAGCTCCAACACCCTACGTTTTTAGTGATGGCTACTTATACGTCTACCCTTTCCGCCACAGTGACATAAAGACGGCACGTGAAGTTTAAAGGAAGAGGAGCTATTCACTTCCTTCTATATTTTTTGTGTGCCGTCAGATCGTTAAGAATAATTACGAGAAGAGGCTGTTCACCTCCTTCATATATTCTTTATTTGTTGCGGCCTGTGCAGCAGACCACGATTTATTTCAACAGCTAAACTGCTGTATCCATACTATTTCATAATATAATTCTAACACCTTTTTCCGAACAAAAAGGGCAGAAAAAGGGCAATTTATTTTGTCACGATTAATTTTCCATCTCTATATACATCAGCGAACTCTAATAATGCTTCTGCCTTTAAATCTTTAATGCTGCGTTCTGAGTATCCTAGTTCTAATCCGATCGCAAATGCCGTTAATTTTTCATTTTCACAAAAGGTCATCGAGATGATTTCTTTGCTTATTCGTGAAATACGGTTTAACGCTGCGTTTATTTCGTTCAATTCATTTTCTGCATCCACTCTGATGCACGTAGCGTCTTCTGATTTATTTGTATATGAACTCGGTGTTCTCGGCATATCGCTTATAATTGGTGAT
The DNA here is from genome assembly GCF_000407545.1 of Enterococcus gilvus ATCC BAA-350. Classification (NCBI taxonomy): domain Bacteria; kingdom Bacillati; phylum Bacillota; class Bacilli; order Lactobacillales; family Enterococcaceae; genus Enterococcus; species Enterococcus gilvus. Next base: position 341,972 of record NZ_ASWH01000002.1, on the reverse strand, counting down.
CGCAAATTAATCTCGTCCTGTCCTGCGATCCTACTCAAACGACGATATGAAGCTAGTATTCGTTTTGCTTTGAATTTTGTTTCTCTTACATCTATCTCTTCGAACAGTTCCAAGGCGATCGCTCCTATGCTATAATATTATGGATGAGATAACGTTTAGCACTGAGCGAAAGCTTGGTGTTTTTTTGTGATATAATCGTTGTGAGCTAGGCTTTTCCTTCAATGGGCGCAAGCATATTTCAACTAGCTCAGGGACTGTTATGTCGGGTAACAGTCCTTTTTAGAGCAGCCAGTGGTCGGCTGCTCTTTCTTATTTTTCAGAGTCACTTAATTTGATGCCGTTTATTTTAGCTTCAACATAAAGTCTGTTTAGAGTATTTCTCTCATTATTAATATATTTTTCTATGGACTCTCGAGCAGTTGGATTTTGTTTTGTTTTCAATTCTTCTTCAAGCGAGACAATCTTATCTTTTTGTAACGCTATTTGCGATCGAATCCTTCGATATATCATTTCTAAACCTCCTTTATTGGCGACGTTAGTTGACTAACTTCAACATCTATATTTTTTTGGAATTTTGATATCTTTCGTTTGAGCAATAGATCTAGCCGTCATGTCAATGATGTAGCGCCCTCCTGTAAAATATCTCTCGTAAAATGGCTTCCACAGCAACTCTCTTATTTCTTTTTCAAGACCTATACAAGGTCTGTGGTGTTTGGAGCTCACAAACGAAAAACTATAAATGTTATGGGACTCCCTAAAATCGTTAGCTGGTAATTTCTCTTCAACAAGGATTTTTACTAAATATTGCGTTCGTCTCATTTGAAACCTCCTCTGTATCTTCCGTTGCCGGATTTATTCGATGCCGTCCTTTTTGTTTCTTAGGTAGATTCGATACCATAAAGCGCTAATACTAATACGAATATCCCGTAAGCGATCACCAATTAAACAAACTGCATATAACAATATGAATAAAAGCGATCTATCCCAGCTTTCTCTAAACAAACATATGGTACCCATTACCAATAAAAATATTGGATACGCTGCGGCTAAAAACTCAAGAATTTTCTTTTTCATCCTTCCACCTCCAACAAATTTGGATTTTCGTAGATGTTGCCGATAACTTCAAACTGATAAATCGAACTACCTAATGAGTTCATAAATTTATCATGTCCGAAGCTCTTTTCGTCTAAATAAAACATGGTGTTTCTTTTTGAATATCTAACCAAGCCTTTTATTTCAAAAGGAGTACTCGAATCGGTAGTCAGATGTTGTTGTCCGACAACTACATCCCCCTCAAATATCTCAACGCCGTTCTTGTCTTTCAGGCCTGTTGATTGCATGAGTTCGATATCATCTAAAGGAAAATAATTAGAGACTCCGTATTCCCAATGACTAACCTTGAGTTTTTTTTCTAAAAGATCAATGCTTATAACTTCTGTCAATCCTGCTCTTTCATCCCAAGCTCTAAACTTCGGTATCATATGTTTCACTTCCACTTCTTATTTGATGTACAATACATATGAGCTGGTACTCCTTTTTTATTGATCCTTTCAATGTCCAGCTCACTGACCGCAGCCACCTCATAGGTTGCGGTCTTTTTGTGGTAAAATTATTTTGTCTAGCGGAAACTAGACGAAAGTTTCTTTTTCTCAGACAGCCAGTGGTCGGCTGTCTTTTTTTGTTGTACAATATAACCGATGAGCTGAAACCCTTTTACAACTACAATTTCAATCAGAAATCCCGGCTCATTGACCGCTACTAAATAGCGGTCTTTTTGTGGTATAATTTTTGTACACAGAATCTTCTACTATACGAATTGCTTCTCAACATTTCTGTGTATTGACCGCTGACCCAATCTCCAGCGGTCTTTTTTTGTTTGGGCTAACGTTGTATAATATACTCAAGTTAGATAAATAACTTTCTGATCAATCTAACCTGATGGCTGCCTGTTCATAATCAAGCAGTCTTTTTTATGCTACTGCCGGCTGAGTTAGTTAACATTTCTATTTTTCTGTATCATATAAATCCTAATAATTTATGCTATATTATTAGTCAAGACAAGAAGGGTATGATGACAAAAATGTATACGCTATCTTTTATTTTTCCAAACAAACTTGAAGCTCTTACAGGACACACTTACGAAGAATGGGTGAATGAATTTTCTTCTTATTACAAATTCATAGATTATGACAAAGGTGGTAAACACGTAGACTGTATTATTAGCCCAAAATCGTTCGGAAGGCACTTCACACAAGAACAGATTCCTAGATTGTTAAGGATTGAAAATGAGCTATTCAAAACTGCCAATTTTGATGAAATCCGTTCACAAGTTGCCAAATTCATCCAAGATAATTCTTATAAAGACAAATGAATACTTGTTTTTTTTATTTATAAGATGATTTATTAGTCTTTTTATTAAATCTATTTTCTTATTCCTTTAAATATTGCTTGTGGTAAAATAATGAGCAGAAGGTGAATATACTATGCCCATTGAATTAGAACGAGCTCTCAAATTGAGAAAAATACACTTAGAAAAAGGCGATCCAGTCTGTAATCATGAGTATGAAAAAGAATTTTTTAATGGTATTCCTACTGGAGATTACGCTTGTAAAAAATGCGGTCAGTCTATCTCTAAGTCTTCTTACATTAAAATAATGAAGGTGAGAGAATCACTCGATTAGCTCAGTGGTTCTCTTTAATACGCTGAGTTCTCGGAACTATTTCATAAACACCAACCAATGGGTTTTACTTCGTTTATTACCAAACAACGGTTGCTCTCCGATCGCTTTCAATACATCAGAAAGAAGAATTTGATCCTCGTTCCATTTGAAGATTAATGATCCTGAAGGCCGCAGAACTCTCATGCATTCGGCGAAACCTTGTCGAATGTCTTCTGGCCAAAGTTCATCTAGTCGTCCATATTTCTTTGCTAACCAAGAACTTTCACCTGCATGAATAAGGTGTGGTGGGTCGAAAACCACCATGTCGAACTCACTATCTTCAAAAGGCATATCCCGAAAATCAGCAACAATATCTGGATCAACATTGATTACGTGGCCTGTTGGCAGCTCTTCATAATACTGACGGCAATCCATAAAAGTTACATCTGGATTTTCCTTATCAAACCAGAACATCCGACTACCACAACAAGCATCTAATATTTTGGGCAAGCCAGTTCCTCCTTTTAAAAATCATTTAGAATACTTCGCATAAGATCACTTTCAATCTGACCTAATCGCTTCATCCGACTCAAATGCATTTCGGCGTAGTCGTATCTATCAATTGGAAAGAACGGATTCGTATCAAAGGCTCTCAGTAACGATCTGAGCCCATCCGTCGTTTCCGATGGCAGATTGTATTTGTCAGGGCTATTGAGGATTTCCTCTAATTTATTCATTCCCATCAACCTTTCCGACTTGATAGGCGTGGTTACTTGATATTTTTATTCTCTTCTTAAGAGAATATTCTTTACGTATTCAAATCTTGATGATACTTTTTTCTCGTGCCATCAAGACCGCAAAGAAATTTCTCTCATGGCACCTCTTAACGGAAAACAAGTTTTATTCATGGCAGCGCGCGGTCCGCTGCCTATTTCCGTTATACCCGTCATTTGCCGAACTATTCGTATTCAACATCAGTGTCATATGGATTAAAGACTACGTTCACATGCTCATTGAGATGCTTCTCATCAGATTCGCTCAACCAATACGGCTTTTCACCATCTCTGAGAGGTGTGCCTATGCCTTCAATAAACGTCGCATTGTTATGGACAATGTTGTAAGCGATATGTTCGGCTAACTGTTCCAAATCATAAAAGTCATAGAAAAACTCTCTAAATTCTTCAAACCATTCATCGGTAAAATATGATTCATCAAGTTCCACTTTTACTTTATCTCGTCTAGTCATTTAAATTTTCAATGTCTTCATTTTTTCCTCCTTCATATCCTCCATTTATTGACTTAAGTATTTTCTAAGGCTCTCAAGCCCTTTACCTCTTTTTTTAGTTTCCCGATCGATCCAAGTTCCTGTTGTGCCCCAATAATCAATGATTCCTTTTTTGGTCTCGATAGCGAATTGATGATTATTAGGATAATGTTTGAAGTCATAACCGAGTTTTTCTATATTTCTACTAGCAGAGTTTCCCATTTGCTGCACATGTTTCTGCCTACGTTCTTTGAGATACGGCTTAACATCTCGCCAATAATTTCCCATATCTCCCAATTAGATTCCTCCTCTGTATTCTCCGCTTACGGAATTAATTCCCATTGATTCGTCTTTTGGTTAAATCCTATTTTTTCTAAATCAACATTTTGAATGAAGTTATAAATCAGATGTGTCAAATCTAGATATCCTGTACACTCCTTCTCACAGAAGTTAAGAAACTCATACATTGATGGTGAAAATCTTTCCGGTACATATGCCCAAGCGTTTATCGCGCAAAGCAAATAGTTTATTTCCTCTCTATGGTTTTTTGTGTCTGTAATTAAAACGTATTCCAATTCATCGCCGCCGCAACGACTTTCGACTACATCGAACTTATTAAGCTCATTTTTAAGCATTTCATCCATTTTTCTTTTTCCTTTCCTACGTGATAGCCCCATTAACCAAAGCTTACATTTACAAAGTAATTTGCTAGGTTTATTATTAGCATTAATGGGGGAATTAATAATGAAAAAAATATGCTTTGTATTAAACTTTTGCTCCGGGTTAAACTATGCTTCAATGTTTGCCGGACCAACGTACAAAAATAACGATAGTCTTAAAAATTATTTTTCTAATTATTACGATGTTTCAACAAATTACCTTAGAGATGAAGATCTTGTTGATTATTTGATAGTCCCAAAGCCATTACCTAGTTTTTGTAATAAAAATCACCTTCCAATAATTGAGGTCCCAGCTAATTTTTTTTGGAAAAAGGATTTTGAAAAAATTAAGATTTATATCGATAATTATTTGGCTAATAACTGTAGCTAATAGTCTTAAAGACTGTACTATCAATTTTCCTGCTTGATAGTACAATTATTAAATATTTATTTTTTTAAATTAAACTTTTAATGGAGGTGATATTTTGTCGCTGTTTGTTTTATATACTTTTTCCATAGCAATAATTGGAATTGGGTTAGGTTTTTACTTTGTTAAGAAAATCCGTACAAAAAAATAGAAGAATTTAATTTTTTTCAGTGGTAGCCCGGTTTACAAAACTTTTTTATAGACATATTGAAAGAGGTGATATCATGTTCAATAGTAAAGAAAAAACTTTTCACTGTAACAATTGTGGAAAATTAATTTTGACCGATGAATTAGTTTGGACAAAATGGAGATTCCCTGCAAAATCAGGTTCATCTCAGTTGAAAGCAAGAAAAGAACTTGAATTTGAAAATGCGCCAATTATTTGTGAAACATGTTCAAAAAAAATCATTAAAATGTCCTTTCAATGATTAATAATTACAAATGGGAAGTGGCGACTAATTGCTACTTCTTATTTTCGTAAATTAATTAGTAATCCTCTTTTAATATTTTAAGTTGATTAACTTCAAGTTCAGGCTCCATGTTACGAATGACAGAATTTATTAACTGCTCTTTCATCTCCATGATTATCACCCTTTCAAAGGTCAGCTCACATACATATCGAATTGTTTTTCTACTTCCTCCCGAATTACTTCCATAGGCTTTGAAATGGTTATAAACCAATCATTTGCTGCTAGAATTTCGCTAATAATTTGCTCTTTGGGCGTATAAATTTTATAGTTCTCAGGCATAGATTTGATAAACAAGCGTACTTGTCGATCAATTCTCCGACGCTCCCACATTTTCATGAACACTTCAACTCCTTGACGCGATCTCTTCCGCTTTCGGTCATCCGGATAGTTCTGAAAGCTCCTGGTTCAATTTTTAATAGGTTCATAGCTTTCAATTGCCAGAGATAGGCGCTGACAGTTGAAGTGGAAGGGATTCCTGTGTTTCTTGATATTTGCCGAATCGTCGGTGGATAATCATGTTCTTTTATAAAGTTGTCGATATAGAGTAGGACCATCTCTAAGCGTTGGCTATTCATTTTACTCATAAGCGAGCCTCTTTTCTCTTGCTTGTTGGCATATTGAAAGGGTAGTGAACAAATCCATATCTGGTCTTTTTTGCTAAGACAATCACTATGCCTAGCTCTCTAGCGATCATCTTGGCTTTCAAGCGGAAATCCTTTGTCTCAACGCCTTTTACATCCACAAGACGAACGATTTCCCCTCGGTGATAAAAAGAGTAATCAGCGACGTACTGCGTCTTTTTAATTGCCCACTCGTTTAGCTTTAAAGTCGGCAGAATATCAATGCGATCCTGAAGTTTCAGCTCATATACATACTCTTTCGCGTAGGCAACGGCGATAGGATAATACTCAGCCTCAGCGATTGAATCGAACCAATGACCGTACCGATAAACTTTTTTGTTGCCGTATTTGGTTCGTTTGCGAATAGTCATGCGCTCACTCCCTGTTTAAACTGAAGCTCATAGAGCCTATCTATGCCCTTGTTTCTCCAAAACTTGTAGGAATTATCCTTCAAGCTCCAAAACTCGTTTTGGCCTGGATATAAAGCCAAATAGAGCATGATCATAAATTTTTTAAATTGCCAAGTTTCGTCAGCGTTGTTTGGTATTTTTTTCAATGAGTCCAAACAGCCTGCCATAATCTTTTGGTATTTCGCTGGTAGGTAATCAACAATTTTCGTTGCTAATTCAACATCACTAATATCCGTATCAATCATTTGGTGTCACTCCTAAGTCAATTAGTTTTTGTCTTGCTAGCGCAGAGGCATCTGCTTCTGTTTTCGGGTTCGCTATGTGATCCGGCAACTGTTCAACACGTCCTTTAGCTTGCTTTTGAGTCTTCTTGCTGTACTTGCCTACTAAGTGATTTTTGACTTTTTCCGGCGTATCAAGCTTCAACTCTTCCCAATTTTTCAATATCTTGTTGAGATAGTTATAATTGCGAGCATCATGTTCAAGCATATCGTTGATAGCTAGAATAACTATCTCGTCTTGTCCTCCAAAGTCATTGACCCAGTATTCGATTGATTGTCGAACGAAAGGTGCTTCTGCTGGATTCACTTGATTCAGCCAGTAAGTCACCGCACTATTTTTTGAATATTTAGACTTATTTGATTCAGAAGCATCAGTCAAGTTAGTGTCTAGTTTAGGTATAGTACTAGTAAGATCTTTATGTTCTACCGTTTGTGATACAGGTTGCACAACCTTCTGTGATACTTCTTGTAAACCAGCTGTGTTACTGTTGGTAAACCGTTTGTTATACAAGCAGGTAATTTTGTACTGTGGTTTATCGGAATTCTTCTTCCCTTGTCTGTATTCTATGAGGTTCAATTGAGTCAGACTATTACGAGCTTTAGCTAATCCTGGAATAGAAAGCCCTGTAAGATCGGTGAGCGCCGAATTTTTCAAAGGAAACCAGTCATCTAATTTGTCTTCATCGTTCGCATAGTCTAATAACTCGCGATACAGATTATTTTGACCAATTGAGATATCGATTTCGTTTTGTTTCAATTTACGGTACTCTCGTCTTTGTTTAAAATAGTCCAAAATGCAACCTCCTTTCTATCTAATGAAGTAAATCCTCTATTTCAATGAATCCACTCAATTTCTTCTTATTCCTGCAATACTCACATCTCCCACAAGATGTAGGTGCTTCTTCACCCATTTTTACTTTTAAAATATGTGGAAGCTTCTCTTCTATTGTGTATCTTTCGAAATCGTATCTTGCTGGATAAATCTCCAGTGCTGCGATATCAGGAGGAGACTCCTTAGTGACTGCGAAAATATAAGGAACAATCTCTTTGTCGAATTTTTTCTCCAACAACTGTTTGTACACATACATCTGTGTGATGTATCCATATTCTTCAGCAAAAGATACATAACCACCATAACGATCAGAACAGTAACGCTGCGAAAGACTACGAGTAGTTTTGAGATCGACAAAATATCCTTTATCGTAGTTAAAACAATCGATCCGCGCCTTCCATTCCGTACCAAATAATTCACCGGTTAAAATGACTTCCTTTTCACCTTGATAAACAAAGTTGAAGAAGTCGTCATATTCCAACGCTTCAATCATATCTACAGCTTGAACAAACTCTGATCGCTCCGATCCATTCTTCTTATAAATGGATGAATGATTCTCGTTGATGAATTCACTGTGTGCCTCCTCTGATTCAAAGTAGGAATGAACATAATTTCCAACTAATAGTGCAATGGGATTTGATATAGGCAACCATTCTTCTTTAAGTTTTGCTAATGCGGCAGCCTCGCATTTCATAAAATCTTTGAATTGACTGACTGACATATACTGCCAGTCAGCTTCATTGCTATAATAGTTCTTCTTGTTGAGGTCCATTGTTATCATCTGCCTTTGATTTCACTGAGGTATTGCCAATGGGTTTTTCTTTCTTATCGGCTTCATTTGGTTTATTGGTATTTTTCTGATTTGAAAAGTCTTTTTCGATGGTTGAGGCTGCCTTTTTCTCTTTAGTTGGAGTATCAAACCAGTCTTCAATTTCACTCATGCCATCTTTTAGCGAATTATAGATGTTTTTTAGATCGACTCCGTTTCTTTCGGTAAATGCTGTAGCTTTGTAACCGAACCGATTTTCGATCATCTCCTGCGTGACATTGAAGTTTTCCTTGAATAAACTAAACATAGCTGACAGACGATCTTGTAAAGGCGCTCCGTTCGATCCTTGCATTGTTTTTTGACACTCCACTACAGCGGATTCCGTTACATCTCCTGGTATGATTCCTAAAATGCAAGATCGTAGCCTTCGTGCCCCGTTATTCGCTACCGTTTCATAAATATCTCGAGGGTCAGTTAGGTTCTTAATACCTTTTTTAGAATGGCGAATATGCTTAACTGTAAAAACTTTTTCTTCGCGTGTATTTGTCTCCAAATCCCAAGCATATGCCATGGCTACAGATTCGCCCGGACGTTGTTCAAGCTCTTTGATTCCAAAGGAAATATTCCCCCAATTTTGAGCTACAACTTCTGCCAAACGAATAGATGGGCCACTAACCATCTGACCGCCACGAGGATAGTTGTATACGGCTGTTTCTGCTAACGATTGACGCTTACACGCATCTAAAATTCTACGTTCCGAATCAAATGGGTTTCGTGGAAATTGTTTAGCCATGAAAATCTGACCTTTTACTTCTTCCATCTCTCGGCTAGCGCTCATGTTGGCCATAACGCCATTGCCTTGATTGGATTGTTGTTGCATTGCAAATTCATTAGACAAATCTTTACTCATCTTTCTTCTCCTCCAACTTCAATCCGCAAATTGAACAAAATTTGTGATCCTCTTTGATACGTTCATTTCCACATCTTGGGCATTCTCTACTCACGATCTAGCGCCCCCTCTAATTTCTTTTGAAGATACTCTCTGCCTTCTATAGCAAAGCTGTAATCCTGGTACTCAATACCAACGTCATCAATCAATTCAACATAATTATCGATTGTTACGTATTTTGCGAACGTAATCGTGGTTAAGCAGTCTTTGCTAATCTTTCGTTTCTTAAAGACTACTTTCATTACCAAATCATCTGGTAGTACCTGTGAACCAAAATCATCCAAGTTATAGTCATAATCAACTTCTGCAGCCTCCGTACTCCTTGGATTGATATTCGTGAATACTCGGTTATCAGGATCTGATATTGCTACATCTCGATTAAACATGATATAATCCTCCTAGAATGTTATTCCATTGGGGACTTACTTTTGCTTGCCGGCTAGTAAGTCTCTTTTTTTGTTCTCTCTTCATATTCTTTCTCGTCGTAAATCATAGTAGTTGGGATTAAAACGCTTGCTGTTGCTATGCAAATGATCATTACTAAAACTTTTAACGATTGGATCGAGCTGAGTTTCAACATCAGTATTAGTCCGGCAACAAAGGATATTCCAAATCCACGAATAATTTTTATTTTCTTCATGCTTGCGCCTCCTACTGGCCCAACTCGTTTACTTTTTGTTGGCTCAAATTTGCTAATTCCGCCATGCGTGCGTCTTTTTGTGCTGAATCATTTTGAGCGTTAGATAGTTCATTACGCAGCTTATCCGCCTCTTGCTGTTTCTGCGTGATTTCCTGTTGCTTAGATTCGACTTCACGTTGTTTGGCTTCGATTTCAGACTGCTTCGCATTGACCTCATTTTGTTTGTTTGCCAATTGCTGTTTCAGGCTGTCTAGTTGATCTTGCAGATTCTTTTGTTGCCCAGTCGTTTGATCAAGTTTGCTTTGAACGTCTGCTGCCTTCTGTTTATTCTGCGTAGCAATGTTAGCCAGTTTGTAGATGTTCTATTCAACAGTTGTTGCGTTATCGAAGAAACCAACGCCTACGGCGAATCCTACAGTTGATCCTAGAAACAATGCAGCGGTAACTCCTAGTGCGATTTTTTTATTTTTCATGCTTATGCTCCTATCTTTTCCATTTTTAGAAATTCATCAGGCTTAATTTTTCGAGTAAGCAATCTATTGTATGATTCAAAATCTTGATACAGATCATACAAATCAGTTTCAATGATTACTTCCTGACTCGTTGGCCGTTTGTAAGCCTTACAAAAAAAATCTGTATTTTTTAATTTAGAAATTCTTCGCTGATAAGTTGATTCAGAATATCCATACTTCTTTTTGAAATCTGCTTTACTTAATCGCGCCATTCTAATCATTCCTTTCTCTTGACTCCCCCATCTTGACGACCTCTCTGGAATTAAAACCGTATCGATCACAAGCAGAAGTGAAAACCGCTATTTCAGAAGAAATCTCATCCACTAGTTCGAGTAGCCAATCTTTTATTTCGTTTCGTTCAATTGACGTTAAATCAGCATTTGGTATTGAAAGTAAATCCCATATCTCAAATTTCTTCTCAATTTCAATACGTTCCATTTCTTCTTTGTCTTGTCCGACCATTTTTGAGAGTGGATGATCATCTCGACGCTTTCTGTTAAGTGGTCTCGGCGTATAAAACATTTCTGCTGCTGCTTCAAAGTCTAAGTTAGGCGATTGAAGATACTCAGCCATGTCGATTACTCCATCTAGCCCCATTCGACGTCGCCCATTCAATTTGTGGCTTATATTTTGAGGAGAGTCATTCATGTCTATTGCCATGGCTCTTTGGTTAATTGATTGACGGTCTACCTCGTTTCTAAAAATTGTCGCTATTCGTTTTTCATTCATTGAAACGACCATTTTCATCACTCCTTTGTATTCAGTTGTCAATTTTCATAGCAGTTTAACTACCATAAAATGTAGTTATGAAACAAGTTGAGGCTCACTTTCGAATTGCCATTTTGAATTGATAAAATCGAAAATGTCTTGTGCTTGTTCATCCGTCGATAAAAACAAGATATGCATTTCATCAATACTATTCGTCTCAGAAAAAAGCGAACCTTCGATTCCTGGTTCGACATCAAACTTACGTTGAATAGCAGGAATCAGCATTTTAATGTATTGATTCAAGAATCGTGTATCGATTGATGTTCGAATCACTTGTGGCTTGTCTTTCATTTTTTTCACCTCCTTGTCGGGCTTTGTTAAACTTTTTGTTTAGCTTTTTTCGCTCAAAAAATCATAAATAGATACGTTCAAAATATCAGCAACCCGTACTGCTACATCAAGCTTTAAATTAGTGTTACCATATTCAATGTTTGCATAAGCTTGAGAAGAAGAAAAACCTAGTCTCTTTGCAATATATGCTTGAGTAACTCCTTTTTCTTTTCGAATACTACGCATTTTTAAATGAGCATCATTTGCTATTTCCAAATTTCTCACCACCCTTCTTAAACTATTTGTTTAACTTATGAATAAAGTATAACTAAACGTTCCGTTTAATTCAAGCGATTTATTCACTTTTTGTTTAACTTTTTAAATAAATGGTTTAATTGGTTTATACTAACTTAAACGAGGTGATTAAATGAAAACTTCTGACAATCGAACCCCTCTTGCAAAGCGCCTAGAAGTGCTAAGGGAGCAGAACGGGTGGACAAAAACTCTGGTAGCTAATAAATTAGGTTTAAAAAATATGGCTACATACGCCAATTGGGAATACGGAACTAGGGAACCAGATTTACAATCATTAAAAGATTTGGCTTCTATCTATAATGTAAGTGTTGACTTTCTAGTTGCTGGAAAATCAGAATCCAACAATACTAAATACACCGAAGCAGATCTTGACAGAATGCTTGATAATGCCATGAGCTTTGATGGCGAACCAATCACTGATCATGACAGAGAGATTATCCGAGCTTACTTGAAAGGTAAATACGGCAAATAAAATGAGGTGCTCATAATGGAAGAAGTTAAAGCACTTCTCGAAAAGTACGGCATTATTTTAGTGTTTTCCGATTTAAACAAGCCTGGATGTTACATTTCAGAAATTAGAACAATGTTTGTTTCTTCAGATCTGAATGATTTTGAAAAAATAAAAGTAATTCTACATGAAGCTGGGCATGGATTTTTACATGATGATCTGGTAGGTATTTATAAAATGAATGAGTTTCATTCAAAGATGGAATATCAGGCTGATTGTTTTATGATTACTGAACTTGTTAAAATTTATATTTCGCTTACCGACATAGATATCCATCAGTTTAACTACATGCAATTTATAGAACAAAATGATCTCGATCTTGCTTATGAAGATTTAATAAAACAAATTGCGTTTGACTACGCATATCAAGAGTCATTCGGGTAATAAGTTTAGGCGACTATCACTACCTTCCATAAGTGGGAGTATATTATTAATATTTTGTAATTAGGAGGTATTTATGAATACAGTGTTTACGTTGATATTTATTGTTGGTTGTATCGGTACATGGTATTTCATTAAAAAGAAACAAAACAAAAAGAATCGGAATATCTCGATCGGGTTAATTGTACTTTCAATACTTTTAATGAGTATCTTCCCCACGTCTGATTCAAAAGAGTCTGCAAAATCTTCTGATAAAGATACCAAGAGTTCAACAAAAATTAGCTCAAAAAACGAAGCCCTTGCGTTAACAGTTCCAAAGGAAGTCTTATCGAATGATGACGGTCTTATCTCAATAAAAGGAAACACTTCTCCTCATGCAGAAGTGACAATCGGTATGGGGGTTGTTGGAGATAAGACTACCGCTAATAAATCGGGAGATTTTGAATTAAGTTATGACATGGATTTTCAAGATGAAACAACCTTAACAATCAATTCAAGATTAGATGGAAATTCTAAAAGTTCAAAAGTGAAGGTAAAAATGAACGAAACAGCTTTAGCGAAATTGGAACAAAAAGAAGCTGAGACTTCAAAAATTGAAGAATCCAAAGCGGCTGAGAAAAAAAGAATCAAGGAAAGTAAAGAAGCACAAAATAATACAATGAGCAGTAGTTCTGAAAACAATGAGGACAGCGATATAACAAAATTAGCAGATGGAGCAACTAGCGGACAGGCAGATATTCTAAACGAACTAGCATTACAGCAATTCGACAAATCCTATCCATATAAAGGTAGCAAACTTCATATCGTTTTAGGAAGAATACAAGACTGGACTCAGAAAGACGGAAAATGGTTTGCTAAATTTGATGCAACAATAGTTAATGCGTTTGATGCAGAAAGAAAAACAAATGTTGAGGTTACCATAGAGCCAGCAACAGCTTCTAGCGGTTATGTCTCGTTCTTAGATTACTAATTTGTTAAGGAGATTAATCATGAAAAAATTTAGTGTTGTATTGTTGGTTTGCTCTATCGTTCTCTTGTCAGCTTGTTCTAGTGGCAAGAAGGCTGAGTCGACAGACTCGACAAGAACCAATCTTACATCAAGTAGTTCGAGTCAAAAAAAAGAGACAATAAATTTAGAGTCCATTTTAAATAAGTTCAAAAAAGATAGTTTAGCAGTTGATGGAGCTAGATCCATGACTAAAGAAGATTTTGGTATGGCTCCTATGTATGCTAAAGAAGCTAAGATATTCGGCATTCAAAAAGACGATTCAGGCGAATTTATGAATGCGCGAATTTTCTTATTTGAAAAAGAGAAAGATCTGACTAAAACAAAGGATTACTATGAAGATCTTGGCAAAGCGTCGGCTATGGCTTTCTCATATACTGCAGCAAATGAAAAGAAATTGATCCTTATGCAATTCAATGGAGATTTGTCACAGGGCCTTGTTCAAAAGTATGCTGATTCTGCTGGATTGAAGCTTACTCCTTCAAATTTTGCATCATCAGCTGATTCAAATACTCAAAATTCTACGGGTTCCTCAACCTCCTCTTCAAATACAGTAAATGAAGAAAGTTATGAGGAAATGAAGCAACGGACTCTTAAATCAACACCAGCTGATCGGACAAACTGGTCAAATAAAGAATGGGAAGCATTTGGAATGGCACTAAGCGAGAATGGCTTGGCAATGGATGATAATGGAAATATTCTTTCTCAGGCTCAGAAAGAACAACTAGATGCGGAGAGACAAAATTCCGAGCAACAAACTGAAGTTCAGGGTGGTCACGGTGCGCCGAAAGTTGTCACATCCGAAGCACAAGCTGTTGAAATCGCTCAGAGTCAGTTTGGAGACAACGGTGGTGCCTGGACATGGGGTCCTATGGGTGAAGTTGAGGATGGTTATTTTGTTAAAGCAATCGATCCGAATGATGGAACCATGACGCACACAGCCAAGAGTGTGGTTGTCCATTATGATGGATCGGTGACAGAAAACTAAAGAAATATCCTAACCAGGCAGACTTTTTCTTGGTCATTTTTTCTAAGGGAGATTCAAATGTTTGAAGATTATAGCATGAGAATAACACTCAGTACCCTTCTTTTTTTATATGGTTTAGGACTCATTGTTTGGGCACTATGGGTATGGAAAAAGAAGAACAAAAAAGAACGATTGATATTTTTTTGTGGTTTAGGGTTGATAGTTATTAGTATTATAACTGCTTTTTTAAAGCTTTTACCTTAGTTCATAACCTAGTCCTAGTTAGATGATTAACCAGAAACTATCTCACGAGGTATGGATAGATAGTTGAAATGAATTAAATGGAGGATATAAATGGGAAATTTGCTATTACTTGTAGGGTTTTTTGGATTTATTTTTGGTGTTTTAAGATTAATTAGAGCTTTTTTCAAAAAGTCCCCAAAGAAACCTGAGCTTTTCATTATTCTTGGAACTTTTATAGTTTTTATCGCAGGTGGCATGTTAACAGAACCATCTGAACATAAGACAGCAGAAACAACTATTAGTACCACTCAGCCAAATAAGATGAAAAGTAAATCTGCTTCAAGCTCGTCCAAAGAAAAGGAAGATAAGAAAAAATCAACAGATGAAAAGAACAAGCAAAAACAGGCACTAATTTCTTTTGATAATCGAATGAAACAAGATAACACTACTCTTGCAAATTTAGATTATAGTAGCACCCAAACAATTGAAGTAAATGACAACAACCCTATTTTTTCTGAGGATGATCTATCGTTAGCAAACAAAGCATGGGAAAAATATGGCGATCTTGATCAACTCAACCGTGCGACAACTGCAGAAGCTATGTTAAATCAATCGTTAATGCCTACAGCTAAACGTGGAGATATTTCTAATGTTAAACCTACAGGGTGGCATAATAAGAAAATCAACAAAGGATATCTTTACAATCGATCTCATTTGATTGGGTATGCCCTTTCTGGTGAAAACGATAATTGGAAAAACCTTATAACTGGAACAGCTCAATTGAACAATCCTGAGATGCTTCGTTTTGAAATGGATATCAAGTACTATCTTGAAAAAAGTAAAGATAACTATGTCCGGTACTCAGTAACACCTGTCTTCCGTGGTGATGAGCTTCTAGCACGTGGCGTTCACTTGATGGCTCAATCAATTAAATCTGACGATATCAAATTTAATGTTTATATTTTCAATGTACAAGATGATGTTACTTTGAATTATTCAGATGGAACAAGTAAAACTAAAAACGAAATTGAAGCAGCACAACGAAAAGAAGAAGAACGAAAAAATGCAGAAATAAAAGCACAACAAGCCGCAGAAGAGCAGCAGCGAGTTGAAGCTCAAAAACAAGCAGAAGAACAACAACGAATTGAAGCGCAGAAGCAAGCAGAAGCCGCTCAGAGCGAAGCCAGAGCTCAACAAGCTGCTCCTACTCCTGCTCAAACAAATGGGTCAGAATACGTGGATGCCAACGGAAACGGATTAATCAAAGGTTCTAACAACGGAATATATCACGTTCCAGGGAGCAGATACTATGATAAAACAACAAATCCAGCAGCTTGGTTTAAAACAGTTGATGAAGCTGAAAGAGCCGGATATCGCGCTCCTAGAAACTAGTACTGCCTTCCCACCTAACTCTGCAAGTTCGATTAGATCCAAAAAGAAAGAAGGTGAATCGAAATGTCAGATGAAGAAATTAGAAAAGCTGCTCACGATGTAGCAATTATTTATATGGGAAAAGTGGACTTGGATCACAAGTCTGCCAAGCAAGTAGCTAACTACTATGTGCAAGCGAAAAAAGACATTGAAAAAGTCTTACGAGAAAAAGGCTAGCTCCACCCTCCCCGCCTGGCGACGCCGGTTCGATTCCGGTTCGGGGAATTGATTTTTTAATAGTATTTTCGTAAAATATTTTTCGGCAGAAAAAGGGAGGAATAAAGATGACTGGAACTATCATTTCGTTCTTGAATATGAAGGGTGGAGTTGGCAAAACAGCTTTATGTAAAGAAATTGGGTATTCATTAGCAAAGGATGGCTATAAAGTATTATTTATTGATGTAGATCCTCAATCTAATTTGACACAATCAGTTTTTTCAAAACACGGATATATGAGTACATCTCTATATGAAGAATTACCAGAATCTGAAAAAGAAAAAGATAAAAGGAGAAGAAAACACAAGATTAAAACAACAAGTAAGTCTATAAGTCAACTATTTGTTGATAGTGCTCGCCAACCTAAGCCTGACGAGGTAATTTTAAAGCTTCCTATGTATCATATTATTCCTGGTGAATTAACAACCATTTTTATTGAGAACACTCTCGGCGGTGCTGGTAAAGAGAATGCTCTGGACAATTATATCTTAAATAATAAGCTATCAAATTTTTATGATTATATACTAATAGACTGCCCTCCCACATATTCCTACTATACTACTGCTGCTCTCAACGCCAGTGACTATTATATTGTTCCTGTAGGAGTTGATGCATATTCTATTCTTGGTATTTCTCTACTAGAAGAAGTTGTTGAAAAAGTGAAACTCACGGATGCTAGAAAATATCAAACTAAAACTCTAAGAAATATGGGGATTATTTTCAATCCGTTCAATTTTTTTAAGGAGGAACGTGCGTCATCAATTATTAATTCGATAAAATCAAATGTAAAACTCAAGAAATACAATTTGTATTTCTTTGATGAGGTGTTTGAATATAACAACGCGTTAAAAAAGAAAGCAAATTACTTCATCTTGGATTATAATAATACCAAAAGCTTAGCTAACCTTAGCAATTTGACCGAGGAGTTTAAGCAAAGAATAAAAATACTGGAAGGAGAGTAAGAGAATGATTTCTGATAAATTACTAGTCAATGAAATTTTGAAACTAGACTCAAGAAAAAACATAGACAAACTTCGTTTGACTATGTATGGTCTTTTAACGTCATTGATTCTCTCAAAAGACTTATTCCCTCATAACCCTGATCTTCGCCCATTTATTGATTCTATTGGGCTAAACTATTTGAAAGATTATCTTTTCAAAAATAGAACGGCGCTTCTAGCTAAAGTCTCAAGAGAAATCGAAAATATGAATGATGAGCAATTGAAAAATCTTACAATAAAATTGAAAACTTTATTTAAAGGCGAAGTAAAAACGAATAATAACAATTCAGATCTCAATGACATCATTAGTAGGTTTAGTCGGTGAGCCAAATAAATAATAACTTTTTCTTAGATGATTACAAATTATTTGTAGCAGACAATTTCCCTAACTCATCAATAATAAAAGAATTTAATAATCCTACTTTTTTTGAGACGTATAAACTAATTCAAAAAATAATTTTTCATACAGATCTTTGTATTGATGTTGCACAAACTCAAGGAGATCAGAATTTCTTAAAAGAAATTAGAAATTCTTATTTTGAGCTTCTTTATATCTTACCTCTTCATGATGATTTTATTTCGTCCTCAGTATTTCGCGGATTAGCAGAATCTGTTATTAGATTTATTGTATATCATGAAAAAAAGGATACTCTTGAGTATTCTTCTGTCAAAGGATTTTCCTATACTACATTGAAAGAGTATTATACTGATCCTGAAAATGTAAATCTTTATAAAATACAAACGGATATTCAAGTGTATTTCAATCTATTTAAAGTAAAATCACAAATTATTCATGATCCCTTAGCTAATATCGGTTCTTTCTTCTATCTCAATAATTTTATTGAATCTAATTCTCATCAATACTTTAGAGACCTATCAAAGCAATTAAAATTATTATGGAAGTTTCATCGAAAGACGATGGGACCATTGATTGGCATTAATTACAATCAGATATCACTTGGTAATAAATCGAAAATTCAAAGACTGTTCACTCCTTCAGAAATAGATGATATTTATATTACCTAGCCTTCGGGCTTTTCTTTTAACATCAAAAAGAACATACGTTTGTATTTTTCAAGTGTATTCATATACTCTTTGCCTTTCTATTCATGGCTTTAAATCAACAAGTGGTTTTTTTGTATTAATCAATGAAATAAATATACAAGGCGGTTTATTATGTGGATCGAAGAAATTCAAAATTCTAAAGGAAAAAAAGTTTATAAGTATTGCGATCGATATTTTGACCCGAAAACGAGAACAAGGAAAAAAGTTTCGGTTACAATGGCTAATAAAACTCGAGATACAAAAAAAGAGGCTCAGAAGTTATTGGATGAAAAAATCGATCGACGGTTAAATCAGAAACCGTTGAGAAAACCTACCCTGACTTTTCAAGACTTGGTCGATGAGTGGCTCCCCTATTACAAAAAACAAGTAAAAGAAGCTACCTATGTAACTACAAAATATGCGTTTAATACTTTTAAAAATAATTTGCCATATAACTGGTTGGTATCCACTATAACCCCATCAGATTTAGTTGAAGTGCTCGAGAAGTTGTTATACTCAGAAAATCTAGCAAACAACTATATATCGATGATGAAAGGGAAGCTGAATAAATTATTTTCCTATGCTGCTAAGCATCATTATATTGAAATTAATCCCATCCCCCAAGTTGTTGTAGAACGAAAACGAGATGAGCGCTCCGGGAAAATAAAAGATAAGTTTCTTGAGGAAGATGAATATAAACGTTTAGTTGAATATGTTGATCAACACAATAAACGATATTCATTATTATTCCAATGGCTATATTATACTGGAATGAGACCCGGGGAAGCTCTTGCTCTAGACAAGAATGATGTTTATAAAAAGAGTGATGAAACATATCATGTTAATATCTCTGGGACTATGCTCGATAAAAGAAGAGTAAAATACATGAAGAAATCTAACTCGACAAAAAGTAATGCTGGAATGAGAGAAATAGATATCCCTGAAAACGCTATAGCTATTTACAAGGAACTTATAAAAATGAATCCGAACGGTCATTTTCTATTTCAAACGTCTCAGGGTACACCATTCTTGAACTCTTCCCTCAATACTTACTTGAGAAACCATAAAGCGAAGATGAGAATTGACAAACCAGTTAGCTTGCATATTTTCAGACATACTCATATCTCCAAACTCGCAGAACTAGGAGTTCCTCTATATGTAATACAAGATCGCGTTGGCCATGAACATAGCGGTATCACAGAAAAAATATATACACATGTTACCAAGAATGCAAAAAAAGTTTTGAAGGACAATTTAGAAAAATTGTAGAACCTTGCCCCTTTTTTGCCCCTTTTCTATATAAAGATAGATTTATTAGCATGCATTAGATTTTTATTTATAACATAATAAAAAAACGAAACCCTAATTATAAAAGGATTTCGTTAGATTTAACAACAATGTTTTTTATACAAATTTTTAAACTAGAATAATTTACCTGTTTTAATGGCATAAATAGTTAAGGAAATCAGGATGAACAACGCCAACATTTCTACTAGAAAGTCAATGGTTTTTACTCCGTTTTTCGAAGTGTTCTTCTCTTGTTTCATTGCTCTATTAGGGCCCTCCTTACGTTTACAATGCAAGGATAGCAAACCATTGGTATAGGCTCGTAACAATTCTTATTGAATTTGATTAGAATACTGTGAGACGACCCTCATTCAATCCAATTTCTTTATAAAAAGGTCGCCTTTTGCCTTTCTCATCGCGAGTGAAAGGCCCAACAACTGAAGGACTTGGATCAAAGGAACGCCCGCTCCAGTATAGAAGAACATGAACAAGCCCTTTCCCTTCGGTGCCCAAGTAGCGAACCACGACACGCCAAAAAGATAGACAACATACGTCAGCAGCAGACCAAGAACTATGATCAAATACTCTGACAAAACAGCCCGCGTTTGTTTCTTTTTAGCGTAGGTGAACGTCGACAAGACGAACATCCCCAAGCTGATCAGCATTAATAGAGGAGAAAGAATACGGTAGATCCAGATCATGCCATTGACGATTCGTACGATTGGCCGCGTTCGTTTCGCTTCTGCCTCCATGCCCTTTTTAATAGTAGAAACAGAACGTACATTTACCAAATCCAGGACTTTCTCCGCAGGTTGCTCTGGCACGAAGATCGAACCCCCGTAACTTGTTTGATAGCTTTTATAGAAGGTGGTCTCAATGATTCCAGCTTTCATATAATTTGCTACTTTACTCAGATCTTCCAGTTTTTTCCCATTGCTTTGTTTTGAGACGAAAAGCATATTCTTCTTGGTTAACTCCCCAGACTTGAATCCTTGCTCCAGTTCACGATTGATCTTTTTAAAGACTTTTTCGTTTTCACGGCCATCTTTATACAAACCCTCTCGCTGGAACATCTCCCTTAAGCCCCAGACAAACATATCTCCAGGCAGCTCGCCATTTTTGACAGGCCAAGAATCAGGCCAGATTGAGTCGTTCAGCATCCAGTGAATCCCTTGATGGTACTTCGCAAATGTCGGTGAGACTTCCTCCGCCTTCGCGAATGTTTTTTTCGACACCCAGATCCCGCTGTCTTCAGCGATCTCTGGTGTATCATACCCGCGATTATCAATTTGGATCAGATGTTCCGTCATCTTGGCAAAGGATGTCTTTGTTCGATCATTCGTTGTGAAGATACCGTAATGATCTTCATTCATCTTGGAGATCAGTAAGGACTCACCGACCGTAAATAAAACAGGTGCGATTAAAAGTAAAAAATTCCCAAGTATTTTTCTTTTTTTCGTCGTTTTTACAGACTGCCAAAAAGTACGAATCTTTTCCTTCGGTGACCCACCCAGCGGTTCTTTTCCCGCTAGGATACCCAAAAGTGTAAAAATCGTAGCGACGGCATAGAAAGGAACTAACCAAATCGAATCTTCTCGTAAAAACCAGAAAAAAGGAAAAGCTGCCATTAGCAGGATCGACCACGGAAGGCGCTGATGGATCGTGTCTTTCCTTCGTAAATACAGCCCTAAGATCCCTGCCAAAACAAAGAGGACAGCCGCAAACACTAAGCTGTTTCGATAAATTCGCAAAGAAAAATCGGAGGCCAAAGTCGCTGGTGAGTAAATGAGAAATAAGAAGCCAAAAGCACTTAGGTACTTGTTCTTAATCAGCGGCGCTAACGCCCTAACCATCGTAACTGCTGCGAGCATATCGATCAAACATAAAAAGAGCGGATATGACAGCCTTGAAAAATGATTCACTAGTAAAAAGAAGGTAAAAGACAATCCTTTAGTCAAGATCCCTGCATTGTAGGGTCCTAGCCACTTACCGGCTAAAATGTTCAACGCCTGATTGATGGATAGCGCGTCATCATATCCTGCCTGCATATACACTTTGACAGGCATCTCCACAGCAATCAGAAGCCGAAAAAGAATCGCTAAAACAACAAAACCAACAAGTATTTTTTCTTTTTTCGTATTCAGGTGCCATCGTTTTATAAGGTTCATAGTTCAGGGAAAGGGATAAAAGGCGGCATTTCCCCTTCTACCTCCATTAAAAACTTTTGCAGCCAAATGACATCTAGCCATTGCTCAAATTTGTAGCCGATTTTAGGGAAATTCGCGACCTCGCGATACCCTAATTTTTCATGAAAATGAATACTGGCTTGATTTCCGCCTGTGATACATGCTGTTAGAATCGCCACGTTCTGCTTTCTCAACGTTGCTTCTAACGCTTGATATAGTTTTCTTCCTGCACCATTGCCACGTTTGTCACGGTCTACATAAACACTGACCTCCACCGCCCAGTCGTAAGCTGCTCGTTCTTTATAGGCATGTGCATACGCGTAGCCTAAAATGTGTCCCTCTTCTTCTGCCACTAAGTAAGGGTATTTTTCACTAATTTCTGCGATTTTTTGAACAAAATCCTTCGTATTCGGTACGTCATAGTCAAAAGTAATTGTCGTTTCTTCAACGTAAGGTGCATAAATCGCGGACAAAGACGCGGCGTCCGCGGGTACTGCTGCTCTAATATTCATCATAGACCTCCTCGCTGTCCCAATTCTAACACTCCACTCTATAAAAAAACACCCTGTTCCAAAAGGATTACGACAAAACTTTAAAAATAATAAGGACTTATCTGCGAAGGCGGGGCTTACTTGAACCCTCCATAAACATGACATCATGATGACATCAATAACACGTTGATACATTTTTATACAAAGTTATTTCTCATTTATACAGCCCTGTTTTTTGTTTAAAAAGATGTGAATTTGCGGATTTTACCTGTTTGTTCGTATTCCTTGAATCCTATTAAAAGAAAATGGCAATTATTTAAGGCAAAACTGATTAGTTTTATCCCCTACTTCTGGTTATTTTTGCATAAGTATGCTTATATAGAAACTGTGTTTCTTGAATCCTACATTTTCAACGTCACAAAGAAAGTGAGTGTTTCGATAGAAGCCGTAGTTCACTAAATAAAGAGCATTTTTCGTTTTTCGAAAGATACGTCTATGCCTATGAATTAAAGGAGAAGTTATGGATCAGAATCAAACGCCGGATAATCATACAAAAGAAATGAGTCTGCTAGGACTGAGCATGATCGTGATCGGCTCGATGCTTGGCGGCGGTGTATTTAATTTACCAAGCAGTATTTCCCAATCAGCGGGGGTCGTTGCTTCCTTGCTTGCCTGGCTGATCACTGGGATCGGTGTGTTCTTCATCGCTAAAGTTTTTCAGACTCTTTCAAAGGAGACACCAGAGATCATTGGGGGAATCTATTATTATGCAAAAGACGGTTTTGGCGATTATGTCGGCTTCAATTCCGCTTGGGGCTATTGGCTGAGCAATATAATCGGAAATGTATCTTTCGTTATTTTATTCTTAGATGCATTGAGCAAATTCATCCCGTCGATCGGCGGCTCGGGCGGTCGAATCGGTTTATTTTTAGGGACATTTATGATCTGGGGCGTGGTCTTTTTAGTCGCTCGCGGAATTCGTACAGCCAGTCTTTTAAATACCATCGCCACGAGTGCAAAAGTGGTGCCCATCTTGATGGCGATTTTTCTTTTGTTTATTCATTTTAAGTACCAGACCTTTTCAATGGACATCTTCGCTAAAAATATGATGCTGAATGGCAAACAGCTCGGCGGAATCCCTACTCAGATTCGCCACGCGATGCTCCAAACCATGTGGGTATTTGTCGGGATTGAAGGCGCCGTTGTCCTGTCTGGCCGTGCGAAACGGGCACGAGATGTGGGCCGCGCGACACTGATCGGCTACAGCACGACGCTTGCGATCTACGTGCTGATCGTGATGCTGAGCTTTGGTTCATTGCCGCAGGAACAGCTTGCGAATTTGCCAAGCCCTTCATTGAGCGGTGTGTTGCGCGCATCCACAGGCCCTTGGGCGGCTCATATGATCGATGTCGGTGTCATTATTTCCGTATTGGGCGCTTGGATTTCTTGGACGATCTTAGCGGCGGAAATTTCATTTGATGCGGCACAGGACAAAATGTTCCCCGCTTTCCTAGGAAAAGCCAATAAACAAAACGCACCAGTAAACGCTTTGATCCTGAACGGTGTGATCATGCAGGTCGTCTTTTTGATTTCTCGTTGGGCGATGGATGCTTTCCAAGCGGTGACTGACACGGCAACAACAATGGTGCTCGTCCCTTATGTCTTGTCTGCCGCTTTCTTATGGCAGATCGCGAAAGGGAAAAAACATAAAGGACAACAAGTGTTAGCTATCGGCGGGATCGTTTATGGCATCTATATGCTGTACTCCTCCGGCATTTTAAATTTACTTTATTGTATCGGTATTTATGCGTTGGGCATTGTCTTTTGGTTATGGAACAGCCATACGTACCACCGTCCGATTTTCGCCACCAAACGAGACAAACTTCTATTTGTGCTGGTGACCGGCTTAGGCGTCGTGAGCCTTGTGACTTTTTTGATCCAATCAATGTAAAAAAAAAAACAGCGAATCAATTGATCGCTGTTTTTTTATATACGTTGTAAAATCATCGTAATCAGAAGCCCTGCCGCATAGCAGCTATTGAAGACAATCAAGTTTTCAACGGCCAATGGAAATGTTTTAGTTTTGATCTGTACCTGTGTGAAGCGGGCGGTTTGAGGAATCACTTTTACCAGACTGACAAAAACCAGCAGAATCGGCCACTGATAGATGCCGGTGAGCATTCCAACAAAGATCACGCCATAACAGCTATACATCAAACCATTGAATAAGCGAATCCCCCACTCACGTCCGATATAAAAAGGCAGCGTATACCGATGATTTTGAATATCTTGTTCCAAGTCACACAGGTTATTTGCCAGCATAATATTCGCGATCGTCAGCATCAAAGGCAACGCTGCCCAAATGACGGCCAATACAGCCCTCGTGTCGCCAGTCACTGCGAAGTGATTCCTGTCTAGCTCCATGAAAAAGAGCCGCTGGTCGTAAGTGTTCAAGTAGATCGTAATTGCAAAAATCCCTAACCCTTCCGTCACGCCACTAAAAATTTCTCCTAAGGGCATCCGTGACAGCGGAATGGGACCATACGTGTAAAACACACCAACAAAAAAGCAAGCCGCTCCCATCGGCAACAGCATCCAGCCCGTTTGAACAACTAATATGAGTCCTATGATCGCCGCAAATCCTACTAAGCCAATAATCAGTCGTTGAATCTGCTTTTCGGACAAATTTTCGCGTCCAATAATGTTTTCTTCGTACTTATAGGTCTCTGAATGGGCCTTTTTAAAATCCATATAGTTATTGATTGCTGTGATCGCCAAATCAAAAGCGAACATCCCGAAAAAGAAAATCATTGTTTTTCCTGGATGAAACGAATGGAAATAGGTATTCGTAAACAGCACAGCAATGACAAAAGGAAAAATTCCAGCGAACTTTGTACGTATTTGCACAAGTTCAAAGAAATGTTCTTTCGTCATTTTTTTAGAGGCGTGTTTTAAGTCCTTCATATTCTCCATAGTGTCAGTTCCCCGTTTCAGTTCCTTTTTTCTAGATATATACATAAAAATAGACTACACCAGCAGGCAAGCGACGGCTCCACCTGCCTGTGGTGTATGTCTATTTAGCCAATAAAAATCTGCAAGAGAATGGTCGCAGTAAGACCGATCGCGTAACAGCTATTGAAGGCGACCAAATTTTTGATTGAAAAGATAAATGTTTTTCTTTTGATCTGTTCTTTTGTAAATGCCTTTGTCTGGGGATAGACCCTCACTAAACTCAGGAAAGTCAAGAGGATCGGCCACTCATAAATCCCAGCGATCCATCCAATAACAATCGCGATGTACGAACTGTACATAAGAATATTGAACAAGATCACCGCATTTCTTTTACCCAAATAAAACGGCAAGGTGTATCGGTGATTCGTAATATCCTGCTCCAGATCGCAAATATTATTAGCCAGCATAATATTTGCGATCGTAGCGATCAAGGGCAATGATGCCCAGATAACAGCCAATACTGCGGTGGTACTTCCGGTAATCGCAAAATGCTGCAAATCCAGCTCCATGAAGAATGGTCTCTTATCATACGAATTGATATAGATCGTAATGGCAAAAATCCCCAGTCCCATCGTCACCCCGCTGAACACTTCACCTAGCGGCATCCGAGATAACGGAATCGGACCGAATGTATAGAAAACACCAATAAAACAACAAGCACAACCCATGACAAGTAACAGCCAGCCCGTTTGAATTGCCAAGGTGATTCCTACAATTGCCGCGAAACCAATCAGTCCAAAAATGATCAGTACGACGGTCTTTTCAGAAAGCTTGTCTCTTCCGATAACATTTTCTTGATATTTATATTCTTCTGAGTGGGCTTTGCGAAAATCCATGTAATTATTGATGGCGGTCGTTGCCATATCAAAAGCCAGCATCCCAAAGAAGAAAAAGAGCGTTTTTCCCCAATGGAAGGAATGGAAATACGTATTCGCAAACAGCACCGCAATTATAAATGGAAACAGACTTGCTAATTTGGTGCGTATTTCTACTAGATCAAAAAAGCTTTCTCTTGTCATATTAGTTCATATCCTTCTCGTCGCCCATCGTATAGCCTGCCTCTTTGTTCAGCTCGAAGACATCCTTCAGGCCAGAGGTCACATAGACTTTGTCATCGCGTGTAACGAAAATAGCTTCCGTATCCTTTAGATCCTCCACGTACTTCATCCCATCTTTCACGCCCATTGAAAAGACTGCCGTAGACAGACCGTCCCCGTCAATGGATTTTTTCGACACGATCGTTACGCCTGCAAGATCGTTATCAAAAGGATACCCCGTCTTCGGATTGAACAGATGATGGTACGTCTTTCCATCTACTTCCAGATAGCGTTCGTAAATTCCAGAAGTGACTAGTGACATATTGGTCTCAGGAACACTTCCTAAAACGACATTTCGAGCCTGGTTTGGGTCTTGAATCCCCACGGTCCAATCTTCCTTTTGATTTCCACGAGGACTGTTCCCCATTACAAAGACATTTCCTCCAAGGTCGATGATCGCTGTAGTTACACCATTTTCCTTCATGACTTTCACGACTTCATCTGTAATATAGCCTTTGGCGATGGCACCTAGGTCCAATTTCATGCCCTTTTCTTTTAGAAAGACCGTTTGTTCATCATCGTTGAATACCACATCGTGATAATTGACCAGCTTCAAGGCTTGATCGATCTCACTTTGATCCGGCTTGCGCGCATCAGGGAAGCCGATTCGCCATAGCGAAGTGATCGAGCCGATCGCCATGTCAAAGCCGCCCTTTGAATCTTCACTGTATTTGTAGGCTTCTTTCAGCAAATAATACATATCATCGGTAACTTTAACTGGCTTTACGCCCGCCTCTTGATTGATCTCGTCAATCTCGGAACCCTTCTGATTGACCGTGATTTTATCCGCCAATTCTTTTACCCGCTTAAAGGCAGGCTTCAAGACCTCTTTTTTCCCATCATCATAGATGCGCATTTGGACATATGTACCCATTAAAAACTGTTTATCTTCATAAGGTTTTTGATTGATCTTCGGTTTGCTGCCTCCACAGGCCGCTAGAAAAATCGTTAATAGACCAAAAACCAAAATTAATGCTCGTTTTTTCACTTCCATACTTCCTTTACTAAAGCTAAATTTTTTTCACCTAATCATAGCCTTTTTGAACCTATTTTCAAAGTACTTTAAGAAACTTTTTGTCTGGAATAGGAATCCTGTTTCTTCTATAGTAATAATCATTTAGAAAGTTATTGATTGCCAACTAAGAAAAGACTGACAGTCATCTCCGCTTCTAGGAAATAAATTTTTGACAAAATTTATCTACAGGTTCGCTGACATATCATCCAACTAAACTTCATTATTGCTTTACTTGATAATCATTTTATACTGATTGCACTATTCTAGATACTGCGAAAAGTTGGACTGACAAAAAGAGCTGGGGAAACCCCAGCTCTTCTAAGATTCCCTATTGATAAAGGAATTATTTTTTCATTACGATGTTGTCTACTTGGATTGTTTCTGTGTTGCCTTTTTCTGCAGCGTTTACTAATTGTGCTGCATATGTTTGGAAAGCGTGTGAAGAATGAGTAGCACCAGTGACAACTTCTACATCTGCTGGAGCGCCTTTTTCTACTAAGCCTTTGTTCAAGTCTTCGATGTATTCTTTTGGTCCTACACCGCTTTTAGCTTTCATGTTCTTTTCGTAGTCAGCGTCATCTTTTTTAGATTTGCCGTCTTTGTCCACGTTATCGTAGTTTGATTCAGTGATTTTCCCACCAGCAACAGTAATACTGAAGTCTGTACGGTAGCCGTTAGAATAGTTCTTTTCTTCTAATTTGTACGTGCCGTCTTTCAAGTCCGCACCATTGTCGATTTCAATCGTATCTGTTTTACCAGCTTGAGCAGCTTGTACTAATTGTTGAGAGTAGTTTTTGAAGCTTTCGCTTGAATGAGTCGCGCCTGTCACTACTTCAACCGCATCTGGATTTTGCGTTTGTTCTAAAGATTTATTCAATTCTGGAATGTATTCTTTAGGACCAGTTTTTGTTTTTTCTTTCATTTTCTTTTCGTAGTCGGCATCTTTTTGTTTTGATTTGCCGTCTTCGTTCAGATAATCATAATTTGATTTTGTGATTTTGCCATCTTTAACTGTCATATCGAAGACAACGCGATAGCCATTTGCATAATTTTTTTCTTCAAGCTTGTATGTTCCGTCTTTTAAATCGCCGCCTGCTTCTTTTTCTGCTGGTTTTGCAGCTTCTGAAGAACTTGCAGTTGAACTTGAGCTTGACGCAGCGTCTTTATCATTGTTTCCGCCGCAAGCAGCTAAAGCTAGTGTAGAAAATGCAACGACAGCAAACCCTGATACTATTTTTTTCATTTTCATGAGTAACTCCACCTTTTTTCTTTTTTTGTGATTCATTAAACAAGAATCATTCTAAATCACTTCTCAAGTTTTGTACATAGTTTTTTTACATATAACCTTAGTTTTTAATTTAATTATTAGAATACCACCATTATCAAATGAGAATAATTACCGTAGACAAAGAAATAAAGTAAATGTATAATATATTCGATTGTTCATTTATTATCAATGCATATTCATTGTGCAGTCATTATCATTTAAAAGGAGCGGATTATCAATGGCGAAAGAGAAAATTGTCGTTGTGGGTGCAGGGTATGCAGGTGTTGCAGCAACGAAATTTATGGCCAAGAAGTTAAAAAAAGATGATGTTGAGATCACCTTGATCGACCGTCACTCTTACCATACAATGATGACCGAATTACACGAAGTAGCGGGCGGACGGGTAGAACCGGAGGCTGTGCAATACGACCTACAACGTTTATTTGCTCGTCAGAAGAATGTTTCATTAGTGACAGATACAGTTACTGGGATCGACAAAGACAAAAAGATCGTTAAAACGAAGTTAGGCAAATACCCATTTGATCAACTGATCATCGGTATGGGTGGTGAACCAAATGACTTTGGTACTCCTGGCGTGAAGGAACACGGATTTACGTTGTGGTCCATGGAAGATGCGATCAAGATCAGAAAACACATCGAAGATACCGTGGCAAAAGCAGCCGCAGAACCAGATGAAGCAAAACGTCGCGCGATGTTGACCTTTGTCGTTTGTGGATCAGGATTCACAGGAATCGAAATGATCGGCGAATTGATGGAATGGAAAGCGGTTTTAGCGAAACAGCACAAATTGCGTCCTGAAGAATTCACATTGATGGTCGTAGAAGCCCTTCCTACTATCTTGAATATGCTGGATCGGAAAGATGCTGAAAAAGCAGAACGCTTCATGATGAAAAAAGGCATCCAATTGAAAAAAGGCGCCCCTATCACTGAAGTAACCGCAGATCACATCATTTTGAAGGATGGTTCACAAATCCCTACAAACACCTTGATCTGGACTGCCGGAGTCAAAGGAACTTCTGACGCGGCGGACTTTGGACTTGAAGCTGCGCGCGGGCAACGGTTATTCGCCAACGAGTACATGCAAGCAAAAGGCTACGAAGAGAAAGACATCTATATTATCGGTGACTTGGTTCATTACGAAGAGAACAGCGATGGCCGCCCTACTCCGCAGATCGTTCAAGCAGCGGAACAAACAGGACACACGGCAGCAGCGAATATTGTCGCGAAGATCAAGAACACACCAAAACACGAATTCAAAAGCAATTATCAAGGATTTATGGTTTCGATCGGTTCTAAATGGGGCGTCGCGAACTTGATGGACAAGTTCCACCTGTCTGGTTTTCTGGCGATCGTCGTAAAACATTTAGTGAACCTGTTGTACTTCTTCACGATTCGTTCTGGGTACTACATGTTCCAATACATGATGCATGAATTCTTCCATATCAAGAATGATCGCAATGTTACGCGTGGACATTCTTCCCGTTACGGCAATGTTTTATGGAGCGTGCCATTGCGTGTCTTCTATGGCTCAATGTGGTTGATCGAATCTTCTAAGAAAATTGTTGGAGACGGTCAGTATTTAAATCCTACTTCTTGGTTCGGAGACGGCTCATGGTTTACAGATAAAGTGGTCTTTCCTTTCCCTTGGTTGCAAGAACAAGTGACTACTGGCGCTTCGGCGGCAGGTGCTCATGCAGCCGAAGCAACGACTGCGGCAACAGGTGCTGCTGGCGGTGCAACAGATGCCGCTGCGACAGCAACACATTTTGGCTTCAGCTATGCTTTTGGTGAAAATCCAATGCCGGTCTTTGAAAAAATGCCCCACTGGTTCGCAAACATCATGGAAGTTATGATGCCAAATAGAGACGTTGCATTGTTCATGCAGAAATTCATGACCTTTGTGGAAATCGGTATCGCTTTAGCCTTGATCTTCGGATTGTTCACTTGGTTGGCAAGTGCTGCGACGATCGGTTTGACTGTTGTCTTCTGTCTGTCAGGCATGTTCTACTGGGTCAACATCTGGTTTATCTTCGTTGCCTTTGCTTTGATGAACGGCTCTGGTCGTGCACTAGGACTTGACCGTTGGGTGATTCCTTGGATTCAACGTAAAACAGGCAAATGGTGGTATGGTACGCCACGATCCATTTATGGAAAAAACGATTCAAATTAATTGAATGAATAATGAAGGAAAGTTCTAAAGGGCTTGTTTTTCTCTTTAGAACTTTCTTTATGTTATGATAAGAAAAGATTTATACCCGAATCAACCTACAAATCAAGAGAACAAGTAAGAGGTGTTTATGTTGAAGCTGAAGGATCTTGCAAAAAATAGTTTGCTGCGCCCTTGGGATGGTCTCATTATTCTTCTTCTTGTGCTGCTCTCCTTTGCACCTGTTGTGGTCTTTAGTCTGAATCGCGCCTCTAGTTCGACACAAGAAGCGGTCCTTTCAGTCGATGGAGAAGAAATCAAAACCTTCGATCTATCTGATAAATCCCAAACCTACACGTATCGTTACGAAGAAAAAGACGGAGATTATAACCTGATCGAAGTCAAAGATGGTCGGATTCGAATCAAAGAAGCCGACTGCGGAGATCAAATCTGTGTTCGACGCGGATGGATCGACCAATCTGGCGAGACTATCGTGTGCTTGCCTCATAAATTGTTGATTGAAATCAAATCCTCAGACGGAGGGGAACCTGGCAGCGTCATTTATTAGCTGTCTTCATTATGAATAAAACACAAAAGTTGATCTATATAGCCCTACTCGTCGCCCAAGGTGTTATTTTGGGCTTGATCGAGAATATGTTCCCGTCCCCTTTCGCATTTGCGCCAGGAGCAAAGTTGGGACTTGCCAATTTAATAACAATCGTTGCTATTTTTACGATGCCAAAACGCGACAGCTTTCGCCTGATTTGGATGCGTCTGATCTTAACGACCCTCTTAGGCGGAACCGTGTCAACGTTTTTATATAGTATGAGCGGCTCTTTGTTGAGTTATTTCGGCATGCTTCTCGTCAAAAGTCTCGGCCCTAAGCGTGTCAGCATCATTGGTATCAGTGCTGCCGGCGGGTTTCTTCATAACGTGGGTCAGCTTTTAGTTGCTAGCTGGATCGCTCAATCCTGGACGGTCATGCTGTACTTGCCTGTCATGTCCTTCATGGGTATCCTTGCTGGGATCGTTATCGGGATCGCTGGGAACTACCTACTGAAGCATGTACGAGCGCTGCAAAAATTCCAATTAGATTATGAGCAGACCAAGAAATCGAATAAAGGCTCAGGAGGCCAGCCAAAATGAAACTTCATCCTATGTGGCAAGATTATCCTGATCTTGC
Source organism: Enterococcus gilvus ATCC BAA-350 (assembly GCF_000407545.1). Lineage (NCBI taxonomy): Bacteria > Bacillati > Bacillota > Bacilli > Lactobacillales > Enterococcaceae > Enterococcus > Enterococcus gilvus. The sequence continues at coordinate 309,624 of NZ_ASWH01000002.1, read as the reverse complement.
GAAGCAATTGACGACGACACTGCACTTAATGGAAGACGTCGTGAAATTAAAAAATAAAAAAGTGGAATCTGCTGTACTAGATATGATCCATGCTGGCGGCAAGCTTCTGCGCCCGGCATATCAGCTTCTATTCGCTCAATTCGGTCCTGAACAGGACGAAAAAAAAGCCACGGCCCTCGCCGCGTCGATCGAAATGCTGCACACAGCGACATTGATCCATGACGATATCGTCGATGATTCTGAATTACGCCGTGGATTGCCGACGATTCGTTCGACCTTTGGAAATGACACGGCCGTATACGCTGGCGATTATCTATTTATTTGCTGTTTCAAATTATTATCGGATTATTCAACGTCACTGAGAAGCTTGCAGCTAAATTCCCGCAGTATGGAAAAAATCCTCGATGGCGAA